>CALZGZ010000296.1 GCA_945787105.1 uncultured Gammaproteobacteria bacterium
ATCGCCTATCTCGAATGGAGCTTGAATCGATGCATCTTTTCACAGTTCTTTCCGAACCTGCTGCTCCACGGTGGGGTCTTGGAACAGGACGGCGATGCGCTGATCATCGTGGGAGAATCGGGGGCGGGTAAGAGCACGCTGTCCGCCGCATTGTGTCTGCATGGTTGGCGGTTGTTGTCGGACGAATTGACGATCATCTCGCCAACGGATGGGTCACTGACCGGACTAGCGCGTCCCGTTGCGCTCAAAAATGCGGCGATCGATCTGATCAGGTCGCTCTCTCGAGACGCACACATCGGTCCCATATCGCGCGATACCCCGAAGGGCGATGTGGCACATATGCGTCCGCCGGCGTCGAGTGTCGCCAATGTCGGGCAGCCGGCAATACCTGCTTGCTTCGTGTTCGTCCAATTCGAAAACGGCGCGCCGATTCGGGTTCAGCAAGTTCCCAAGGCCCGCGCATTCATGAGTGTCGCGCAAAATGCCGCCCTCAACTACGGCTCCCTCGGAGAATCGGGATTCAATACCCTGTCGCGGGCCATCGATTCAGCCGTTTGCTACGATTTTTGCTACGGTGAGATCCATGAGGCTATCGACTTTTTTTCCTCCGCGAGTTGGAAGTCGACAGCGGCACACGAACGGGCGCCGGCGTAATCGGTGATCATCGATAAACAACGTTTTCTGGACGCGCTACGCGATCCAACTCTTGTGGTCGAGTTCAATTTGCGCCATTGGGACGCTTTTTTACCGATGGTGAATCAGATCGACATGCTGCCATTCCTGGTGGCAAGACTCGACGCAGCGGCTGGTTCTGATTCGCTGCCGAAACGTCTCGCGATTCACCTTGAAGCTGCGCGCATACGCTCTCGCAAGCAGCGGCGCGTCGTGTATTGGGAGGTTGAGCAGCTCGAAACAGCACTGGCGGGTATCGATATACCCATCGTTGTGCTCAAAGGGGCAGCCTATCTTTTGCGCGCCCTCGACATCTCGCATGGAAGAGTTTATTCGGATATCGACATCATGGTGCCAAAGGCATCGATCACCGAGGTCGCACACACTCTGCAACAACATGGCTGGAAGCAGCCGGAAGAACTGGCCGATGAAGACCAGTACTTTCAACGCTGGATGCATGAATTGCTTCCACTCATACACGAGCGGCGAGGCACCAAGATCGATGTGCATCACAACATCCTCCCGCCTATCGACCGTCTGCAGTTCGATGCCAAGACACTGTTTGCTAACGCCCGGCCCGTCCGTGAGGATTCGCGTATCCACACGCTCGCCCCCGTTGATATGGTGCTCCACAATATTGTTCATCTGTTCAGGAATGGACATTACCACCGTGCGCTCCGCGATCTGGTGGATCTGGACACACTGGTAAAAGAATTTACCCGGCAGGACGACGATTTCTTCAACCAATTGGTGACGCGAGCGGAAGAGCTCAATCTCCTGACGCCGTGCCACTGGGCGTTTCGCTACGCACGCAAGTATTTCAACACCCCTATTCCACCGGCAGTACTCACGCAGAGCCGCAACGGAAAGCCGATGTGGCCTCCCGATTGGCTGATGGACCATCTGTTCGAGCTCGCGAGCTTTCCGGTGCAAATCACAACAAAGGAACATGCCCGACGCTATGCACTCTGGTTGCTGGAACGGTACCCGTTGAACTTGCTACGAAAGTCCATCCTGCCCAAGCTCGAGCGCAAGGGTATCTTTGTCATCAACCCCAAGTATTGAACCTGGCACGCACGGGAACTTGCCGGTATTTCTCACCGAGTGGCTGCAAACCCCATTCTTGTGCGAAAAATGGCGCTCTAAGGAGCATGATGCGCCTAATTTACATGAATAATTACCTATAACTCATTGATTATATGGATTCAACATCGGTAAAAAGTGCGATTATGTTGGTCCGACCCCAAACGAGCATTCTATTCATCGCGCTGTGGTTGGTGCCGCAACATTTTTTCATTTAACACCTCCGCGACCTGATCGCCCGCCACCACTACCTTTAAACGCGGCGCACCTTCCGGAAACAGTTCCATCGATAGGCGGTGCCAACCTTCGTCCAGACTGAGCGGTAGAAATACTTCGCTGTTTTGGACCGTTAGGTGATGCTCGCCATAATCCCGATCGTGAAGCCTTATCCGCAATCGTCCGCGAGTATCTACCGTGAACTGGTAAAACCCGCTGGTTTGGATGCGGACATCACCCTGCAGGCGTATGGACTCGATTCCGGTCTTGTCGTTGGCAAACTCTGCCAAAGCACCGTTCAGGGTCTTCACCACCAACTCGCGTTTGCCGCCATCCATCATATTTACCAACGCCCTGAGCCCTGCGCGCGATTCATTGTCATCGACAAGCGCTTTAACACGAGGAGGTTCGAGGATACGGATCGCAAGCGGTGGGCTGCGTACCGTGGAATCGTCGCGGTACGTCGCACGCGCAAAAATTGTGGATTGTCCGAGCCCAAGCAACTCGGTGGGTAGGTGCACGCGCCACTCGCCATCGGTAACCGGCGCAGATCCCAACTCGAGAAACCCGCGCAGCACACGCACGCGTTCGGCGCCAGGGGCGGACCCGGACAGCACAATCCTATCCCCGAGCAACGCCTCGGATCGGCTTGTATGGCCTTCGATCCGCTGGTCGGAATTGGCGATCGTCACCGAGAATTTTGCATAGGATCGCGTCTCAATTGGCCCGGCCTCGACCGCCACCAGACGAAGTTCATGTTGTCCGTCCTCAATACTCCGCGTATCCCAGGAAATG
>CALZGZ010000297.1 GCA_945787105.1 uncultured Gammaproteobacteria bacterium
AGTGGGACAGCAAGGGGTCTGAATTCAGTTCAGACCCCCACTCTCCATCGCTCCAGAACGGCGCTCGTCCCCGCACAGCAGGGGAACAGCAGGGGAACTACGCGCAGCACAAGTCACATCGCCATTATCCGGGCGGCTTGGTGCAATATGCGGACTCGGGCGCGCGTTACACGATCACCATATTGTCACGATGGATCAACTCCGGCTCATCGACATAACCGAGGATGGATTCGATCTCATCACTGGCGCGGCCGATGATCGCCCGCGCCTGGGCGGCCGGGTAGTTGATCAACCCGCGCGCGATTTCGCGGCCGCCGGGATCCTCACAGATCACCAGTTCACCGCGCCGGAACTCCCCGGAGACCGCGGTCACCCCCACCGGCAGCAGGCTGCGCCCGGCGGTTTGTAGCACCTTCACCGCGCCGTCGTCCAAGGTCAACCGGCCACGGGGCCGCAAGTGTCCGGCAAGCCATTGCTTGCGCGCCGCCATGCGGTTGGTGACCGGCTTGAGCAGCGTGCCGAGTGGTTCGCCGCTACGTAACCGCAATAACACATCGGGCTCCTCGCCTGAGGCGATCACCGTCGCCGTCCCCGACCGCGCCGCTTTCCCGGCGGCAGCCAACTTGGTGACCATGCCGCCCCGGCCGACGGCGCTCCCGGTCCCCGCCATGGCGTCCAGCGCCGGATCACCGGCATTGGCCTCTGCAATCAGGCTCGCATTGGTGTCGGTCCGGGGATCGGCGCTGAACAACCCGGCTTGATCGGTCAATAACACCAGCACATCGGCCTCCACTAGATTGGCCACCAACGCCGCCAACGTATCGTTGTCGCCAAACTGGATCTCGTCGGTGACCACGGTATCGTTCTCATTGACCACTGGAATGATGCCCAACTCCAACAAGGTGCGCAGCGCGGTACGCGCATTCAGGTAGCGCTGCCGGTGCGCGAGGTCGGCATTGGTCAGCAGCACCTGGGCGGTGTGCACCCCGTGCGCTTGAAACGCGAACTCGTACAGATGCACCAAGCCCATCTGACCTACCGCCGCCGCCGCCTGCAGGTGGTGCAACGCGGGTGGCCGTTCGCGCCAACCCAAGCGTCGCATGCCCGCGGCCACCGCCCCGGAGGAGACGATCACCGTCTGCAGACCGCCCTCGCGCAGCTCGGCGAGTTGACCGGCCCACCCCTCGATCAGTGCCTTGTTCAAGCCGGCCTCGTGATCGGTCAACAGCGCGCTGCCGACCTTCACTACCCAGCGCTTGGAATTCTTAAGGAGTGATCGGGTCACCATGTGAATGGGTCCGCTACCGGCTGCACTTCGGCCTCCAGCTTTTCTAATCGTGTCATAACGTGCTGACAAAGTTCCCGGCAGCCCGCGCCGCTCAAGGCGCTGATCTGATATACCGGACCAGGCCAGTCTAGCGCATCGGTCAACTCACTGCTTCGCCTGCGCCGTTCCGCCTCCGCTAGCAGATCAATCTTGTTCAACACCAACCAGCGTTCCCGCTCGGCCAAGTCGCCACCGAAGCGATCCAACTCGGTCATGATCGCGCGCACATCGGCGGCCAGGTCGCGTTGCTCATCCAAAGGTGCGATATCGACCAAGTGCAGCAACAGCCGTGTGCGGCCCAAGTGACGCAGGAACTTGATCCCCAACCCCGCGCCGTCGGCCGCCCCGGCGATCAACCCAGGGATGTCGGCGACCACAAAACTACGGCCCGGATCGACACTGACCACCCCCAACTCGGGGTGCAGGGTGGTAAACGGATAATCCGCCACCTTGGGACGGGCCTGGGACACGGCGCGCAGAAACGTGGACTTTCCCGCGTTCGGCAGGCCCAGCAGCCCGACATCCGCCAACACCTTGAGCTCCAGGCGCAGCTCGCGCGCATCACCGGCCTTGCCCTGGGTGGTCCGTCGTGGCGTGCGATTGGTGCTGGACTTGAAATGGGCGTTGCCCAGCCCGCCGCGGCCGCCCGCCGCGACCAGCAACGTGGCGCCCACATCGGTGATGTCACCGATGATTTCATCGGTATCGCGATCGCTGACCACGGTCCCCGCCGGCACCTGTATGTATAAGTCATCACCGCCACGCCCGGTCTTGTCGCGCCCGCTGCCGGGGCTGCCGTTCTTGGCGCGAAACACGCGCGCATAGCGAAAATCGGCGAGGGTGTTCAGTCCCGCCTTGGTAACCAGGTACACGTTGCCACCGTTGCCACCGTCGCCACCGTTCGGCCCGCCCTTGGGGATGTACTTTTCGCGGCGAAAACTCAAACAGCCGTCACCGCCCTTGCCGGCCTGCACCGAGATCGTCGCTTCGTCAACAAATTTCATGATCGAAAGATACAAGCGGATCGGCAACCGACACAAGCAACTTGCATTGCGGCGTCACGCATCGTGACGCCCGGCTGTTGCATCCATAAAAACAAAAAACCCCGCCTTGTCGCCAAGGTGGGGTTAGTCGGAAATCGCAGGCGGGTGCTGCTTACGTCGCCAGGATACTGATGGTCTTGCGCTTGCGCGGGCCTCTGACGTCAAACTTCACCCGGCCGGCCGCCTTGGCGAACAAGGTAAAATCTCTGCCCATGCCGACATTGCGGCCGGGGTGGAACGTGCTGCCCCGCTGCCGCACCAGGATATTACCCGCCAATACCTGCTGGCCGTCATAACGCTTCACGCCCAGGCGTTTGGATATCGAATCGCGCCCGTTTCGGGAACTGCCGCCGGCTTTTTTGTGTGCCATAACTAAACTCTCGAATCTAAATATTAAAGGTAAAAAGTCAGGTGCAAAGGATCGGGGTCGTTTTGTCTTTGGCCGGTTCTACTTTTTACTCTCTTTAATTAATCGCTTCGCCTGCCCAACCCAATCATCGCGCTCGATACGGCCCTTGAAATTCAGTTCCCCGTTGATGCGCTCGATGTCCTGCTCGGTCAACGCCGCGATCTGCTCCAGGCTGTTGATGCCGATGCCGTTGAGCTTGTCCACAATCACCGGGCCAACGCCGTTGATCTGGGTGAGATCATCTTTTGCTGCGGTTGCCTCCGGCGCTGCCGGTTTTGGCTTCTCAGCCTCGGGCTCTGGTGCTTGGGCGGTCTTTTCAGTCTTGGGCTTGGCCGGTTTCACCTTCGCACCGCCAATCCGGGTGATTTCCAGCTCGGTGTAATTCTGCCGGTGACCCGCGTGTTGCCGCGACCCCTTGCGCCGGCGCATCTTGAAAATGCGCACCTTCTTGCCGCGCCCGTGACCAATGACCGTGGCCTCGACAGCGGTATCGAGGTGCGGCGTCCCGACCTTAATATCGCCCTCATCAGCCACCATTAGGACGTTTTCCAGGTTGATTTTCGCACCTGGCTCGACCTTCAGGCTCTCGACCTTGAGCCGGTCGCCCAGCATCACCCGATGTTGCTTCCCGCCAGTGTCGATAACCGCATACATAGTTGTTTCCTCAAGAAAAACCGCTAGAAAAAGCAGGCGCGCGATTGTAACGACGGGCTGTGACCAGGTCAATCACCCCCGCCATTCTCAGCCGTGGCTTGCATGTTTTCCACACTCCCGGCATGCTTTACCCACAGCGAACCACGGGAAGAACGATCCCCCACAAGAATCGTCGGAGTTTTACGCTTGGCCATCCATTCCGCCCCCATCCAGACCGCCGACCGCTCGCGGGTCGACCTCAACGCCATCATGGCGTTGGTCGATGCCGACATGGCCGCCGTGAACCGGCTCATTGACGAGCGCCTGCGCTCGGATATCGCACTGATCAACCAACTCGCCGCCTACATCGTCCACAGCGGCGGCAAACGACTGCGCCCGGTCACCGTGCTGCTCGCCGCCGGCGCCTGCGATTACCGCGGCGATGCCCACATCAGCCTGGCTACCATTGTAGAGTTTATTCACACCGCCACCCTGCTCCACGACGACGTGGTCGATGCCTCGGAATTGCGCCGCGGCAAGGCCACCGCGAATCACGTGTGGGGCAACGAGGCCAGCGTGTTGGTGGGAGACTTTTTGTACACCCGGGCGTTTCAGATGATGGTGGAACTCGGCAGCATGCGGATCATGGAGATCATGGCCGAAACCACCAACCAGATTGCCGAAGGCGAGGTTATGCAACTGATGAACTGCCACTCGCCGGACACCTCCGAGGCGCAGTATCTGGACACCATACACCGCAAGACCGCGAAGCTGTTCGAGGCCGCCAGCCAGCTCAGCGCCGTGATCAGCAACCAGTCCAGCGCCGTGGAACAGGCATTGGCCGACTATGGCATTCACCTGGGCACCGCCTTCCAGTTGATCGATGACGTGTTGGATTACGATGCCAACACCGATGACATCGGCAAGAACATCGGCGATGACCTTGACGAGGGCAAGCCCACGCTGCCGATCATTAATGCCATGCAGCGCGGTACCGACGCCCAACGCGAATTGCTTCAGGACGCGATCAAACACGGCGGGCGTGAATACATCGATGACGTCCGCGCGATCATTGAATCAACCGGCTCACTTGCGTACACTGCGCGCCGGGCCCGCAATGAGGCCGAACTGGCCCGGCAAGCGCTGGACATTGTACCGGCATCGCCGCACAAACAAGCGCTCATGAGTCTGGCGGTTTTCGCGGTCGAGAGAAGCTTTTAAACAGACCTTAATATTTCTTACGTTGTACTTATAACTCTTCGTTCGGGGTGTAGCTCAGCCTGGTAGAGCACTGCCTTCGGGAGGCAGGGGCCGGTGGTTCGAATCCACTCACCCCGACCA
>CALZGZ010000298.1 GCA_945787105.1 uncultured Gammaproteobacteria bacterium
ATCAATAGGGTCAGGTGCATTTGAATCCCTGATGCGAGGGTAAAACAAGCGCCTAATCAAACGCATCTGACCCCATTGACCAATATGTGCATCGCATCCTGGCCAGTGGATCATTTTTAGAGTTAGACTCATTTGTCACCGACCCCATTTATAGAATCGTTCCTTTCTTCTATTGCCGCGCTAATGGCGTGCACGCGTTGTTTGTGCCGGTTGGGTGTGAAACGCTCCGCCGCTCGTAGATGCGCACGATAGGTCGGCATCGCTAACGCCTGGGCCAAGGCGCCTGCGGCAAGGTGTAGCTCCACCAAAGCAGAACTCGGCGGTAGTTTGTTGATCGTGTGGGTGATTAATGTGTACAGATCCCCGCCCAGCTTGCCGGTTGGCTGCGACAGGCGAAGTAAGGTGAAACCGTTGAACCGGTTGATGGCGACTATTTGTCCGTTTGCCAAGGCGCCATAGTCGAAATCACTATGTTCCTTGACGGGGAGAAAAAAGATTGGATAACGGGAGCGACTCGTTAAATTGTATTTCACGTATTCGTAAATGATGAATATCGGCTCATGGGTCCGCGTTACCAACAACGGTGCCCAATCCGGCATACGATCTATACCCAAACCGCCTGCGTCTCCATGGGAATAGCGCTCGAATCCATAGAACGTCGGTTCCCAACGTGGGTATGATGCCAGGCTGTCGAACAACAGGAAGTGACTGCGATCGAAATGGGTGCGTAGGTGTTGTGCAACCGCTCGCCAGTCCGGTTTTATCTGCTGTCGTTTGAAATTCAGTGTTGCAGCCGCTGTTACCAGGAGCATTGCCAGCAAGCCTGTCGACAACACGGCAGTAAGCGCCTGTCTTTTGAGCACCTTTGATGTTATTAGTCGCGCATCGTTAATCGCTGATGCCGCCAACAATAATGTGATTGGCAGCAGATACCACGCATAGGGAGGGCGAAACGGCGTAGCAGTATTTAAATAATAAACGAGAACATGAAGAAACAACGTTAGCGGCAGGAGTGCGCAGATGATTTTAAACAACAAATCCGATCGCAAACGCGACGTATAATAGGCGAGCGGTAAAGATAATAATAGTAATAACAGGAGAGGTACGGTAAGCGGTTCTGTTTGCACAACAAACGACATCCATATGATCTCTGGATCGAATCTGCTCCATACGTTGTGCGCTTCCTTTAATCCTATGAACATTTTAATATTTTCACTAAATCCCTTGCGTGCCAGGTAAACCAGAGCCGGCAGATACGCACAGATACCTAAGGTTAATACGCCACCGGCCTTGAGCAGATGTTTCCAATCCTCCTTGGGGTATCTTCCGCGCAGGATTGATACCAACGCCGAGACGAGGAGAATAACCACCAAATTGGTGGTGATAATGAGCGGTGCCAACGCGCGGGAGTGTAGAAACAGAACCGTGGATACGAATAGAAGGAACCCGGATAGCGTGTAACGTTTTTGGTTACAGAGGAACTCGTTTAACGCCCACAACTGAAGCAGGAACAGACAAATGGCAATAGCGTAAGGCCTTACCTCTTGCGAAAAGTAAATCATAAACGGCGACAACGATGCGAACAGCCCCACCGACAGCGCTTCCCACCAAGATGACAACCGGAGTCCGAGAAATACCAACAAAGCGATAGAAATAGTGCCAAATACAGCCGCCGGAACACGTAAGCTAAAATCAGAATCATTCATCCTGGTCATTAAATACCCGAGGTAGTAATCCAGAGGCGGTTGTGACTGGCGCGCAGCGCCTGACGGTATTTCGCTCCAGTCCAACGAATAGTATGAAGCTTGATGAACCTCATCCATATTGAAGCTTTCGTGCCCCAATCCATGCAGGCGCAATCCCAATGCCAGGGATATTAGTGCAACGAACGATGCATAATGGATAAGGGTGAATCGCCGACTCATGTTGGTGGTGACTGATTCTTTTGTTCCGTCGCAAATCAACTTCCCTTTATAGTCGAAATGCGATCAGTTCTGGTCTTATTTTTTCCTAAGATACGGAGTCTCGATTGCCGGTGAAAATCCGTGCCTCATTTTTGACCATACCCATCTAAACAGCCAAGTCACTCCCATCAAACTCATGAGATAAATTTCCGGGCGCAGGGGGATCGAGTAGCGGGGCAGCGGATTCGCCGCGATGTGTAGCATTAGGAAATACAGCAATATGATCGAGATGAAGCGTCCGAGATTGGTGGCTTGTGTGGACATGTAGAGCTCGAAACCGGGCAGCCATACGAGTAGCGCGGTAACCAGTCCCGCGACGATAAAGCCCCAATGCAAGAACTGCATGATTTGATAAGTTAAAAAAAAGAAATCATTGGTGTGGTAGGGTGAAGTGTTCACCGGATAGATAAACAGGTCGCCGTCTCCGTTGACGAGATGCTTGTCAAAGAACGTTATCGGCTTACCAATAAGATACCAGTGGACATATGTCGCGGGATCTTTTGCGACCTTGGACCGCAAAAGTTGCAGTACATCGCCGACGGTGCGGTAGTCATTGTATTCGAAATCCCACCGATGTTGCGCACCCCGGCTTTCCGGTTCTCCGTCGACCATGAGCCCGGGATACATGCCGTTGTGGATTGCATAGCTCATCCTGGATTTTGTCTCGAGTCCCTGTTGTTGGTCGATGTTGAGGTTGCGGATGTACCAGGGACTATAGATCACTGCAAAGCCCAGAGCGATCAACAAGCACTTTGTCAACGCGGTGCTATTGCGCCGGTAGATGAGGTAAGTCGCGGGCAACACGAAAACCAGGCTGTAGAGCATGGTCGGCTTGATGAGCGCCGCGATACCCAATGTGATCCCGGTGACTAGCATCCAAGAACGGTAATTACTTGAATCTGCGCAGGCAAAGCTCGCTATCGCCACCAACAACACGAAAGTAAATAAAGACTCGGTCAAAAGATAGTAGTCGGCGATGATGAGCTGGGGGGAAACGGCGACGAAGAGTGCACAGAACAAGGCGGGAATCGGGTGAATGAGCCGATATGCGATGATGAAAACAATCAGTATCGCCAAGCTGCTCAGTATTGCCTGGGTAATCGTAATGGTGCGCAACATGTCATCGGTTGGCGGATAGGTAACGAAAGGCAGCAAGAATAACGGATAACCCGGTGTCCGCGCCGCATCGGGTTGGGGTGAAATCCGGCTGTTTATGCTTGCGGGAATGGGTTTACTGGAGAATACGCCGAACTGTTTTAGATTATATGCATAGAAATAGTATTCCTTGGCGTCGGCACGGATGGGGTCATCCATCGTCGTCGTGGACACCATAAAGATGCGCATCACTGCGCCCAGAATGAAAACCGCGAAGGCGATCAAGTAGATGATTTTATTCGCCGTGCGGCGGGTGATAATAGTGTGCTCCTTAATGTGATTGCCGATTAAGCGACCTTGTTATTGTAGATCAATTACCGCGTGGGGGCAGAAACTATAGGGTATCGGCTCGTGTTCAGTTTGGGTTCAGCCGCAGTTCAGGTTGGGGCCGATATAATAGCGCTCAAGATGCGTACCTACGCCCACTGCTGAGGACTGATCATGAGCAAGCGAATCAAACCTGTCGTTGCCGGGGCAGCACTGGCCCTGACATTACTGCCCGCCGGTTATGCGGCCGCGGATAGCTTCGGATTCAGCCTGTTTTTTGGCGCCCCGTATTACGGTGGCGGCCTGCATTACTATGATAGGGGCGGGCACTATGGCGGTCATCGTCAACATTACGGCCATCGCGTCTATCGCGGTCCCAGGTATGGGCACCATTATCGCGGTCATGGTCGTCACTGGGGTCACCGTTACCGCAGTCGCGGTCATGGTGGGTTCGGTCATCGTCGTCACTTTGCCCACCGCGGTTATGACCGCAGCTGGAGTGGTCACGGACGCAGACGCCATTAATCGCAGTCGCCGGTTTGCGCGGCGCCAAACTGGGCACCTATCCGTGTAACGCTTGCGGGCGATGCGAGGCGCAACAGGAAGCGTTCGTCGCCGCCGTCCGCCTTTGATACATCTCTCGCGATCGTCGCCCGCCTTACTTCTTTTGCAAAACCCAACGCCTGGCCCCATATTAGAGGAAACCGTGACCTGACCACCGTTTTCCATGAAACGAACAGCGCCGTATGGGACTTGGAAAAGTCCCATCGCTATCAAGACTCTATTCGAAAAATCCGCCTCACCCGCTTACCCGACCCGTTATCGGGATAGGCTTTACTGGATCGAGGCCAGGCCCAAGGAAGGTGGTAGATTGGTATTGATGCGGCGCGACCCCAACGGTTTGGAAACCTGTCTTACACCGGCGGATTTCAATCTGCGCACCCGCGTGCATGAATACGGTGGCCGCTGCTTTGCGTTGGGTAACAACAAGGTGTACTTCAGTAACTTCTCGGATCAGCGGTTGTATGTGCACGACTTGGACGATGCCGCGCGGCCAGTGCCTTTGACACCAGCGCGGTTTGCGGACGAATCGCTGGGCATGTATGCCGATTTGCAACTCACCCCGGATGGCCGGCATTTGATCTTTGTATGGGAACGCGGTTATCAGGACAAAGAAAACCGTAACGCCCTCGGCACGTTGAATTTGGACGGTGACAGTGATCCGGTAGTACTGGTCGAGGGCTGCGACTTCTATGTTAATCCCGTGGTCTCGCCGGACGGGCGCCGATTGGCCTGGGTGCAATGGCGCCACCCATGTATGCCTTGGGATGAGTCGGAGCTGTGGCTGGGGACGCTCGCGTATTCCGATGTGGGACTCGAGGTTGCAAAAGCAAGTCGTGTCGCCGGCGGCAAAGGGCAATCGGTGTGCCAGGCAGCATTCGGCGACGATGGGACACTGTATTTTGCCCGTGATGGGGATGATGGCGCCGACGCGCCGCTCGGTTTTTGGAATCTATACCAGTATCGGGACGGTGGCGTCGCCGCACTGACCGCGGATGCGGCGGAATACGGTTATCCTCACTGGGTGTTCGGTGAAACCCGTTATGTGCCCCTGAGTCAGGGCACGTTACTGGCGTCCCGCACCTCCGACACCGGAGATGAGTTGGTGCTCGTACATCAAGGTGGGACCACGAGGCAACTGTCCGCGCAATTCCAGGGCTTCACCCAGCTGTCGAAGGCCGACGACAGCGACGACGTTGTGATGGTGGCTCGCGCTACCAAAAAAAGTGCCGTGGTCCTTGGGTGTGGTGCCGCGGATCAACAGGTGACAGTCTACAAGTCCGCAGATCCGCTATTGGCGAACGACGATATCAGTGTCGCGGAACCCATATGCTATCCGACGCGGAACGGCGGCAATGCGTTTGCCTATTTTTACACCCCCAAAAACTCGCGTTACCAAGGACCCAGTGATGCGCGTCCACCGCTGTTAGTCATGGTGCATGGTGGCCCCACATCCAGGTGTGCGCACACCTTCGATGTTACCAAGCAATATTGGACCACCATCGGCTTTGCGGTGCTGGACGTGAATCACCGCGGCAGCACCGGTCATGGCCGTGTGTACCGCCAATCCTTGCTGGGTCACTGGGGCGAATACGATGTTACGGACATAGTCGACGGTATCGAGTATTTGAAACAGCGCGATCTAATCGATCCGCACAAGGTTTGTATCCGCGGGCGCAGCGCCGGCGGTTATACTGTTCTCCAGGCGTTGACACAGTTTCCGAATTATTTCAACGTCGGGGCGTGCTACTTCGGTATCGGCAACCTGGTCACGCTGGCGGAGACGACGCACAAGTTCGAGCTGCATTACACGGACGGTCTCATCGGTGAGGTATTCGATCGGCAACACGCGCGGCGTCGGGATAGTCTGTACTATCAGCGATCTCCCATTCATTATGTGCATCGGCTCGACAGTCCGATGATCGTTTTTCAGGGACTCGACGACAAAGTCGTGCCGCCTTCGGTATCACGGGAACTGGTAGCGGCGCTCAAAGAGCGGGATATTGCGCATGAATATGTCGAATATCCCGGTGAGGGACATGGGTTTCGCAGCAGTAAGACCAATATTGATGCCTTGACGCGTGAGACCCACTTTTATATCCAAATTCTAAAACTGCAACCATGCTGACGATCCGCGACAGTTTGCCTGATGAGTTTTTGAACGCCTACCCTGCGGAACTGAAAACACTGTTGGGGGGGCCGACCTTGATCCATCTGACCGGGAAGCAGGCGCGGCCGTTATTCATCTCGATTCTGCTGCATGGCAATGAAATCACCGGATTGTTGGCCGTTCAAGCGCTGTTGGCACGCTACCAGTCGGTTCCGCTGCCGCGCGCGGTTTCGATCTTCATCGGCAATGTGGAAGCGGCGCGGGTCGGGAAGCGGCTGCTTCCGGGACAACGAGATTACAACCGCATCTGGATCAATGCCAGTGGCGCAGAACATGACATGACGCATACGGTGTTGGAAGTGATGCGTGACCGTGATGTGTTTGCCTGCATCGATATTCACAACAATACCGGCAAAAATCCTTATTACGCCATTATTGCCGAGCCGGATGTCGATCACCTGAACTGTGCCGCGCTTTTTTCCAATACGGTGGTGTATGCGACGTGTCCCGATACCACTTGTACTGTGGCATTCTCCAAGTTGTGTCCGTCGGTGACCCTGGAGGCAGGCCTGCCCGGTGATCCGGTCGGCGTGGAACAGACGGTCAGTTTCCTGGAAAGTTGTCTTGGTATCGAAGACTTCAGCATGCAAACATTGACACCGGTGAATCTTTTCCACACCGTCGCCGTCGTCAAAGTGCGCGATTGTTGTTCCTATGGTTTTCTGGGCGAGGACGTTGACTTACAGCTCGTCGATGAAATAGATCATTACAATTTCCGCGAGTTGGAACCCGGTACGTGCCTGGCGCGCGTGCGCAACGGGAAGCAACAGTGTCTGGATGTGCAACATGTAGATGGCCGACAGGTGTACACCGAGTATTTCATGGTAACGGGAAATGACCTGCAGGCAGCAAAAGCGGTGATGCCCGCAATGTTAACTACGAATCGCGATATCATTGCATTGGATTGCTTGGGTTATTTGATGGAACGTTGGCCTCAATCTGAACTCAAGAATCAACGGCAATAAGTGAACGTGGACAATGCGTTGCGAGACAAGACGTTGGCCTTAGCGGGTGTGTTTCAGGCCGCTAAGTTGGCGCAACAGCTGGCGCGGCGGGGTCATGCTGATGATACGCCCCTGGAGGCCAGTATCCGCAGTATCTTGATCTCCGATTCCATCAACACAGTGTCGATATATGGAGGTGTGGAAGGAGTAAGGGTAGGGCTGGAAACCTTGTGTGAAAAAATGGGCGGTGGAACAACCAACAGCGATGAATTCGAGATTGCGCGTTACGTGTTGCAGCTCGTACAGTTGGCGCGAAAGCTTAGGTCCGACGATGCAATGGCGACTGACATTGCGCAGCGTATCGATCAAATTAAAAACGAGTATTCCGGTGACAACGGTGCTTCGCGAACACAGCTATACGCCAATCTGGCGCAGATTTATAAAGACACCTTGAGCTCGTTACGGCCAAAGATCATAGTTCAGGGCGAACATGGATACCTGGCCGATCCGGAAATCGTGAATAAGGTGAGGACCGTGCTACTGGCTGGGGTCCGGTCAGCGTTTCTTTGGGCGCAGTTGGGAGGTAGCCGTTGGCAGTTGCTGTTTGACCGCCGCAACCAGCTTGCGTCTGCCAAACAGATCTTGGCCGAGTTGCATCCGTAATTGTTAAGACGTCAATGGCGTTACTACGGCGAGCGGCGTTGGTTCCGCTGGGGTGCTCGAGAATTCCCGCGCCAGCGATTTGATTTTTTCCACCATCGCGTAGACCCCCACATGGCGAGTGGGGCTAAGATGATCGTACAAGCCGAGTTCGTCGAACATCTCATCGGCATCAATCGTCAACATCTGTTGTGCACAGCGCTCTGAATACATCGCCAGCAAGATGGCCACCAGTCCTTTCACGGTGCTGTTATCGCTGTCGCCATACAGCCTTAACGCCGACGGGTTCGCTTCGTCACGTTCAGCGATCAACCACACTTTACTCATGCAGCCGTGGACGAGGTTGGCTTCATTTTTGTGGTGTTCATCCAACATCGGGAGCCGCTCGCCGAGTTCGATCAGGAACTGATACCGCTGCTCCCAATCACCCAAAAACTCGAACGCCTCGGCAATCTCGGCAATATGTGAACGGTGTTCAGGCATGCTAATAGGTGTTGTCGGGAACCGCAGACGTTATAATATCCTACTAAATTAGTCAACTATTAGTTTGGCCGAACCCCAGTACCTACCTGTGTCTATCCCGTTGATCCTATTCAAATAATCGTAAATGTTATTAAGCAGCAGTGGATTCCTGCACCCAAGAACGTATCCTGGATGTTGCCGCGGCGTTGTTCACAGATGTATTGTGTTGGCGGCTGCATTTTTTGGTTGGGAAGCTGGCGTATTGCATGTCCGGGGCCGATATGATGCGGCTCATCGCCGCATGCGGGATCTCGAATCCATTGGATATCGATACGATGACGCAAAGACTGACGGTGTTTCTAACGGCCGGCCTGCGCGCGCCGCGCACTTCGATTCGAAACAAAAGTTTAAGTGCAATCCCATCCGGTGCGATGAGATGATTGGCGGGACTACAAACCGCTGCCGGTCTATTGTTACCTTAGGAGGCCTGTTATGGGTTTAATTTTAACCGTTGTCGTTGTTCTCGGCGTGGTGGTTGCCATCGCCAAGGTGCATGCTTCTTTCAGGACATGGAGCATGATCATTGGCGCGGGTTTGTTATTGTTCACACTGGCAGGGGCGTTCTCATTGGTTCCGGGACTGCTGTTGTGGGTGCTGTTCTTAATCATCGCGGTAACGTTGAATGTGCCGCAGTGGCGGCGGCGTTTTGTCAGCAACCCGATGCTGCGTTATATCCGCCAAGCCCTGCCACCGATTTCCGATACTGAACGCGAAGCCATCGAAGCCGGCACCGTGTGGTGGGATGCGCAGTTATTCTCGGGTGATCCCGACTGGCGGCGGTTGCTCGATGTCCCCACACCGAAGCTCAGCGACGAGGAGCAGGCATTCCTCGACGGGCCGGTGGCGGAGCTGTGCCGAATGGCGGACGATTGGCAAATCACCCATGAACTCAATGATCTGCCACGCGACATTTGGGATTTTCTCGCCGAGCACCGATTTTATGGCTTGAATATCCCAAAAAAGTACGGCGGCCATGAATTTTCGCCGTTGGCGAATTCGGCCATCGTTATGAAGGTGGCCAGCCGCAGCGGCACCGCCGGGGTAACGGTGATGGTGCCCAATTCCCTGGGTCCGGCGGAACTGCTGCTGCATTACGGTACCGAGGAACAAAAAGACCACTACCTGCCGCGGCTTGCGAAGGGTGAGGAGATCCCTTGTTTCGCGTTGACCAATCCCGAAGCCGGCTCGGACGCGGGTGCGATCCCCGACTACGGCATCGTGTGCCAGGGTGAGTATC
>CALZGZ010000299.1 GCA_945787105.1 uncultured Gammaproteobacteria bacterium
CACACTTCCTGAAACCACAATCCTTTGCGTTACTTTGTTTATATGACAGGATACGTTACGCCACAGGCAGCACGAGAGCTGCCTTTTCCAGATGTCACATAAACGAACGTTTACGTTACGAGGAGGAAACAGCTCATGCTCATCGGATATATGCGAGTTTCCAAAGCCGACGGTTCGCAAGCGTTAGATCTCCAGCGCGATGCGCTGCTCGCTGCCGGCGTAACACGAAGACAACTTTATGAAGATTTTGCATCGGGCCGGCGGGACGATCGCCCAGGACTTGAAGCCTGCACGAAGGCCTTGCGCGAGGGTGACACCCTGGTTGTGTGGAAACTCGATCGCCTCGGACGCGATCTACGTCACCTCGTTAACCTAGTCCACGATTTGACCGCACGTGGAGTCGGACTCAAGGTCTTGACCGGTCATGGCGCGGCGATTGACACGACGACTGCAGCCGGAAAATTGGTGTTCGGTATCTTTGCCGCCCTCAGCGAGTTCGAACGGGAGCTTATAGCGGAACGCACTCGTGCTGGTCTTGCGGCAGCGCGCGCACGCGGTCGCAAAGGTGGCCGGCCGTTCAAAATGACACCCGCGAAGCTTCGCCTCGCCATGAGTGCCATGGGAAACCCCGAAACGAGTGTTGCGGACCTCTGCGCCGAACTCGGCGTTACCCGGCAGACGCTTTACCGGCACGTCGATCCGAGCGGTGTTCTAAGACCAGATGGTAAGAAACTCCTTGGACGATAATTTGTTTCAACAATATTTCTGAAGTTTCATTGATGACAAACTACAAAGAATAAATTGATGAGCGCGATCTAAACTGACAGTTCGACAAAGCAGTCACTCGGTCGAAATCCTTGTGCGGCTCTTCAGTGCCCTTTACCGACCTTCGTGTTGAAGATCGGAACGAGTTGCTGCGTTGCAACACCAATGTTCCAGAACGACCCGATGGGGCCGTTCGAGCCTCGGTTTCCAGATGGTCCGCTAATTGATCCAGTGCGGTCATATCAAACGGTTACGCTTCACAAAATGGGACACCATTAGCGGTTGATCTAAGGCTCTCAAAGCAGTTGCGCACCTTCTAAATGCGAAATGTTTGCTAACCAATTTCGGGTCAATAGATTTTTGCGCGTCGAAAGACCGCCTAACGGTCACATGACACAGCTATTCTCGCGATACTCGCGCGGGCTCACACCGGCGATACGCCGGAAGGCGCGGGCAAAGTTCGAAGGGTCCTCGTAGCCAAGTTCGTAGGTGATGTCGATGATCTTTATATCGGAATCCTTGAGCATCTGCGCGGCTGCTTCGAACCGCACGTGCTGGACCAGGTTGGAGTAGCTCTTGTCCGCTTCGGCCAGCCTCCGTTGCAGGGTGCGCACACTGGTACCGGCGATATCGGCGGCGAATTTTATATCTGGGTAGCCTTCGCGAAGGTAAGGATTCAACAGCAGTTTGAGAGTACCAAGGAGATCGCGTGGCGGCGCGATAGAATCTGCTTGAAGCTCCTGCGAAGGGGCTTGCGAAATCTCCCTGGGCTGTAAACTTAGCATGGTGCGAGGCACGTTGATCCACGCCGTCTTTTGGTCAATCAGAAAACGTGTGTTAGGGAATTGCTCTAAGGCATGTCGACCAAGAGGAACAGCCGATCGAAATGCCATTTCCTTTGGGCGCCATGTTGGTCCTGCGAATGCCCGTACGATTGCTACCAACGACATGTTGGTATTGAAGTCAAGGTGTCTCGATCCTTGTGGGTCGAAATGTCCGCGGTGCAGGTTACATACCCTGACTTCAGATGATCCGGGGACCATCCAGACATCGAGGCTGGTGTTCTCAATCGCGGCTACCCGGCAGTATGCTTCGATTGCGGCGTTCAACGTCGGAGCAGAGAAAACCGAACTAAGGAAAGCAGGACTGAGCTCTGACATTTTCATGTGCTCTCTAGCGCGCAATGCCAAGTCGTCTATGCCTTCCTTACGGCTCATCTCGGTTAAGAAGTTCAACGTATGAAGCAACGACAGCTTCGCCTCGGTTTGATCGACCAGCGTTGTCGGCAGTTTGGCTTGACGCAGCCCGCGCTCCACATTCGCACCGATCTCGTGCAGGAGCGCCAAATAGGGAAATAGATGCGCCGATCGGAATACGGGTATTGGCTGCATGGCTATAAGATCAGTGCAATGTTACTCACGGAGCTTAAAAGTTAATCCCGAACGCTAGAACTCACCTTGACTCATATCAAGAACTTATCTTCTGACGCCAACGTCTTCTGGTCATTTTGCGCCAAATGCGGTCACACATCCTTCATCGGTATGCCCCGCAGGGTTGTTGATCCGCCGCTTGGCATATTATGACCGGACAGGGAGGGGGTCCCAACGTTAACGTCACCGAGGTCCAAACCAATGACTGTTAAGCGATGCACATGCGGGCATCGCCAGGGACGTGTAGCACTGTATGGCGAGTTCCGTTTCGAAGACTACTTTTCGCAGATTGATCCGCGAGTTGCTGCCAACAGGTCCCCCGACCATCGGCCGCACAGCCCATCGGTTGGGCATCCCGGTACGCACCCTGCAGCGCCGGCTGCATAACGCCGGGCTCAGCTACAGCGAGCTGCTTGACGAGGTTCGATATGAAGCGGCCTGCCGCCTGCTTGATGATCGACGCGCAAGCGTAGGGGATGTTTCCGCCGCATTGGGTTTCTCCGACCCGAGCAACTTCAGTCGTGCCTTTCTGCGTTGGAGCGGCATATCGCCGCGGGAATACCGGCACCGGCGGCCGCGGAGGCGGCCGAAGCCTCGAGGCAGACTTCCAAAACACGGTGGCGTGAAATGACCGGACTATCCCCGTGGCCCAGCGTTAGATTGGACACATCATCACAAACCACCTTGCGGATTCAGAAGCCGTCACGCAAGGAGGAGAAGATGAAACCTTAATCAAACGTAAGCTGAGCGAAACAACCCTATAGATTAGGAGTGCGTGATCATGAATAGAAAACGAAGCTTATTAAGCATCTTGGTGCTGGCCGCGTTCGCTGTGGTAAACACGGCTTGGGCGGTCAATGAGGGGCCGACCACGTTGATCAAGAATGTCAGCATTTTCAAAGGCACCTCTGGAGAACTGATTACCGGCAAGGATGTTGTTCTGGTCGGCAACAAGATTGGCAAGATCATCCCGGCTGGCGGCGACGGCAGCGGGTATGCCGAGGTGATCGACGGCAAGGGCGGCTATCTGACCCCCGGCCTGATCGATAATCATTGGCATTGCGTTCTAGCGTTGGACTATGGAGTCGTGTTCAGCTCACCGGCGCAGTACCTCGACGCGGTCGCGACCTGGGAAGCCAAAGAACTTCTTATGCGCGGTGTCACCACTGTGCGGGATGCGGGCGGAAACACCGTCGGCTTAAAACTGGCAACCGACCAGGGATATGTCACGGGACCGCGGATCTATCCTTCCCAAGCTGTCCTATCCCAATACTCTGGGCATACGGATTTTCGTAACAAGAATTTCCTGCCCAAGGAGTGGGGCGGACCAGTGGATCCCGTCGAGCGGATGGGTCTGGGCCTGCTGGTCAATGGCCGGGATCAAATGCTCCAGGCCGTGCGAAACAACCTCTATCAGGGTGCCACACAGATCAAGTTGGCCGTTAGTGGTGGCGTTTCCTCGTACTCAGATCCTCTTTACGCCAACGAGTTTCTCCCGGAGGAGATCGAAGCGGCTGTTATGGCGGCAGAAGATTACGGCACCTATGTCATGACTCACGTGCACAATGCCGTAGCCATCAAAAGAGCCCTTAAGGCGGGGGTAAAGTCGATCGAGCACGCGATGTTGGCCGATGAGGAGGCCATCAAGATGATTGCCGAGAAGGGTGCGTACGCTTCTGTCCAGGCGCTGGTCGCCAAGCAGTTGTTGTCTGTGTACAAGGAGTCGGATCCCAGGTTGGCCAAGGCGCAAGCCGCATGGAGCAACGTCGGCAACGTCATGGGCTGGATAAAGAAATACAACGTGAAGATGGGTTGGGGGACGGATCTCCTGGAGGGCCTGGACACCAGAGCACAGCAACTCGATGACCTCGTGTTAAGGAAGAAGTGGTTTAGCTCAGCCGAACTCATGATTCAGGCCACGGGCAACAATGGCGAAATCGTTGCGCTGACGGGCCAGAGAAATCCCTATGGAAAGCTGGGCGTGATCGAAGAAGGTGCCATGGCGGACGTGCTGATCTACAGCAAAAATCCGCTGGAGGATGTCGCTGTCGTCGCGGACCCGGAGAACAACCTCAAGCTCATCATCAAGGACGGCAAGGTCTACAAGAACACCTTGTAGAGGCCGCTGTGCATGCTTGGGGGCGGCAATAGGCCGCCCCCAGCTTGTTTTTTGAGGTTCGAGCGATGATGACGATGCATCCGAGGAAAGCAGTTACCGCGTCCATGGTCGCAATTTTGCTCTCAGTGAGCAGCCTCGCGAATGTCAGCATCGCACAGCAAACGATGCCCTCGGTTGAACCAGGGACTCCGAAGGCCGCCGGCGCAGAAGGCAGCGAAGGAAGGGCGCAAGGACCTGGCAAGGAAGGCCCCTCCCATTTCGGCGGCCCAGCCAGCGTTGGCGGCCAACTCAAGCGGGACGTAGGAATCGAGCCGACGGTTCTCAGCTCCTACTTCGATTTCAAAGACAAGCTCAAGAAGGAGCACGGTTTGGGCTTCGGGATCGACTACAACGCGCTCTACCAATACGCAAGCGAGAGCCTTGGCAAGGATGACGGGGCCGGCGGGGCGCTGCGGTTTTTTGGCAGTTGGACGCTGCTGAACCGCGGCTCTGATAACACCGGCACTCTTATCTACAAGGTCGAGAACCGCCATCGCCTCGGTCCCGACATCACTCCTCAGGAGTTGGGCGCCGAGGTCGGCTACGCGGGCCTGACCGCCACCGCGTTCAGTGACAAGGACTGGATCCTGACCAATCTTTTCTGGGACCAGCAGCTTTGGAATAACCGGGTGGCGTTCGTCGCCGGGGTGGTCGACACTACCGACTACGTCGATGTGTACGGCCTGGTCAGTCCGTGGACTGATTTCAGCAATCTGGCGTTTCTGTCCAATCCGACGATCCCGGCGCCCGACCAGGGATTGGGGGCCGCGGTTCGCGCTATGCTGACCGACCAGATCTACGTGCTGGGGGGGTTGGCCGATGCCAATGGCGACCCCACGGATCCCGGCGACAGCTTTGACAGCTTCTTCGACACCGGCGAGTACTTCACCCACCTGGAGTTCGGCTGGACACCGTCATTCGACCGCCGCTTCACCGACAATATCCACCTCACCGCCTGGCATGCCGACACGCGACCGGAGGTGCAGATCCGCAGCGGTTGGGGACTGGCGTTCTCCTTCAACCGACTTCTTGAAGATCGATGGGAACCCTTTGTGCGCCTCGGCTACGCCGACGATGGCGGCGCGCTGTGGGACCGCTCGGTCAGTGTCGGTCTCGGCTACCGCCCCGCAAGAAAGGGGGATCAATTTGGGCTGGGTGTGAACTGGAGCCGGCCCTCGGCGCAGATCTTCGGAGCCGGGCTGCGGGACCAGTATACGGCGGAGTTTTATTATCGGTTTCAGCTGACGAAGATCTTCGCCATTACGCCGGACCTGCAGCTCCTGGTCGACCCAGCGCTTAACTCAAACGAGGATGTGGTCACCATATTCGGCATACGTGGGCGCTTGAGCTTGTAGCGCAAAACCCCGGCGCATCTGTTCTCCTTCTTCCGAGCAACCACGCGCGTTTTACCGCTTTGGACCCACGCGGCAACTCGGGTCTTACCCGCGCCGTGCTCTGCACTAATGGCGTCGGTGATTGGCGCACAATGACCGGAACCGCCCACGTGCGAGAGCGACAATTTATCCGTGAGAGATTTAAACAGACAGAGGAGGTAAGTGATGATGAACAAATCTTGGATTCGCAGCCGTCAATCCCGGTGCTTGGCCGTCGGCGCATTGCTGCTCGCTGTCGCGACGGTGCCCGCAGGGGCCGCGGACTCCGCTACCCACGACAACTGGCAATACGGTGCAGAAGTTTACCTGTGGGGCGCCTCGATTGGCGGCAGTTCGGCTTCCGGGAGCGACCTCGATATCGATTTCGACACCCTCTGGGATGATTTGGAAATGGCGTTCATGGGTGCTTTCGCCGCGCGTAAGGGCAAATGGTCGCTGCTGGCGGACGTGATTTATCTGGATGTGGACGCCAGTAGCAACAACGCGGTGACCGTGCCGAGCGGTCCGGGCGGCGCGATCAAGGTGTCGAGCGATGTGGAACTGAAGGGCTGGATCGTGACGCCGGCCGCTGGCTATAGCGTGGTCGAGACGGACAAGGCCCGTCTCGATATCGTGGCTGGCGCGCGCTATCTCTGGTTGGATGCCGACGTGAAGCTGGATATTGCCACCGCGTCGCTCTCCACCGGCAACAGGATCTCCGATTCCGGCTCAGTATGGGACGCCATTGTTGGCGTCAAAGGCGAATTCAACCTCGCGCCGAAATGGTACCTGTCGTATCTCCTGGATGTAGGCACCGGGGATACGGACTTGACCTGGCAGGCCCTTGCGGGCGTCGGCTACCGGTTCAAGAAAGTCGGTGCAATCCTGGCCTACCGCTATATGGATTGGGACTTTGATGACAATAAAGTGTTCGACGATCTCAATCTCAGCGGCCCCTTTGCCGGCGTGAAGTTCCGGTTCTGAGAAGCGGTGGCACAGGATGACCAGAAACGACAGCGGTCGAAACGCAGTATCTGATCTCTCGGCAGACATTTCCCTGGTGGCCGCGATCATCGTGACTAGCGGAACTGAAAACGTGAATCCCAAAAAAGGAGAATTTAGGAATGAAATTTAAAAATAGAACATCTCGTTCTCTTGTTGTTACCGCCGTGATGGTCTTTGGCGTCCTATGTTTGGAGTCATCTGCGATCGCCGGAAAATTGGCTGAACCCCTCGGCATGCACGATGCGGAGGTGGTCAAGGTTAACGTCGACAATTATGTGCGCGCAGAAACGGCAGCTCAGTTCGACCGCTTTGCCAAGATGGCAGGTGGTGTGAACAAGTGGGCGCACAATCGCACTCCCACTCCGCTCGAGAAGCAAAATGTCATTCGCATGAACCGTGACACGCTGTACAGCTTTGCCCTCGTCGATATCAGCAAGGGTGCCACCCTCACGCTCCCGGATCCAGGCAAACGCTACATGTCGATGATGGTGGTCAATGAGGATGAATATATCAACAAGGTCTATCACAAAGGCGGAGTATATAAGCTGACTACGACGGAATTCGATACGCCTTATGTCGTTCTCGTAGGTCGAACCCTGGCGAATCCTGTTGATCCTGACGACATCAAAACGGCGAATGCACTGCAAGACCAGATGAAGATCGAAGCGGCCTCGGCGAAACCCTACAGTCATCCGAATTACGATAAAAAAAGCTACGAGGCTACCTACAAACCACTGCTGGAGTTGAGCAAAGGTGTCCCGGATACAAGACGCATGTTCGGGAAGAAAGAAGAAGTCACCCAAACCCGTCATATGCTGGGCGCAGCTTTCGGTTGGGGCGGTCTGCCTGTTTACGAGGCCTACTACATCACGAAAAACGAGCCTCGCAAAGCCGGTAAATTCCAACTCACCGTAAAAGACGTCCCGGTCGATGGTTTCTGGTCGATCAGCATCTACAACAAGGACGGCTATTTCGAGAAGAACAAGTTCAATTCCTACAGCATCAACAACGTGACAGCCAAGGCTAACAAAGATGACTCTTTCACTGTTAATTTCGGTGGTTGTGAAGATGGGCGCGCCAACTGTCTTTACGTGATGGACGGTTGGAACTACGCCGTGCGGCTGTATCGGCCCCACAAGGAAATACAAGAGGGAAAGTGGACCTTCCCAGAACCGCAGCCGATTGATTAACTGTTCAAGAGAACCGTGCAGGAGGCGGCCGGAAACGCGAACCGCATCTTGCTGGCAATGTAAAAGGAGAACGAATATGAAAACACTAAGATTTACGACAATGGTGCTTGCCGTGATATCAGCCATCGGCCTGTCGATGATTCCAATAGCAACTACGGTCGCTGCCGAAATATATGACTTGGTAATTCTCAATGGCCGGGTGATGGACCCGCAGACAAAACTGGATGCGGTGCGCAATGTCGGTGTCAAGGATGGCACGATCGCCGTCATTACCAAGGACATGATCAAGGGCAAGAAAACTATTGAAGCCAAGGATCACGTGGTCGCACCCGGCTTTATCGACATGCATGACCACAATACCGCGGCACCGTTCGGCCAGAAGCTGGCGTTGCGCGATGGCGTGACTACGCCGATGGAGCTTGAGGCCGGTGTGTATCCGGTTGATAAGTGGTACGCGGCTTTGAAGGGTACAAGCCAAACTAACTACGGCGCATCCGTCGGGATCGTTCCGATACGCGAACACGTGTTCAACCCTGGCTACAAGTCGAGATTTGCCGGCGATTTTCTGTTCGACATGCAGCTACCCAAAGCGACACACGCGTCAATGAAGTGGTCGACGCAGATAGCGACGGATGAACAGATCGAGAAGATCGGCCAGATGATAGAAAAGGAGCTCGGGCAGGGAGCGCTCGGCATCGGTCATCTTCCCGGCTATGCCGAGTTCGGCCTGACACAGCGAGAATCCACCCTCGTGCAGAAGTTAGCCGGAAAGCACAACACCTTTGTTGCTGTACACGGCCGTTTTTCCAGCCAGATGCCGCCGGCGAGCGGACTGCTCGGCATAGATGAGATGATGGCACCCCAGGCTGCCTACGGAGGAGGGCTCGTCGTACAGCACATGACAGCGCAGACTTTGGCGGTGACCCCCCAGGCCCTGCGGCTGATTGATGATGCGCGCGATAAAGGGATACAGGTCATTGCGGAAATCTACCCTTATGATTTCGGTAGCACCATTGCCGGTGCTGATTATCTGCGCCCGGACAACTATCAAAAGAACATGGGACGCGACTTCAAGGACATTATCGAGGTTTCTAGTATGAAACCGCTAGATAAGGCCCGCTACGAAGAGCTTGTCAAAACGGCACCCGGCACATCGGTGATGTTTTACAACGCCACGGAGGACACTGTTAATAAAGCACTGGCGCATCCCAACACCGTGCTTGGCAGCGATTCCTACCCGTACACAATTCGCAACCCCGGCGGCCCGGCAATAGCCTGGGATACTCCATTTGACGGAGTGAACGGTCACCCGCGCGGGGCCGGTGCCCATGCACGGTTGTTGCGGCTGGTGCGGGAAAAGAAAGTCGATATCCCGCTTATCGATGGCGTCTCCAAAATGTCCTACATGATCGCCAAATTCCTGCAGGACAACGGCGTGGCGCAGATGGCCAACAAGGGACGTATCCAGGTGGGTAGGGATGCCGACATCACCATCTTTGATCCGAAGACGGTGAAAGATAACGCCACCATGAAAGACGGCGGCCTGCCGTCCACCGGCATCCCCTACGTGGTGGTCAACGGCACTGTGGTGGTGAAGGACTCCAAGGTGTTGAAAGGGGTGCATCCGGGGCAGCCGGTCCGCAACATCGCGCGGCAATGAAAGCACCATTCATGGTTGACGGCCAGTAACTCACACGTAGAAGGGGACGGAGGGATTAAAATATAATCCCTCCGTCCCCTCTCGACCTCACGTACGATTGAAAAACCCAATCAATTATCCCTCTAGGGAAACAACTTGGCGTGGCTCGTAGCTAGTTCGTGCAACTAAAAAGAACCGAAACCATCTTGACACGGCAGTTGGCCGCGAGCGTC
>CALZGZ010000300.1 GCA_945787105.1 uncultured Gammaproteobacteria bacterium
ACTCATTTGTCAATTGGAACGGATAACTCAAACCGGCACAAGCGACGCTTGCTGCAGGCGATTTGATTACGAGTGGTCAATGATGATCATTATTCGCATGACTTGCCAGCACATGATCCTAAAATTTTCCACCGTCTGGAGCCGAACACCAAAAATTTTGATTTCGATCATTAAACCGGACCGAGATGAGCCATCATAGTTACGCTTTGAGGGGCCGCGTCGCGAGGGACCCCGGGCAGTACACCGGGAACCCGGTACAGGATTGTCATACATATCGCGCAGTTTAGGAATTATCTATGATCAAAAATATCGTCGTACCACTAGATGGATCGGATTCCGCCTTCAAGGGCTTGAATTGGCCTGCGACCTGGCGGAGAAATATCAAGCAACCCTTCTGTTGCTGCATGTCGTTCCGAGTCGCGAACTGCCAGAATCGGTGCGGCATTTCGCGGAAGTAGAGGGTATCGAGGGTCCGCCTGAGTTGGTTTATGAGAAAGTGGTCGCTAAAAATGTGTTGGAATCCGGCATCAAACTGGCTCGAGACAAGGGCCTTAAGTCTCTGAACGAACTCATCGAGTACGGTGATCCTGCCAAAATCATTGTCGATGTTGCAGCAAGAAGACATGCGGACACCATCGTCATGGGGACCCGAGGCCTCAGCGATATCAAGGGGCTGGTGATGGGCAGCGTGGCCCATAAAGTCAGCCATATCGCCGATTGCACGGTGATCTCCGTAAAATAACCACGCGGGCGCCCGGCGCGCCTGGGGCAACGCCCGCCTTTGACTCTGCTCAGGGCCGTGTTGTAAGGGAATGGGGGACGGTTCGATTATTCCCCTCGACCTCGTGGGAGAGTGTGTCGGCAGAAACATCGCAGGCTGTTGCATCCAACGGCTCCCCCGCTGAACGGCGTCACAAAGATCCCTCTCGTTTGCGGTTGCAAACACGCCTGGTGTCATGCGCAACAACCGGCGTTGATACGCATTGCGCACCTTGAGTGACATGCGTGCAAGTGGCGCGTGTACGCATTCACAGCCAACGGTGTCGCGGTGGCCAACGTGATTCTTTGACGTATGTGACCTTAATCAAGTCTGACAAAATTTTTTCACCGCGGTGCGGGCAATCCCGCCGCCGAGTACAACAAGTATTTCGCCCATGACGATGACCCGGAGCGCCAACATAGTACTTTGAAATAGCGCTGGATAATTCCAACGCATCAGAACTAATTCAAATTCTTGATCGTTTGCCGCACCGCTGTCGGTGCCCCCACCGCGAGCTTGATCCCAGCATCTAGTGCCTGATCTTGATCATCACTGGACCCGCTATTGACTCCCAGCCACGTTGCGGTCGGTATAAAACTTATATATCTATTTGTTTTATATAAGAATAATTCTCATATATAAAAACCTGTCAATTTCTTGAACTATAGCTCCGTGGGCTCTTCTCACAAGTAGCGGCTTCGTGGCCGTGTGCTCCCACAATCTCAACCAAACCCGGTGCCTTCCGGGGACTACACTTTTAAGGAGGTAGGGTCATGTTTTCCATCGGTCATTCACGCATTCTTGGTATCGGAATTTATCTGCCCGAAAATCGGGTCACTTCCGCACAACTCATGGATGAGATTAAGTCAAAAGAACGCTTCGGCCTATCCAGCAGTTGGTTTGAGCGCGCCACCGGAATTCGTGAACGGCGCATCGCTCCGGCAGGCATGATGCCGTCCGAGATAGCTACGCGGGCCGCCAACGATGCGCTCGAGCGCAGCGGCATCTCAGCGTCGGAGATCGATGCGGTCATTTACGCCGGGATGAATCGGGACTTCCTAGAGCCCGCGACGGCCCACATCGTGCAACATGCCATCGGCGCGAAATGTGCAGTGTGTTTCGACATCACCAATGCCTGTCACGGATTCATGAATGCTATCCACGTGGTGGACTCATTCATTGCTTCCGGTCAGGCGCGCCGTGGGCTCATTGTCACCGGCGAAGAAAACTGGCGTGTCGGGCGCACTGCTCTGGAGCTCTTAAAAAAATGCCACGATCGAGCGGAATTCAATCGGCTCGTGGGGGGGCTCACGGTAGGTGACGCCGGCGCGGCGATGATTGTGGGACCCAAGACCGATCCGCAGGGGGGATTCGCCGGTCTGATGTTAGAATCCCAAGGTCAGTTCAACCAGTTGTGCGTGTTCTCGGAGCGGGAAGATCAACCCCCCGGACACATGGATATGGTCAACATCGTAAAAGAGCACATTCAACTGCATGCGGCTATGTATCCGGAGTTTATGCAGCGGCTGAGATGGCAGCCCGAAGAGATCAAGAAGTTCGTCCATCACCAAGTTGGACGTAAGGTATTCGCGCTGCATTCGAAATACTCCGGGATCCCGCAGGAGCGCATGACCGACACTGTGTCTCGATTAGGCAACCTCACCTCGGCAACTATCCCGATCAACTTACGGTTTCTAGCAGAACAAGATGATATTAAGGAAGGCGAGAAGGTCTTCATTGCCGGCGCCGGCAGCGGTTTGTCCGTGAGCCAAGGCGGCCTGGTGTGGCAAGACGCCGCCTGAGACAATAACACGCGGTTGTTTCAATTTTTTGTACACTTTACCAGGATGGTGCCAATGACTTAGACTATAATTTATCCACGATGGGGTGTCTGGAACAGTTGTTGATGGTTGCTGTTTCTCTATAGTTTGTATGGAATTTACAGTGCAAGCAACGGGAGTAAGTCCTTTGTTGGCATCAACGCCGGCGATAACTGCCTTGCTGATCAAGGCGGGGATATACTGGTATGCCCGGCAAACAAGCACCCATAATTACCACACCCGGTTGTTTTTATTTTTCCTGTTCGCGCTATCCGTCCAGAACATCGCCGAGATTGCCCACTTCTACGTGCTTGCAAGCGGTGTAATTCCCGAGTTCGAGGTCAGGGTCTATTACCTGGCGAGCATTGCCGCGGGGGGGTTGCTGGTACACCTATCCATCGCTGTGGCGTGGAAACAGCCCGCATCGAAGGTCGCCCGCTCGCTTTACGGTGTTTGGTACCTGTATGCAGGCGCATTGATTACCTTGGTGGCATCCGGAGAATCGGTGATCCAAGGATTCGAACCGATTGTGTATACGGTTACCCGCATTCCCGGCCCGCTGTTCGGACTGCTGGAGATCTTTATATTTGGCTCGTGCGGACTGGCCCTGGTCTCGTTCTTATTCGGAACACTCTATCAGGATACCCCCCATCAACGTGCGCAAAACGCCCTGATGTTGACGGCGGTGCTTCCCATAATCGTTATTGTGGTCGTAGTATTGGTACTGCTCCATGTTGGCATCAAGTGGTTAAATGCATCGGTGATTCTCCCCGTGGGAATTACCTTCTTTCTGGCAGTCGCCGCCTATGCAACTCACCATCATAGGATCTTCGATATTCATTTCTACATTCCGTGGTCTAAGGTTCGCCGGAGGAAAACAACACTCCATGGCGGCATCCGCAAACTGATCGAGGAGATCGCAGAGCTATCCACGATTGAACAGTTGGTCGACAGACTGTCCGACACCCTTCAGTGTTCGGTGTCACTGGTTAACTCCTTTACCCCGATAACCGCGGGAAGCACTGCACCGCAAATGACAAAGATCAGCCGTCCGGCCCTGAACGACATCCATGAGATCACGGTGGCACGCGAAATCGCAGCAGCCAAACCGGAAATACATGAAGAAATGAGGTCTCACGGAATTGCTGCGGTGGTGCCGTTTAATCCGCGTAGCGAGGATTTGAACGGGTGGTTGCTGCTCGGGGACACGTTCGAGCGTAATGTCTATTCCAATTTAGACTTTCGGGTGGTCGAGGAGTTGTTTCAAAAGGCGGCCGATGTATTTCTGGACAAATTCGTGGCGTTGCGATCAAAGTTGCACACCGCCAATGTAGAAATCGAGACATTGCGGACTGAGAATGAAACCCTCAAGTCAAGCTTGAAAACAATGCAGCAATCCTTTGTCGCGTCCAATGGCAAAGTACTGCCTGAAAAGAATAAAGGTGTGATCGCGGACATCGCACACGCAGCCCGTGCTTCGGATTCCAGCCTCCCGGTATCGATAACCTTGCTCGGGAGAGATAAAGGCTTAGCTCGTCACTTGCGCGATCACTTTCGCGACGTAAAGACTTATGTCGGTTTGTCGTCAAAGGCATTCCAACGTGCCGGGCAACCTGAGACACTCATTTGCAGCGCGGATGAGGAGCAACCGGGGCTCGCCGCCGTGCTCGGCAATTGGAAGGCATCGACAGCAGTTGTTCTTTATGGAAGGTATGCCAGGGAATTTGCGAACCAACACAATATTACCCTTAGTTCTGGCCTAATTGACATCGTTGATGGTGACGCATCTGCAGCGACACTGGTACGACGTATTCGCGCACTAAATCACTTACAAAAACAATGTTATTATCTGGGAGACCGTGACATTCCGTTGATCGGTGCAAGTCCCGCATTTAAATCGTACATGCGGCGCCTTCAATTTTTGTCGCGTTTTACTGAACCGGCTTTGATTCGCTATGAAAATGATACCCCACAGTTCATAGAATCGGTCCACTACCTCCACAGTCATAGCGATCGCGAAGGCCAAGTAATTGCCTTGGACCCAATGAATCTAGAGAACTTTTCTCTCGATCCAAATCACCACGGCACAATTGCCGTGCCATATGTAGATCCCTCGTCGGCAGACACCAAGGCGTTGCTTCAACTCATGCAGGCGCATAAAAACGACAATGTTCGATTCGTCATTGGCTACCCGAATATAACGTTGGAATTACTGCCAAGCGAATTAGAAAAAGCAGCTCGTAGTTTCTCCGCGATCATGCCGACACTCGCACAGCGTATGCCGGACGTTGCGCTACTGGCCCAGTATTTCATACTCCAGTTCAATCTTCACTCGCCGGTACCGATAACGTGCGACGATGACGATCTGAAGGCGATTACTGGATCCGAGGCCCTATTGACCGTCGACATGCTGCAGAGTGCTACTTTCGAGCATCTGTCTATCAAAGGGGAGGAGACAGCCCAACGGGAGGCCACTCAAGTAGTAGCTGAGCTAGATATGGCCGCGAATGATCGATCACTGGATGAGATGGTGAGCGAATTCGAATCGCAGATCATCCGGCAAACATTACGTCGATGCGGCGGTAACAAATCCAAGGCGGCAAGACTGCTGGGATTGCGCCCGAACACCCTGCACTACAAGCTCGAGCGCTACGGAATCGGTGAGAAGACCCGGCGGCGCCGGCAAACACGCAAGATCGACACCGATGGTCTCAAATCAGAGGGGTAGCCAAACCAGCTCGCAGGAGGGACTGACTCCCTTTGCTGAAGCCGACTTGACGGCAGGCCGCATCGCCGCGTGTGGCATCGCCCCGATACCAATCCTATAATTATTTAGGAGACAACCCATTGGGGGCGGTTGGTAATGGACCAGAGTGCCGTAATATCCGAACTGGCCGCTGAGTACGCGGGTATCGAGGGGTTCTATTTTTTGAGCACGCGGGGTGAGTTCGGTTACATCGCGGCCGACGGACGCTCTTACATCAAAGAGACATTTCCTCAGCTCGACGACCCCGAGTTTCTGGCGCAACATCCCCGCTTTATTGAGGAACTACATCACTTCACTCACGATCTCAATGTTTTAAAAATACGCTATCTGGACTCCCATGAACCGGATATCGAGTTGGGCTATTTGCGGCCCACTAACGAGGGCGAATTTCCATGGCGCTGTGCTACATTGGTGCCGCAAAAGGATGTATTGGACACATTGTATGCGGACTATGACGCGTTGTTGACGAAGGGCGTGAAAGATCCGTCGCAGGCGGCGGCGGAAAACGAGTTGTTCGAGGGTGTACGCGGTATTCATCACGGCTTGGACGACCTCGCTAATCACCAAGATAACTTTGGCGTGTACCACTACTTTCCGCTGCTTTTCTATTGGCCGCCGTCAATGCGGGCCGGCGTGCGCGGACTTGTCCCGGAGGTGGCAACCGCACCGATGCGGATTCTAAACCTCATGTGGCGCCCGGCGGGATCTGGGTACGGCGATGCGGGTGGCGCACAAGGCTATGGCCGCTGCACAACGGTGTTTACTATCCTGCGCAATAATCTCGAGGTCCACGGAGCCATCGATCGCCATCGGCGGGTCGAGAACCGGTTCGAAATTGGGTAGCCCCGGGTCCGGAACCGCGCCGGATAGTGCGCCAAGTTAGCGGACCGGACTCACCCGAAATCCGGCAAGCAGCAACCAGCCAGTGAAACTCACCCGCACCAAGCTCTTGCTCATTGCGTTCGTAGCAGAGGGCGTTGTGCTTGGTTTAGCGCTTCTATTGGCCTACTGGCTGCAAATCGATCTCGATCTTGCCCCCAGTGACGTCGCGCGCGAACTCATTATTGGATTGCTGACAACTGTTCCGCTTGTTGTACTGTTTATTGCCGCGATGTCGGAGTACGGCAACCGCATCAGTGCCTTGGGTAACTTAAAGCGGATTATGCTCCAAGATGTTCGGCGTGTATTCATGCACGCACGATTTTTCGACCTGCTCGCAATCGCGGTGGCTGCGGGCGTGGCAGAGGAGATGCTGTTTCGCGGCGTAATTCAGACCCAACTTGGCTTACTGCCGGCGAGTATTCTTTTTGGACTGGTGCACTTCGTTACGCCGGCTTACGCCGTTGCTGCAACGCTCATGGGCATATACATCGGTTTGGTATTCAGCGTTTCCGAGAGTCTTTTTGCGGTTATCCTTCTCCACACATTGTACGATCTATACGCACTCACCTATATCCGTTATCAATCTTCGGAATCACATCTAGCCCGTTAACGCTGTCTGCGACGTTTGTTTGCTTGATTGCAGCTTGATATTCAACATACGCATGGTGGCATTAATGCCAGCCAGCACCTGATTGGTGTTTACGCCACGGGTCTTCATGGTCACCGATCCATCCTGCCAGGTAATAAAGCACTCGGTCAGTGCGCTGGTACTACCACCCTTTGGAATCCTGATTTCGTAATCCAGCAATTGCGGAAAATCGAAGTCTTGTTCATCCAGGATCTTTCGAATGGCTACGATAAACGCGTCGAAGCCACCGTTACCGGAGCCGGACGACCGGTAAATCTCATCGTACAAGCGAACCCGAATACTGACTGTAGATTCCAGGTCGAGGCCGCTGTTGATAGAACAGTTGAGTAACTCTATGTGGTTGTAGTCTTTGCCCTCGAGAATATCGGCGATGATGAATGGCAAATCATCCGCAGTGACAATCGCCTTGGAATCTCCCAGTTGCACAACACGTTCCAACAATCTGGCCTTGTCTTCTTCGGATAGGCTGATACCCAATTCATCCAGATTCTTCTGCAGCGACGCCTTGCCACTCATCTTACCCAACGCGTAGATCCGTTTACGCCCGAATCGTTCCGGGCTGAGCACGGTTTGATAAAGATCGC
>CALZGZ010000301.1 GCA_945787105.1 uncultured Gammaproteobacteria bacterium
CTCTTTGTTGTAATCAAGCCAGGTGGAACGCGGGAGTTCAAATAAGCGTTTTCGTTCTTGGAAGCTGATCTGGGGATCCGGATCAGGATCAATGAAGATATGCAAGTGATTGAACGCCGCGACAAGCCGAATACAGGGTGACAATAGCATCCCATTGCCAAATACATCTCCCGCCATATCTCCAATCCCGACGACTGTGAACGGCGTCGTCTGGATGTCCGTGCCCAGCTCGCGAAAATGTCGCTTGACGGATTCCCAGGCTCCGCGCGCGGTGATGCCCATCTTTTTGTGGTCGTAGCCAGCGGATCCACCGGATGCAAATGCATCGCCCAACCAGAATTGATTACTTATTGCAATATCGTTTGCAACATCAGAGAACGTAGCCGTACCTTTGTCGGCGGCGACGACTAGGTATGGATCCGCATCGTCATAACATACAGTGTTTGCTGGGACAGCTGGTTTACCCTCGACCAGATTATCGGTGACATCCAGCAAACCCTGAATAAACGTGCGATAACATTGTTGAACTTCTTCCTTGAGCTGATCACCATCGGATTTCGTGTTTCTGAGGACAAACCCCCCTTTGGCTCCCACCGGCACGATGACTGCGTTCTTGACCATTTGCGCCTTCATCAAGCCTAAGATTTCGGTGCGAAAGTCTTCACGCCGGTCTGACCAGCGAATACCGCCACGCGCGACCTTGCCGCCGCGTAAATGAACACCTTCCATCCGCGGTGAATAGACGAAGATTTCGAATTTCGGTCTCGGTTCAGGGGCGGCTTCGATTTGTTCGGGATTTATCTTTAAGGTCAGATAGGGCTTTGGCTCTTCGTCGCCGGCGGTCTGAAAGTAATTGGTACGAAGCGTCGCTTGTAGTGCAGATAGATACAGCCTCAGTATACGATCCTCATCCAGACTGGAGACATCATGAATCTGATTCGTGATGTCTTGCGCATAGCTCTCGAGGAGAACAGAACGATCACGTAGTGCGGGGTCAAATCGAGTGTTAAAATAGTCGATAAGCAGCATCGTTATCTCGGTGTTAGAGGCGAGCGTTTTTTCCATGTACGCTTGGCTGAAGGGAACTCGCAACTGCAGTAAATAACGGCAGTAGGCGCGCAACACCGCCGCCTCTCGCCAATTCAATTTGGCGCCCAATATCAAGTGGTTAAACCCATCGTTTTCCGCTTCCCCGGCCCACGTCCGCAGGAAAGCTTGTTGGAAGTTTGTCCGTGTGCCCTGAAGAGAGAGCGGTCTTTTGTCAGTATGGGCCATGCCGAAATCGTGTATCCACACAACGCTGCCGTCACTGCGTGTTATGTGGTATGGACGCTCGGTCTTCACGAACAGGGCGAGATTCTCCAACACCGGAATAACTTCCGACAATGGGATTGGGTCATTCAGGTGGTAGAGTTTGAGCCGCAATGTATCCGGGGAGTCATTGGCAAGCCGGTACGTGTGCACGGTTGGGTCGCAACCCTTGTCTAGCGTCTCCATGTGCTCAATATCTTCAGCTCCCTCGGCGGCCGCGGAGATATCCTGATAACCCACTGGAAAGGCGTCCCGGTAGCGGCGAGCAAGAACGATCGCCGAGCGGCTCGCGTGTTTAGTGCTCAACGCGCTGGCGAGTTGCTCGCTCCAAATCCGCGCCGCATCAGCGAGTTTTTGTTCCAATTTGGTGTCATCTACGTCGCTCAAGCGCCCGGGGATTCCCCTGATCACGAAGTGCAGCCGCGCCAATACCGACTCACTCAGTAGAACATTGCACTCGACATTATTGCCACTGAATGCTTCGAGCAGGATTTTCTCAAACCGATGACGTAGCCTCGTATCGTAGCGATCCCGAGCGACAAAAACCAAACAGGATACGAACCGTGCGTAAGGATCACGACGCATAAACAGCCGAACTCGCTGGGTATCATGCAATCGCACGATACCCATCGCAATCTCGAACAACAGGTCCGGAGAAATTTGAAATAATTCGTCCCGAGGGTAGGTCTGGAGTATGGTTTGTAGAGATTTTTCGGCGTGACTGCCGTCTTCGTATCCGGAACGAGCGATGATTTGCTCGAGTTTACGACGAACAACCGGTATTTCGTAGGGATCGCAACGGTACGCGACAGATGTGTACAGACCTAGTAACCGGTACTCGCCAGTCACTTGGCCAGTCTCATCGAAGCGTTTGATACCGACGTAGTCGATGTAGGTTGGGAGATGAATAGTCGAGCGGGAATTTCCTTTGGTTAAGATCAGTAACTGTGGTTCACGTGCGTGTTTTCGGACCTCCAGAGGCAATACTGAAAATGCACTGGACACTTTTTCGTCCTCACGTTCCCGCAGTATGCCAAGACCGGTACCCGGCAAGATGCGCAGGATGTCCTCACCGTCCTTTTCGACGAGTTCATACTCCCGGTAGCCCAAAAAAGTAAAGTGATCATCCACCAGCCACTGCAAAAAACATTGGGTTTCTTCGACATCCTCTTGAGGAATAGGCAGATGTTTTTGGCTGATCAATTCTTTAATGGTCTCGACCTTGTGCCGCATGAGTTGCCAATCCTCGACTGCGGCATTCACATCGGCCAAGGTTGCCCGTACCGCATTTTCGATCTCGGAGATCGGTTCAACCGATGAATCGCTGGATGCTTCGATATAGAGATATGACTCGGATAATGCGTTTTCTTTACTCGTGCCGTGTTTGTTTAATACTTCTACAAGGTTTCCCGATGGATCTCGTACAACTCTCGCCACCGGGTGGATAGTGCGATCGATGTTGAGTCCTCTTTGATTTATTGCTATACGAACCGAATCGACCAGAAAGGGCATGTTGTCTGTTACTACTTGCACGACACACTGATTGAGAGAAATGTCTCCATCAGGGTTTCGTGGATGCACTACCCGGACGAGTGCGAATCCAGCCTTGCGATAGCGCGCGAAATTGAGATGTCCCAACGCAATATCGGCGAGACTGTCCGCATCGCGATCTAGCAGATCATCGGGAGCGACATCGGCATAGAAGTTTTGTAGAAATCTATCAGCGCCTGCACACGGCGAGCGATCGCCAATGTGGGCCACGAGCTGAGACATCAATCTATCAACCTGTTGACGCAACGCTGCTCTCATATTTCCTTCTTGTTGTGCTCAGTAGCCAAGGAGTTTAACCCGTATATTGCACCAAAGCGTCCCGCCTCTATGGTTGTCAAGCAACCTGGATCACCGAAATGTCGCCGTTTCACGGAAGCGACGCGGCGAGTCTTCCCGGTGCCTACCATGAATAGAGGCGGGGCTATCCCGGCGCTGGCTCGGTCTCGAACGTGCGCACGTGGGCTTCACTCGATCCGCCGCTACGGCTGTGCGCTTCGTTCCCGCGCGGCGTTCAGCTGCCCGATCCTGCGCTTGTCCCCGCACAGCAGGGGGCTTGTCCCCGCCTCGTCTCCACACAGCAGGGCAACAGCAGGGGAACTACGCGCAGGACACGTCCCTTCACGGTTATCCGTTATCCTTGGTGCAAAATACGGGTTAACGGTGCGTAATAATGCCACAAACCGCATCACCACGCGGCAAAAATAAGACATCTGGCCGCGATAAATCGCGTTGTTCCCATGTCTGCGCACGGCGCACCCGGTGCGCGATGATTGGCGTACCGCGGCACCGAGGTTGGGCCGGTCCTGTACCTGGTAGTTACGGCGTGGCTTGGCATCAAACTCCACGCCATGATTACTGCCGCTGCTTTAGATCCGGATTGCATCCCCGGTCCGCGATGCTGGTGCGGGTTGTGCTGTATAGCGTTATCAGGGGCTTTGGAATAATGCTGGGACGCTAAACACGGCGAAATTCAGTGATGCGTGGATTCGAGGGCAACACCTCGCCTGCATTTCTCACCAGGCGCCCCGCCCCTATTCATGACTGTACGCCGCGGCACTGCGCAGCGTTTATTCCAAGAAACGGTGACATTCGATGCTCCAGGGTGCTTGGCAAGAATAGGGGCGGGGCTATCCCGACCGTGGCTGGTTCTCGCATATCTGCGCTTGTCCCCGCACAGCAGGGGGACAGCAGGGGAACAGCGGGGGCACAGCAGGGGGCTCAGCTGCATGAGTCCGACGCCAGCATCCGAGATCGTGGTGAGAAATGCGGGCTAGGAATTGCTCGGACTGAAATGATCAATCGTAACCCAAGAAGCTCAAAGCGTTGATACTTCGTGCTAATTCTTAGCGCTATCGCTTTGATGCAATGCGCAATATCGATCGCCGGTCTATATCCACGATGTCGTTAGCAGCAAAAGTACCCGAGTGCTAACTTTCGCTTATTTGAGCAGCGACTATAATTTGCATTAAGGGGTGTATCGTTTTGGTTTCCCACGAGTGGCTACTGACCGGTACTAAGGATTTTAGAGGTAACGGCGGCTATGGTGATATCACCAAAAAATATGCGACTGATCACCACCAGTGACGTCAAGACATTTTTTCACGAATCTTTGGCGTCTGCGATGGTTAATCAAAATCTTCATGCACGTGAGGACACGGTTGTATACGTCGTTAACATGCTCGCCGGCTTTACGCGAACCGATCACTTATACGAATGGGCGCAGGATGGTTATTCGTTAAGACCTTTGGCACTGTTATTGGGAGAAGCCGTCGAGGCGCAAACTGCGAAACATCGCCAACATGCCTTGCGCCGGCTCGGTGACGTCGCTCTGTTTATCGCGGGGTTGTTTGCAGATAGCTTGAAACGGAAAGTGGTAGACGTCGACTACTATGTCTCCATGGGTGGCACTGCCTATGGTTGCTTATCCGAGGCAATACGGTCTTCGAGCGCAATGGATGCCGGTGGTGTGGTATTCGAAGAACTTTCCGAGAATTTTACTGGGTTTGTTGAAGTTCTTGAAGAGATCGGCGACAGCGCCCGTATCTCTGACGATGCTGACGCTATTCGTTGGTATGACATTTGGGCTCGCACCGGCAGCAAACGGGCCGCGCGTATACTGCGGCGATACGGCATTCATATCTTGGACAAACCAGAAGGTCGGTCACGGCACTAGCCGGTTATCGTTATGCAGCTGCACGTGTTACAAAGACAGTTGCAGGCAATATACGAAGTTGCTGTCGATCATAATGTTGACGATTTTTTGATTACTGATGCCGCCGTAGCGCATGCTCTGGATACCAGCATCAACCCACGCGCGGTCGGCGAAAAACTCCTCGTGCGTGAGAGTGATACGGATCTTCACCTTTCTCTTTATGTCGATCAGGATGTGCTGAAACCCCTGGCACAAGAGAATCCGCTTACCAGTCTAAGTGGCGATAACCTAACCGAGTATTGCATTGCCGTTGAAGGGGTGAGTCATTTCTTATACCTGACCTGGAATGCCGGCTATCAGCGCAGTGTGACGCTGATGGAACTCGAATTGCAGGCAGAGGTGGATAAATATGTTGGGTTGTCCAGTTTGTTACGTGCACAGGACTGTCATATACCGGATGGTTTACATCAATGGTTATTTGAAAAGATGAAGTTCGATAGCAGGTTGAATAATGAGCAACTGGAGCGATATCGATGCGCTAATCAATATGCCGCTAAGTACTGTTGGTGGCTAGAGCAGCGTTACGTTAGTCAACACCCGGACATGTTTCAAGAATTGAGAAGGTTCTATCGCAAGACCCAAGACGGCAAGATCAGAATGATTAATAGTTACGGATGACCGGCTACCGGATGTCTGGCTAGAAATTCATCTAGAGCATGATTGAACGCATCAGGTTGATCGATGGGGGACATGTGCCTCGAGTGTTTGATGACAGCGATTTCAGTTCTCGGGATCTTCGCGGCATAAGCCTGTTTGTAGGCCAGCGGCGTGTAGTCCTGGTCGGCACTCACGATCAGCGTTGGGCAACGAATATTGCGGATGCGATCAGCAACGCTCCAGCCAATCAATGCCTGCAGCGATGTTAGGTAGGCCTTTCGATTGTTCTCTGCCCAGCGATCGATGAATGCTCGGTGCAACTCCTGCTGATGTGATTCTGGTAAAAGAGCGTTTGCCAATAGTTTCCCCATCTTACGCATGCCAAACAGCCGGACGACCCATTCGCGTTTCTTAAAGCTCAGCTTTAATCTTAGCGTGTTCAGTATCAACGCAGGCCCGCTGTTGACAATGGTTAGGGAATGAACGAGGGAGGGTTGATCTACGGCAAGCTGGAAAGCAATCATCCCACCCATTGACAAGCCCACCAGATGCACCGGTCCGAGTTCCAATGCCTTGTGAAGTTCGACGATGTCGCGCGCAAATAGATCAATGCTATACGGACCAGGGGGTTTCTCGGATCGGCCATGACCGCGCGTATCGACAGTGATGACGTGGTATCGGCTCGAGAAATACGTCGTTTGAAGCTCCCAATCCCGGCTGCTTGAGCCGAGGCCGTGAAGAAACAACAATGGTTCTCCCTCGCCACTACGATCGTAATACAGATCAATATCATTGATGCGAATCGTGGGCATGGCCTCTAGCTCGTAATTTGCGTTGAGAATACCGGATGATGGCGAACGGACTTGCCCTGCGCGTTGTTCCCCTGCTGTGCGGGGACAAGCGCCGTGCTGAAGCGCAATGCATAGCCAAGCTATGGGTTGAGTGAAGCGCAAATCCACGCGTTTGAGACCGCGCCAGCGCCGGGGTAGCCCCGCCCCTATTCGTTCTGTGCATCCCGGCGAACCTGACGGCATCGTCCTGCAAATAACTATATCGGATTCTTCACGGTGCCGGAAGAGAATCGCGGCGGGACACCGTGGTGCAATATACGGGTTGGGGATCGGCAAGCCGCTCAGCCTCTCTAGAAGTGCCGAGTATGGGCGAATAAGTTTATCGCGGAACAAAACCCCGTGCGTGAGCACCGGGAGATTCAATTCGCCGGAATTTTGCCGTTTACACGGTTATCTAGGGGGAATGATTATAGGTACGGGGAATGATCAAAAGAGTCGCTGACGATAGGTTACGTAAATTTAATTTGTACGAAACCGATTCGTAAGCTCCCGGTACTTATATTCCAAACGATGTAATCGGGGTGAGAAGTCTACCCCCATTCCTTGAAATTGTAAGCTATGGAGTGTGAACCAAAGATGCAAACTCAATTGTTGAAACAATTCGAGAATCGACAACGTCTCATTGCCGGTGCTGTGGGTACCGCCTTGGCGGCCGCGTTGTTTATTCAACCCATTTCCCCGGCGGTTGCGAAGTCTGCTCCTGCCCACACCTCGATACCATCCACCAGCATTATCGGCAAGCCCGCTAGCTTCGCTGATGTGGTCGAGGCGGTGAAGCCCGCGGTGGTGAACATTTCCACTACCGGTGAGGCGCATGCTCGGCAGATTGAACGTGGCCCTCAATTCCAGTTTCCCCCGGATTCTCCGTTTCAGGAGTTTTTCGACCGCTACTTCGATATGCCGGATCGCTTTTCGAAGCCCGGTGAGCGAATCCATGCGGTGGGATCCGGTTTTGTTATCGATCCCGATGGATATGTGGTGACGAATCATCACGTGATTAAGAATGCGGCTGAGATTACCGTTGTCACTAACGAGGGCAAACGCTATCCGGCCGAGTTGAAAGGTCATGATGCGAAGACAGACCTGGCGTTGCTGAAAATCGACGCTGACGAACCGTTGCCCTATGTGGTATTCGGCAACTCGGGAAGTGCCCGGGTGGGGGATTGGGTGGTCGCCATCGGCAATCCGTTCGGTTTGGGCGGTACCGCCACCACCGGCATCATCTCGGCGCGTGGGCGCGACATTCGGTCCGGACCGTTGGATGATTTCCTGCAAATCGATGCGCCGATTAACCAAGGCAACTCGGGCGGTCCATTGTTCGCGGTCGACGGTACTGTTGTGGGCGTGAATACTGCTATTTTTTCGCCAAACGGCGGTAACGTGGGCATCGGATTTGCGATTCCATCCAGTGTGGCAAAAACCGTCATCGACCAACTCATCGCGACTGGCCACGTGGACCGCGGCTGGCTGGGTGTCCAGATCCAGACGGTGACCGAGGACATCGCAGACACCCTCGGCCTCGATGACCAAAGCGGCGCTCTGGTGGCCAGCGTGATCGATGGCAGCCCCGCGCACAAAGCTGGTGTTAAGACGGGTGATGTGATCCGTAAATTCGACGGCGAAGCGGTAGAGCGCATGCGGGAACTGCCTAAGTTGGTAGCCAATGTGGCCGCCGATCGAAAGGTCGAGATCGAAATATGGCGCGCGGGTAATGTGCGAACGCTTAACGTGACGATCGGTGCGAGCCCGGAGCAGGAGGAGACGGTGGCGGATGCCGGCGACGCACCTGGTATCGATAGGCCAAAACTCGGTTTATCGTTGGCACCGTTGACTCCGGAGACTCGGCGTAAATTTCAAATTCCGAGCGCCACCGAGGGGGTGTTGGTAACCGAAGTGACGCCTGGCAGCCCGGCGGCGCGTAAGGGATTTTCTCCAGGTGACGTCATCAAGATGATCGGTGGCCAAACAGTTAACTCGCCGATCGATGTAGTGAACGCTGTCGAGCGAGCCGTGAAAGCCGAACAGTCATCGCTGCTGATATTGGTCGAGCGGCGCGGTAGCGATCGATTCGTGGCCGTGAGATTCGCCTAAATGCAAGAGCACATAAGAGCAAACCCGGGGTCGATGGGTGACGGCCCCGGGCATTCTTCCACCCAGACCTCGCCACATGGCATTGACGAACGCGTGGCAACCGCTGAACATAGACCTATGCGGGTGCTAGTAATCGAAGACGACCACGATACCGCCTGTTACGTGGTTAAAGGTCTCAAAGAGCAAGGGCATGTGGCAGATCATGCCGCAGATGGCAAGACGGGGTTACACCTGGCGAGTTCTGAAGCCTATGACGTCCTCGTCGTCGACAGGATGTTGCCGGAATTAGACGGCCTCTCCATCATCAAATCTTTGCGTTTCGCGGATAACCGTACTCCAGCATTGATCCTCAGTGCGCTCGGCGAGGTCGATGACCGGGTGCAGGGCCTCAAGGCCGGTGGCGACGATTACCTGGCAAAGCCGTTCGCATTTTCTGAGTTATTGGCGCGCCTGGAGGCGTTGGTAAGGCGCACCGATGGTGAAGCGCCAACCACAAAACTACAGGTTGCCGATTTGGAAATGGATTTATTGTCTCGGCAAGTAAGACGCGGCGGCAAGATTATCGACTTGCAACCGCGGGAATTTCGCCTACTCGAGTTTTTGATGCGCCACAGTGGACAAGTAGTGACCCGCACCATGTTGTTAGAGAAAGTTTGGGAATATCATTTCGACCCCCAGACAAACGTCATCGACGTTCATATCAGCCGGTTGAGAAGCAAAATCGATAAAGACTTCCCGCAACCCTTGCTGCATACAGTTCGCGGCGCCGGCTACGTGCTCCGTGCGTCTTAACAAACTCTTTAGAAGCTCAACCTTCCGTCTTGCGCTTATTTATATGGTGTTGTTCAGCGCCTCGGCGCTGGCTTTGCTAGGTTTTATTTATTGGTCAACAGCGGCGTATATGTCACGACAGGCGGATGAAACGATCGAGGCCGAGATAAAGGGTCTCGCAGAGCGCTACGAGACCGATGGTCTCGGTGGCTTGACCGCACAGATCGCCGATCGGTTGTCTGCCCAACAACCGGGCGATTCCTCGATTTATCTACTCGCAGACAGTCAACTCAATCCGCTGGTGGGCAATATCAACCGCTGGCCGAGGGTTCGAGAGGACGAGCAGGGATGGTTCAACTTTCAGCTCAGTGGATCGGAATCCAAGCGTATTCATCGCGCGCGGGCGCGGGCGTTCATATTAAAGAGAAATTTTTATCTGCTCGTTGGTCGCGACATGTTCGAACTCGAGGATACGCAGAAATTGATCATACGTACCTTGATTTGGGGGCTGGCAATCACGCTGGCGCTTGCCTTGTTGGGCGGTGTCATGATGAGTCGCAGCATGATGCGTCGGATTGAATTGATCAATCGCACCAGTCGGGAGATCATGTCGGGCGACCTGACCAAGAGGATTCCGACCAGCCAATCCGATGACGATTTCGATGCGCTGGCGGATAACCTCAATCGCATGCTCGATCAGATAGAACTGCTGATGGATGGTGTACGTCGAGTCTCCGACAACATCGCCCATGACCTGAGGACGCCCCTCGCCCGCCTGCGTCGTGGATTGGAGAGCTTACGTATGTCGGATGTGCAAGGTGAATCGCGGCGAGACCTGCTCGATAGTGCAGTGAATGAAGCAGATGGACTACTCGCTACCTTTAACGCACTGCTGCGAATCGCGCGTATCGAGTCGGAGGCCAGACGAGAGGGGTTTGACGAGATCGAATTGAAAGCCTTATTGCGTGACGTCGGTGATCTGTACGGTCCGGTGGCTGAAGAGAAGGGGCTAGAATTCAAACTCGCGTGCGAGTCATCGTTAACCATTTATGGCGACCGGGATTTGTTATTTCAAGCGCTCGCTAATCTGCTCGACAATGCGATCAAATACACGCCGGCAGGGGGAAGTATCTCGGTGTCCGTGGACGACATCCTGCGGGGGGTCACGATTTGTGACACCGGGCCAGGTATTCCGGAAGCCGAGTGGGATAAGGTTTTTCAAAGATTTTACCGCTTGGACCACAGTCGCACTTCAGCGGGCAGTGGACTCGGCCTAAGTTTGGTGTCAGCAGTGGCGAAATTGCACCGTATCGCGCTTACCCTGGGCAGCAATGACCCCGGTTTATGCGTGACCCTGCGCATGCCTGCCTGATCTCGCTCGCCAGTGCGGGCGGCTTAGCGCCAAGCGCCTCTCAAGTCGGTGACGATGTCCTGTAACCCCGGCGCCGATACCGCCTCTGGCGCCAACGGTGCCCCGCTAGCGACAACGATCTTGGACCACAATCGTGTTGGCCACGTGGCCATTGCGCGGCCACCTTTGCGGCTGAAAAACGTGCCCCAGACACCTTGTAAGGCGAGCGGAACAACGGTTACCGGCGTGCGCCGCACAATGTGCTCAACGCCTCTCTTGAAACTATTGATCTCACCGGTCTTGGTGATTTCGCCTTCGGGGAAGATGCACACGAGTTCGCCGCCGCGAAGTGCGTCGGCAATCGAATCGTAAGCGCTCTCCAATATCGACGGATCTTGTCTAGCCGAGGCGATGGGTATAGCACGTGCAGTTCGGAACACAAAATTGAGGACCGGCAGATTGAAGATTTGATGGTCCATGACAAATCGGATCGGGCGCGGGCTGGCTGCTGAAATAATCAACGCGTCGACAAAACTTACGTGGTTACTGACCAACAACGCAGGTCCAGTCACCGGAATGTGATGCAAATCGCGGCGCACAATACGATAAATCGAATGTACCAACAGCCACATTATCATTCGCATCATGAATTCAGGTACTTCGGTGAAAATGAAAACCGCGACTGCCGCATTCATTAACGCTACCACCAGAAACAGTTGCGGGATGTTCAGTCCGGCCTTGAGAAGGCCGATGGACATCAGCGCGGCGATTACCATGAACGCTGCGTTGATAATGTTATTACCGGCAATAATTCGTGAGCGATGACGAGGCTCGCTTCGATTCTGCACGATCGCATAAAGTGGCACGATATAAAAACCACTAAACATCGAGATAAAACCTAGATCCAACAACACCCGCCAATTAGCTGCGTTGGCAAGAAACATCTGCGCGCTCAGCAAAGGTGTACCCGTGACCGCGCTGTGGGCGAAGGCCAGGTCAATAGCAAATATGGTCATGCCGAAAGCCCCCAAAGGCACCAATCCGGGCTCAATGCGCCGCGCCGAGAGTTTCTCGCAAAGCAGTGAACCCGCGCCTATACCAATAGAAAAGAAGGTGAGTAACAGGGTCGCCACGGTACCGTCACCGCCCAAAGTTGATTTCGTGTAACTTGGAAACTGGGTGAGAAACACCGAGCCATAAAACCAAAACCACGAGATACCAAGTATCGATAGAAACACCGTATGGTTGTGAACCGTAAATTTGACGATGCGCACGCTCTCGGTAACGATGTTGAAATTGACCTTGAGTTCTGGATCCGGCGGCGGGGCGATGGGTATGAAATGGCTGCACCAACGTCCAATGACCGCCACAACAACGATAAACACGGATACCACATGCCGCCCGATGTCACTGAGACCGACGAGCACACCTCCAAACAGCGTACCCAGCAGTATCGCAAGGAATGTGCCGGTCTCCACCAGTCCATTACCGCCGGTGAGTTCCTGCTCATTGAGGTGTTGGGGCAGGATGCCGTACTTGGCGGGGCCAAAAAATGTGGATTGGGTGCCCATGAGAAACAATACACTCAATAACAACGGTATGTTCTGGAAATACACGCCCAAGGCGCCGAGTAACATAATAAGGATTTCAACCGTCTTTACGTGCCGCATGAGCACCGCTTTGTCAAATTTATCGGCCAACTGACCGGCGGTGGCAGAAAACAGAAAGAACGGCAGAATAAAAAGACCCGCGCTGATATTTACCAAAACATGGATCTCTAAACTCGAGGTAAGATGGAAAGTGATAAGAATAATGAGCGCATTTTTGAACAGGTTGTCATTGAAAGCACCCAAAAATTGGGTCATGAAAAACGGCAGAAAGCGCCGCTGCTTGAGCAGATCGAATTGACTGGACTGCTCGATAGGTTTCACGTTAGGCCTGTGTATTGCACCAAGGATCCCGGATGCCGGCAAAGGGACGTGTCCTGCGCGTAGTTCCCCTGCTGTTCCCCTGCTGTGCGGGGACAAGGCGGGGACAAGCGCGGCGCTGGAGCGCAATGCATAGCCGTAGCTATGGGTTGAGTGAAGCGCAAGTGCAGGCGTTCGAGACCGAGCCAGCACCGGGATAGTCCCGCCCCTATTCTTGACAAGTAAACTGGAGAGTCGAATGTCGTCATTTCAAGGACGAGACGCTGTGGATGTCTCTGCGGTATACCATAAATAGGGGCGGGACGCCTTGGTGCAATATACCGGCTAGGGACGTTGCCAATGGATGTCCGGTACCAAGCCTACAGGCGACGTGATTTTGCCTGCACGGCACGTTTTAATTGCAAGATATGCCCGAGATTTGCACCGTAATCCGCGCGCCCGATACGGGATGTGGAACTAGCGTACAAGCTGCTTTTGTCGCTTGCCTTTGCGATGACGCGAATTGTCATGTCATCCTTGAAGCCTAGCAAGGAGGTCGTAACAATCACGTGCATAGTCATTTGAGCATGGTCAATACTGGTTACATGCCAGTCCAGTTCGATAGCTGTTTCTCGTACGATGTCGAACAGTTGTTCAACAGAAACCGGGTACACGTCCGGGCGAAGTTCCGGCAGTGCGCTGTATGGGTCAGTTTCCGCTGAATTTTTCGATAGATAGATAATAAGACGCGTTGTCCATCCCGGCGGATCGAGAATTGGCACATTGTTCAGGAGCATGGCGCCACTCGAAAATCCAACACCTAAAATGAGCAGGATGATTAGGAGATTGACTACGATTTTCATCTTTCACATCGATATTTGCGGGAAATATTACTATAAAGTTTAACCTGTAGCCTGATTTACATATTCGCATGCATACGTCACATTGGTATATCGGGATTATTTGTATTGCGTTCCTGTTCTTGTCTGGCTGCGCGCCATTGGTGCGTGTGACGCCGCAGGATTACGAGCCGTCCATGGCGATGGCGCGTCAACTGATGCAGGCAGGACGGCTACAAATGGCGCGTCTGAGGCTCAGCGAGCTGTGGGCGGCCAACCCATCGCTTCCGGAAGCGGGGCATCTGTTAGGCGAGTGCTTATACCGAATGCGCATGCTGTCGGAAGCGGTTGCTCAGTATGACACAGTGCTGGCTTACCATCCTGATTTCCATGCCTCGCGTCATCGCCGGTGGGCGGCATTGATTGCCATGGATACGGAAAACAGACAGCAAGTCAAGGCCGAGGTTGACGCTTTCGCCCGCCGCCACGCAGATTCCACAGAGGCGATGTATACGGCGTATCGGGGATACCAAATTCTAAATCAGCAACAAGAAAACATCGAGCTTTTGAAGTGGTTGGTAACGGTAGTCGAATCGGCTGGGTTGCGCAACGCAATCGCGGGGCAATTACAAGAGTTCATCATTGGAACTCGAGATCCCAGCATGAGACGGGAACTGGCAGAACTATACCTCGCACGTTTTCCAGATCAACATGGCGTGAGGATGATCAGCCGGGTTTATTTGAGCACATTGAGACGACGGGTCGGAATGGAGGAGGCGAGATCCATACTGGCACGTGCTCCTGCCAATCGTCATCTTAGACAGGGATTGGCGGCACGGCTGATCGACCAGGACGAAGCGCTCGACACGGCGGAAGATTGGCTGCGCCAGCACCTGTCCGACTGGTCCCGGGAAGATGTTCGCCAACATTCCCAAAGCCGGGACGACGATGCATGGCGATTACTTCACGGATGGGAGGGGGCTGAATCATATTATTGGCTCGGCGTGTTGCGTCAACGTCAAGGACGCACGGTTGAGGCGTACCGGCTGCTCACACAGGCGCTGGATTACCACGCGCAACCGCGGCGTGTATATCGCCAACTATATGTGCTGGCCTCGGATGAGGGGGACGTCGATCAGGCAATTGATTACTTGATGCAATCTCTGGCTGCTGGCAATCGTTCTCCAAACGACATGCACCAACTTAGCCAATCGCTGCAAGAGCGTTATGCATATCGAGGTCAAACCCACCGCTTTTTTTCGGCACAACGCGGTATCGTGACATTTACCGATGCCACCACATCGGGATTAAACGGCATACGGTCGCGAAGAGTTGCGTGGGGAGACTACGACAACGACGGCTATGATGATCTGTTATTGGACGGTCCCCGACTGCTCCGGAACCAAGATGGCCGGGGTTTTAAAGATGTGACCGCGCTGCTCGGCCGTAATGTGGTTCAGGGCACTCACGGCGGAACCTGGGCCGATATCAACAATGACGGTTTCCTCGATTTGTTTGTGGTTCACCGCGACGGCAACCGGTTGTACGTCAATGAAAATGGCAGTGGATTTCGCGACGTTAGCCAGCAGACACCGAGCTTTATGCGTGTGGCGCCCATCCAAACCGAGGCTCACGCGTGGGGTGATTTCGATAACGACGGTTGGCTCGATTTATATCTCGCTAATTACGAGAGCAGGGGCGTAGAACGTGGATTTTGCGATCCCGATCAGCTACTGCGCAATCAAGGTGACGGCACGTTTACGGACGCGAGCGATTACGCCGGTGTCGTACTGGAAGAGCCCCTTTGTGGACGCGGGGTGGTGTGGAGTGATCTCAATGGTGACGGTGCTCAAGACATCGTGGTATCGAACTACCGTCTGGATCCCAATTTGGTTTGGCTGAATACCGGGTCCGGCAGCTTCCGAGAGGCGGGAGCGGCGTTGTTAGTGCGGGGTACCGCCCGGCATGGAGCTTACGGACACAGTATTGGTAGCGCGGTCGGTGATGTCGATAACGACGGTGAACTCGATATCTATATCACGAATCTCGCCCACCCCCGCTATCTGCACTATTCCGACCGCAGCCAGTTGTTGATCAACACGTTGAGTTTCAGTAACGCGTTTACGAAACGGGATCAAAAATTGGGGATACGATTCGAAGAGACTAACGCCGATCCGGTGTTCGTTGACATCGATAATGATGGGGACCTTGATCTATTCGTCACCAGTGTTTATCGTGGTCGTTTTAGCCACTTGTATTTAAATAATGGTGACGCGCGGTTCACGGACGTCACTTGGTTGAGCGGTGCAGAGATCGAGAATAGCTGGAGCGCTGCGGTTTCCGACTACGATCGGGACGGCGATATGGATTTGGTTGTCGGGAGCGGCGACGGCGTGAGATTACTTCGTAACGATGGTAATGCGAATCACTGGTTGGGAATTGAACTCAGCAGTACCACGTGCAATGTTTTTGGCATCGGCAGCCGGATCAGCATAAGTTATCGGGACACTATGCAACTTCGAGAAGTCAGCGCGGGACGCGGCACTGGATCGCAGGACTCTTTAGTCGCCCACTTCGGTCTTGGGAACTACAAAGGCGAAGTAAGTGTGAGTGTTCACGATCTGTGTGGAACGAAGACGCAAACGACCCTGTCTGAAGTTGATCGCATTGTGCACATCGACTAGTTCTACCGGCTAGGTGATGTTTAACCAAGTTGACAAGCTCGCGCTGTTGGTGATGAGTTGGATAGTCTATTTCACGATCCACTCGATTCTCGCTGGAACGACTGCAAAAGGATGGGTGGTGCGACATTGGCCACATTTGATGCCGGTTTACCGATTAAGCTACAACGCCATTGCCTTGGTGTTGCTCTTGGTTCCGGTGACACTGATATACCAGATCAACGGAGAATACTGGTGGCGATGGACTGGAGCGGTATGGTGGGTGGCGAATGGCGTAGCGCTAATGGCAGGGTTGGCATTCCTATGGTCATTGCGTTACTACGACGGTGCGACCTTTGTCGGATGGCGGCAAGCGAGCCGTGGCCTGCCGCGCGCGGAGGATCCGGGGGCCTTGCAGTTGTCGCCATTTCATCGCATCGTCCGACATCCCTGGTATTTTTTTGGTTTGGTGATATTGTGGACACGGGACATGAACACCCCGTTTCTAGTGTCAGCTATTACAATAACCTTGTATCTGTGGGTCGGATCCCGGCTCGAGGAACGTAAGTTGGTCTATTATTACGGTGAGGCGTATCGTGAATATCGTAAGCGGGTGCCGGGGTTGATACCGCTGCCGGGCCGAACAATTAGCGCAAAGGATGCCGATAGGCTGATGCGATCCTCATTGGCGTCAAACGAGTCAGCCACATAATTATGGATTTACTCGTTTTTAACAGGTTGTTCATGGTTGGCCATAGAAGGTAGTTTTCCGGTTGCCAAACGTTATCGCTGAGCCATTGTGGAGAGGGCCCTACAGTTGACATGCACCAGATGCAGATCAGAAAGTTTTTGTATGCTTTTTTGCTGGGACTGTGGATCTTCCCGGCTTACTCCCTTGCAGTCCCTAAGGTCGAACGTCATCCCCTAGCGTGCGATGACGTATTTCCTTGCCCTCCGGAAATACGGCGCCGAGTGGATTTTTGGGTCAAGGTATTTCGCACTTGGGAAACAAAGCAGATTGTCTTTCACGATACTTTGCGTCTCGAGCGGGTGTACTCGGTACTAACCACTGATTCTCGATGTAGTCGTAAGCGGCCGGGCCGGGATGTGACTCGGGAAAAAAGGCGAATCCGGTGGAATTTACAACAGATTGCAGCGAAGCTAGAGGGTGGCGGCACCAAGTGGACTCGTGAGCAGAAAGAGTTGTTGACTTTATTCCCCGCCCAGGATCCGAAGGAAGTCCGCCGCGCGTCAAAAAATATCCGTTGCCAGCAGGGTAACCGTGACCGTTTTGAGGGCGCCTTACGGCGTTATGGCCGTTATCGGGATCACGTTGTTCGCGTGTTGCGCGATCACGGCTTGTCAGAGGACATTCAGTATCTCCCGTTCGTTGAGTCTGCCTACAATCCGCGCGCGTACTCACCGGCCGGCGCAGCGGGCATGTGGCAGATCATGCCGAGCACCGCGCGCAAGTTGGGCCTGCAACTGAACGCCGCCATAGACGAGCGCTTCGATCCGGAAGCAGCTACCTGGGGAGCGGCCCGTTATTTGTCAAATGCCACCAAAAAATTGCGCAGCTTAGCCGAAGAGAAGACCGGCGGATCGGTGACGACGTCTCAGATCAATCCATTCGTGATCACCTCTTACAACTATGGGGTGACGGGAATGCGACGAGCGATCAGAGAGTTCGGTCCCGATTACGTCACTGTGTTGCGCAAATACAAGTCGCGCACATTTCGCACGGCTGTTCGCAATTTTTATGCAAGTTTCCTTGCCGCACGACACGTCGCAAAAAACGCTAAGAAATACTTTGGCGATTTCCACTCCGACGGTGCGATGCGCTACACCTTAGTGTCATTGAAGCAACCCACCTCGGTTAAACGGATAAAGAAAGTATTTCGCATATCAGATAAGAAGTTGAAACAGATGAATCCCGCACTGACCCGTTATGTGTGGCGCGGGTGGCGCCTGATACCGGAGGGTTATGCATTGAGATTGCCGTACCGGAAGGACAGCTGGACGAACAAGATCGCCAAGCTCGAGGGACTGCCGCCCGAGCAGCCACAGCTCAGCGGACGCAAGTATGTCGTTCAGCGTGGGGATACCGCCTGCGCGGTCGCCGATGCGTTCGATGTAAGGTGCCGAGATCTTATCCAAGTTAACGGGCTTGGGCGGCGTGCCTTGATACGCGTAGGTCAAAAGCTCGATATCCCCGGCAAGCCCAGGCGATCGGCCAAGACGGTGGTAGCCAACGCACCCGCCACCACCGAGGTGAATAACACGCGGATAAACACCACCGTGGACAAGGGCGGGCAGCAGTCGGTGACCAGCGACAGACCCCTGGCGAAGGAATCAGCGGACGCGACAAAAACCGCCAAAACGCAGGTAAAGCCCGAGCAAACCATGATCACCATGGCTCCGGCGGTGGCCACCATACCGGCCGCGACGGGGCAGTTGGTCGGACCGCTGATCCAAGCTTTGGACCTGAACGTAGTGATTCGTCAGCACAACGGAAAAAAGCTATTCAGTGTCCGCGTAAAGCCTGAAGAGACACTGGGGCACTACGCCGATTGGTTGGACATAGGCTTCACCAGCAAACTGCGGAAACTCAACCACATCAAGCCAGGCACTCAAATGCGAGTTGGTCGTTGGATTAACCTACCTATTAAGTCCATGGATATGAAAGAAGCGTTTGAGAAAAAACGCGAGGAATATCATCGTACGCTGGTCGATGAGTTCCGGCAACATTACGAGATTGTCGGTCTTGATGTGCACAAGGTCAGGAAGGGAGACAGCTTGTGGCGCATCGCTAAAGAGTACGAGCTGCCGTATTGGCTATTGACTCGCTACAATTCTGACAACGTGTCGCCCAATATCGGTGAGCGTATCGTTGTTCCGTCGGTCAAAGCGAAAAGCCACAAAAAGAACCCCCACTGACACAGGCAAGTTGACCCGCATAGTGCACCAAGGATCCCGGATGCCGGCGCAGGACTGATGCGGCTGAGCCCCCTGCGGTGCGGGGACAAGGCGGGGACAGGCGCCGCGCCTGGAGCGAGACCCATAGCGGGCTATGGGTCGAGTGAAGGCCCAGCGCAGGGATGCCAGAACCAGCCAGAGCCAGGATAGGCGTGGCTATGCTAACACTTCGAAATTGATAGCTTTGTTAATTGCCTTAACATGCTACCGCGGACTCGGAGTTTGGCGCTGCCGGGTGGTTAATGCGGGCTCGTCGTTCGCGACCGAGCCAGCGCCGGGATAGTCCCGCCTCTATTCAAGGTTTGCAGCGAAAAGGCTCTCTACGTGTTTTCCATGACATAGCGACACTCCCTTGTTTAGTTTGCTTAGCAGGAACAGAGGCGGGGCGGGTTGGTGCAATATACGGGTTAAACCTTGTTCTGTTCGTCTTTCTCCAATTCCAGCGACACAGAATTGATGCAATAGCGCAAGCCAGTGGGCTGCGGTCCGTCTGCGAATACGTGTCCCAAATGGGCATCGCAGCGTGCACAAAGCACTTCGGTCCGTTGCATACCGTGATTAGTGTCCATCGCAGTGCGGATATGTTCCGGGTCCACGGGAGCATTAAAGCTTGGCCAACCGGTCCCCGAATCAAACTTCGTCTCGGAGCTAAAAAGCGGTTCGCCGCAACACACGCAGCAGTACATCCCGGGTTCCTTGGAATCGTGATACTTGCCAGAAAACGGCCGCTCGGTCCCTTTATCACGACACACTTGGAATTGTTCGACGGTGAGTTGATTTAGCCATTCATCGGCGGTCTTGGTGATTTTCTCTTTCATGCGCCAGCCTCCCATAGATTCGCGGCGATCACAGTAACACGAACGTCGACTGATTATAAATTAAGCACATCTCGTTACAATTCAACCAACTATCCACCGTTTCGCTGATAATCGACAGAGCGTGCCCGTGAATGCGACGCTATTTTGGTTAGTCCACGGAAAGAACGCGAATCAGGTCGGTGCTCCCCGCTTGATGAGAGCTGCCAGCTGTTGCGATGACGATATCATTGGGGTGGACATAGCCAAGTTGTTTGGCTTGGTGTGTTGCGAATTGAAGCTTATCTTCGTCCGAGCCTTGACCTTCATAGTGAATCGCACGCACCCCCCAGTTCATCGCCAGTCGACGCACGACTCGGGCCGATGAGGTTACCGCCAAAATCGGGCAGCCCGGCCGATACTTGGAGATCAGTCTCGATGTGAAGCCGGTTTCGGTAAGCGCAATGATCGCAGCGGCCTTGAGATGTGCCGCCATGGTAATTGATGCCTGCGCCACCGCCTCGGTTACCACATTAGACGGATTCGGTAGTATCTGCTGTAAATGACCGTACTCCTCTAAACCCGCCTCCGCTTCGAGCGCGAGACTCACCATCGTGCGCACCGCTTCGACCGGATACGCGCCCGCCGCCGTCTCGCCGGATAGCATGACCGCCGATGTCCCGTCCAGGATGGCGTTCGCCACATCGCTCACTTCCGCCCGCGTCGGTCGAGGATTTCTCTCCATGGAATCGAGCATCTGGGTCGCGGTGATGACCGGTTTCCCGTTCGTGACTGTGGTACGAATAATCTTTTTTTGGATGGCCGGACCCTGTGCCAGGTCCAGTTCCACGCCAAGGTCGCCACGGGCGACCATCGTGCCGTCGGCGGTAGCGACAATGTTATCTAGATTTCTTACCCCGCCACGGCTTTCAATCTTGGCAATAATGGGAATGTCGGCATCAAGTGCCTTGAGACGCGAGCGGATACGTTCGACGTCATCCTCGCTGCGAATGAAGGAAGCTGCGAGATATTCGACATCATGTTGAACCGCAAACTTGAGCTCCCCTTTATCGTCGAGTTCCAATGCATCGAAGGCGCCGGGATTATCGGGTAGATTCAAGCCTTTGTTGCTGCGCAACATTCCACCACACTCAACGCGGCAATGTACGGCTCCGTTGGCAACCTTCGTCACTACGAAACCAATGATGCCGTCGTCGGCTAAAATCCTATCCTTGGGTTTCACATGCTCGTGCAAGCTAGATAATGAAACCGAGACTCCGTGCGCGGTTCCAACACGAGCGTCGTCATAAAGTACAAATTCCTGACCGCGCTCTAATTCTACCGCTCCGCCTTTAACTTTTCCCAAACGCACTTCACGGCCACGCGTGTCCACCATAACCGCAATGTTGGCCTCTGCGGCCGCGGCGACACGACGAACCTTGGTCAGCCGCTCACCTTGTGCATCCAGGCTGTCATGGGAAAGATTCACACGCGCCACATTCATGCCTGCGGCAATCATCTTTTTGAGTGTTGCCTCATCGTCGCACGCGGGACCGATGGTGGCGACCACCTTGGTCTTTCGAAACCCGTGTTTACTGTTCAGAATTCGAATCTCCTCAAGGTCAAATCTGGTTGATAAACCTATCTAGCCCGTGGATTGATCCACGGCACTCGATGCCTATTCTGGCCATGCAACCTGGAGAATCGATGGTTGGCATTTCTAATAAGAGACGCTGCGGGCCTCTCCGGTGCAGACCATGAATCGAGGCGGGGTATCCCAGCACAAGCTCGGTCGCGAGCGCCGGCACCTGCCCCATCCCTTTGCCATCATCCAGGATCATGGCGCGATATATGGCCTAGTATACCGGCCTCGCGAGCGATACGTAGAATCAAGGTTCATCGGGCCAATGGGTCATCAAGCGGCTAATTCCCTTGGGCTATGAATTAACGATGCAATGATCTGCGTCAAGATAACATTTCTTGTCCGCGTATATGATACGAAGCGGGATGGTTCCCCACCGCGCTGCTGGCGCCACGATGGGCCGACTATCCCCCTAGCTGTGGAGTCCAAGGGGTTTTCGACACCCGAGGTTAACTGCACGGCGGAGAGCTAAGACACCAGCAGCAAAGCCCCATCGTAATGGTGGGGCTTTGTTCGTATTCCATCTGGAGCGCCGGATGTTGCGACAGCAGCAGTGACGCACCTGCGCACGATGTCTTTGCGCGCTGTCGGTCAGCGTGTAAAAAGCCGGGCCGCGTTATCGTAGGCGATTTTCACCGCGATATCCTTGGGAAGTTGGTTCAGCCAGTTACGGTGATCCTGGACCACCTCCACATAGTCGCGCCAAATAAACGTCGCCCAGGTGTCCGTACCGACCATAAACCGGTGCGGGTAACGAAGAAACAGCGCTCGCCACTTGGCATCCAGCCGTCCATTGGGGGCGATGTCGCCAGCTCTCAAGGACACCTCGGCCCAAAGCCCGGGATGATTGCCCAGTAGTTCGCCTACGAGTGACGGCGGGGCGCTGATTCCCGCATGCGCCCAGAGAATTTTCACCTGCGGGCCGATGGTGAACAGCGCACGTATCGCTTCCGCATCGCTGTGGACGTGGAGCACGAGTTCATGTTTGACGGCGGCTTGGATGAGTCGTGAGATGTGGACGGTTGCGGCATCGCTGACATCCGTCAGGTGAAACTCGCCGATACCACGATAGATGTTACGCGCAAGACGTTTTTCGATGTAGGCCAGCACCTCGGCACTACGGAACCAGTTGACTCTATCGGCTGGCGTTCGATACGGTCGCAGCACCGGGATGATGCGCTTGTTGTCTTGCTGGTAGAGCATCAGGGTGCCGTCATCGGGGGTGCTGGACACCAGTGCCCGGGGGACCCCAGCTCGTTGCAATAGAGCGATCACTGCCTGCGGGCTGAACGATCCCCAGTCGTCCCGGTTGTAGTGAATATGGGTATCGAATATGGGTAGCGTCGTGTCGGCCGCCAACGTTGAACATGTAAAAAACGCCAACAACACGCCGAGAATGACCCCGCTCAGGTATTGGGCAGGTTGTTGGTGGTGCACCATCATTTGACGCCTCGCAAACTCGATGTCTGACGTATTCACACCGCGCGGTGGTACGCGCAACATAGCACAGGTTCGATCGCTACCAGCCGCCGCCACCGCCACCGCCACCGCCGCCGCCGGAAGACCCGCCGCCACCGCTGCCGGAACTAGAACCCGGCGGCTGCGCGGAACTACTCACCGCGCTGGTTAACGACGATGACAATGATGACGAGAAGCGGCTGATATCCGCACTCTCCCAGCTCGATCCGGAATACCATCGGGGCCGGTATCCGGATTTATCGCTGGCGGCTCGCCGCAGTGTCTCGGCAAACCGTTCAGACCATTCCTGGTCGACACCGAGCGCCAGCGCATAGGGGAGATACTTTTCGAACAACGCAGGCGTTTGTTCCGGTGGGTTGAGGGCGTTGAGGCGCTCTTTTTCAGCCACCGACAGGTACAGTTTGAATCCTTCTATGGCGTCCATGAGTTTTCGACCGCTTTGGGTCGGTGCCTTGATCAGGTAGAAAAAGACGATGTTGATAACGAGCAGTAGAATTAGTAATCCGGTGACCCACACTGACGCAATTTCGCTAGCGAGCATAACCAGGGCGCCGACTTCAAATACACCGAAGAGGGCGGCCATCAAATACTGGCCCTGTGTCATCAGCGTGTAGATAGTGAACGTCCATCCGGTCAACCATATCATCATGAAGAACAGGCCGGCCTTGTCTTGTACACTACTGTAACCGCTCACAAAAATCGTTGCCGCGGCGATGAGGATGCCGGGAATCAGATATTTGCCGTTAGTGCGAAAATAGACAACGTGGTACTCACTGCGCAGCAGATTTTTTAGCGCCTTGATCGAACCGCGGATAGACTTGTGGTTAGCGCGTTTCAAGACCGCGGTGTTACGGCCTCGAAACAGTTTTGCCGCCAACCTTCGCTCTCCAGGGGTCAGCACACTCTTGTCGACATTGCGGTCGCGGGTGAGGACGTATTCGTCATCGTCTTCGGAGATTGCGAGATACCCCTTGACCGCCAGATTGATCACTGCCGCGGAGTAGGCCTTGTTGTCGAAGCCCATCATGAGGATATAGCGCATTGCCGCCGGCGACAGATCGAGGGGTGGTTCGAATAATGGGATAATAACCCCCGGGTCGGGATCTCGACCGACCCGCGACCACACCACGAAGAAATACAGCAGCAGGATGCCGACGCCGAGCACGCCCAACAAGACATTGCGATTGTCGCGCGCGAAGTAGGCCCATTGCTCGGCGGTACTCGGTTCGCGCACGTGTCCCTTGGGCCAGGTCACGACGACGGTCAGGCCCTCGCCCTGCCGCAGCTTACGGGTGGCGGCGAATGCGGCGACGCCGAAACCGTCCACTTTGGCTTCGTAGTCGGCGCCGGTATCGCCAAACCGTCCGACGTAGGCCTCGGTGTTGATCTGCTCCGGGGCGACGGTATTGGGCAACGTGACCCGGGCCTCGACGTGGTCGAGGGGAAACGCCCACCGGTTACCCGTGACGTTCCAATATAGCTCGTCGTGATCTGCAAAAAACCCGAGCTGGCGGTGGGTACGGTAAGTGAGGCGGTAAGTGTAGACACCGGGGCTCAGGAACGTCTCGCGCTTACCGATATACACGCGCTCGTCGCTACCCCGTGATTGGACGTTGTAAGACTCCGGCGCGCCGTCACGTTGCACCTCGACAACTTCGAAATCCACGCGATAGCGGTCACCGGCAGGGGTGGTATAACGTACCGGAACATCACGATAGATGCCGCGTTTGATGTTTTTTGCTTCGCTGCGCACGGTGATGGTTTCACGTACTGTGATCCAGGCGTCGGCGTCCACGGTGATGTCGCTCTGGAACGACAGGATGCGTTCGTCGGCCGATACTGGCACGGTCGCCAGTGCTAGCGCTGCAAATCCCCAGGTAAACCAATGCCAAGAAGACATATTTGTTTGCGTGTCTAGAATTTAACCTCCGGCACCGCGCGTGCCACCGCGGAATCCAATTCAAAGAACTCCGCAACGCGAAAATCGAACACCTTGGCAATGAGATTGCTGGGAAAGGACTCAACGAGGATATTGAGGTCGCGCACCGCGCCGTTATAGAAGCGACGCGCTTGCTGAATCTCGGTCTCTATCTGATCCAGGTTGTCTTGCAGGTCGAGGAAGTTCTGGCTAGCCTTGAGGTCGGGATACTGTTCGGCTACCGCCAGCAGATTACGAATCGCCTGTGAAATGTGCGTCTCTTGTTTCCCACGCTCGGCGGCCTGTTGTGATCCAGTGCGCAGTTCGGTGAGTTCGGTGAGCACTTTTTTCTCATGTCCACTGTAGCCCTTTACCGTCTCGACCAAGTTTGGGATCAGATTGTGACGGCGTTTTAGCTGCACATCGATCCCGCTCCATGCTTCCATGACCACGTTCTGACTTTTGATAAAACGGTTGTATATTAAGACCGCACCGAGCACGATCAAACCCAGTACCGTTAGTACAATCATTGTTCCGGACATAACCGTTCCTCCCCTGGTTTACGAAACCGTATACGCGCCGGTTCCGACCGCGATGAGCGTGCCTTGTTCATTGTGTAACTCCATCCGGGTTACGGCGACTTTGTTGCCGGTACGCAGGATATATCCGGTGGATACAAAGCGGACGCCGCGGCCCGGGCGCAGGTAATCGATGCGCAGATCGATGGTCCCAAGCTTGGCAAAACGGGCGATCTTCTCCTCCCGGGACAACTCATCGAGTTTTTCCATTAAATTCAAAAACGCCACCAGACCACCCGTCACATCCAACACCGCGGCGGTAACCCCGCCGTGCAGGGTCTTGTGTATGAAATTCCCCACCAGGTCATCGCGCATATCTATCTCCCCGGTGGGTTGGGCCGGATCCAGCGAACCGATGCGTAACCCAAGCAGCTTGTTATAAGGAATTCTTTCGCTGAACAGGACTGAAATGACTCGCTGCATGTCATTGATTTTTAGCAGTTCTTCCATCAATTACAGGATACACGCTCAACTACGCGTTATCCATGTAGCGTGATCTTCACACCGGGCGAATTTAGTGGTTAACTCTCACCCGGTGTTCCATACCTTTCATCCTGCGGTTACAAACTGGTTTCGGGCCACGTTCAACGAGCCCACGCCGTGTCAGGTCGATGCCTGGCCGGCCATCCGCGCGCATACACACACCGTGGTGGCCGCGCCCACCGGTTCCGGTAAGACCTTCGCTGCGTTCCTGTGCGCCATCGATGATCTGGTGCAACAGGGTCTGTCGGGCGGTGGTTTGCCGGACGCCACCCAAGTGCTGTACGTGTCCCCGCTCAAGGCACTGTCCAACGATATCAAGAGAAACCTCGAGATGCCGCTGCAAGGCGTTCGCGATCAGCTGTTGGAGTTGGGCCTGCCGGATGTCGACGTGCAGGCATGGGTGCGAACCGGCGATACCCCACAGTCCGAGCGCGAGCGCATGCGGCGCCACCCACCCCACATCTTGGTCACCACACCGGAATCCGTTTTCATCATGCTGACATCGGAATCCGGCCGCTCGATGTTGTCCGCGGTGCGCACGGTGATTGTGGACGAGATTCACGCGCTGGCCGGTAACAAGCGGGGGGCGCACCTGGCGTTGTCGCTGGAACGGTTGGCGGCGCTCACCGGGCACCCGGTGACGCGCATCGGGTTGTCGGCGACGCAAAAACCGGTGCAAGAGGTCGCCAACTATCTGATTGGCGTTACGAATCAGCCATGCAAGATTGTGGATATGGGGCATGTGCGCGAGCGCGACTTGGCCATCGAGGTGGGCGGTATACCGTTAGAGGCGGTCATGTCTACCGAGGCCTGGGCAAAGGTATACGAACGCGTTGCCGAACTCATTCGGGCGCATCGCACCACGCTGGTATTCGTGAATACCCGCCGCATGGCGGAACGCACCGCGCGCCACCTGGCAGAACAGTTAGGTGACGAGGCAGTGACCGCTCATCACGGAAGTCTGGCCCGGGAACAACGACTGCAGGCGGAACAGAGCTTGAAGGCCGGTGAGTTGAAGGCGTTGGTGGCCACCGCCTCTCTGGAATTGGGCATCGACATCGGTGACGTCGATTTGGTATGTCAAATCGGTTCACCAAGATCGATCGCCACCTTCTTGCAACGCGCGGGCCGATCCGGACACGCCTTGGGAGCGATCCCCAAAGGCCGCATGTTTCCTACTTCCCGCGACGATCTGGTGGAGTGTGCGGCATTGCTAGATGCGGTACGACGCGATGAGCTCGAGGCATTGGCGATTCCATGCCAACCCATGGATGTGTTGGCGCAACAAATTGTGGCAGAGGTTGCGAGCCGCGAGTGGGAGTGTGCGGCCTTGTTCCAACAATTCATCCGCGCCTGGCCTTACCGCTTGCTGAACCGTGAGGAGTTCGACGAAATCATCGCCATGCTCGCCGATGGATTTTCCACCCGGCGCGGCAGAAGAAGCGCGTATCTGCATTACGATGCGGTCAATCACCGCTTGCGGGCGCGGCGCGGGGCACGTTTGACCGCGTTCACTAATGGTGGTGCGATCCCGGATCAATTTGATTACGACGTTGTTTTGGAACCCGACGAGCAACAGATCGGCACCCTGAACGAAGATTTTGCGTTTGAAAGTCTGCCCGGCGATATCTTTCAACTTGGCAACACATCCTATCGCATCCTCAGAGTGGAGCAGGGCAAGGTGCGGGTCGAGGATGCTAAGGGCCAGCCGCCGAACATCCCGTTCTGGTTTGGGGAGGCGCCGGGGCGCAGTGATGAGTTATCGCATGCGGTGGCACGTTTCCGTAAAGAGTTCGCGTCACATTTGTCGCAAAGCGGCGAGGAAGGTGTACGCGCATGGCTACGTCGGCTTGATTTGAACGAGGCGGTGTCGCGCCAGATAGTCGATTATCTGGCTGCCGGTCACGCGGCGCTGGGCTGCCTACCGACCCAAGACACTATTGTGTTAGAGCGATTCTTTGACGAGTCGGGTGATACTCATCTGGTTGTTCATTCATCGTTTGGATCACGTTTGAACCGTGCGTGGGGATTGTCGTTGCGAAAACGTTTTTGCCGAAAATTCAATTTTGAGCTTCAGGCGGCAGCATTGGAGGACACGATCGTACTGTCTTTGAGTAACACCCATAGTTTCCCCTTGGAAGACGTGCGACATTATCTGCGTGCCGACAACGTAAAAGAGATTTTGATCCAGGCGTTGTTGGCGGCGCCGGTGTTCATCACCCGCTGGCGGTGGGTTTGCAATATCGCGCTTGCCGTGCGGCGTAACCGCAACGGCAAGAAGATACCCGCACAGTTGCAACGTATGGATTCCGAGGATCTGATCGCGGTGGTTTTTCCGGACCAGCTGGCATGCCAGGAAAATATCGTTGGTCAAAGAGAGGTCCCCGACCATCCGCTAGTGAAGCAGACCATTCGTGATTGTCTGCACGATGCGATGGATATCGACGGCTTGCAACGCCTGTTATCGAAGCTAGAGCGGGACGAGGTCGAGATCGTGGTCCGCGATCTGGCTTCACCGTCTCCGCTGGCCCAGGAAATCCTCACTGCGCGCCCGTACGCATTCCTGGATGATGCCCCGGCCGAGGAACGACGAACCAGTGCGGTCCAGGCGCGCGGGTTCATGGATCCGCAG
>CALZGZ010000302.1 GCA_945787105.1 uncultured Gammaproteobacteria bacterium
CTACGAACCAGGCGGTCGGGAGTTCGAGGCCGCTCTAGCACGGTCGCTACCGGCCGTCCCGGCCTAACGCGACACTAGTACTTCCCTGTATGTCGTCCTCGTGCTTCGCGGCACTTGTCCGCCCTGTACATCGTCTCTCCGGGCGCGCCAAATTCTTAAGGTCCATCCCGGATACATAGGTAACAGTTTATTCCGAAGACATAGGTAACACTTTTCGAAGTGAAACCGGGGTCAGGTACCAGTTTTCCCTAATATTAGGAAAATTATGTACCTGATCCCTTTTCTGAAGCAATACGACTTGCCGGGTGCACAGGCGGATCGGTCTGCCAAACCATCGGATTCCTGATTAAAACGTCGAATCGGTGAATCCCAATACCCCTCAAGACTCCGAACGAGTGCCGTCCGCCCGGAATCGGGGGCAGAAAAGGCGGAGTTCTTGGACGCGGGTTTATCCCGCGAATACAACTCCACGAGTGGGAGAAAGTGCTGAAGGGCATCAAGCCCAACATCTTAATGGAAGAAATCCGGCGCGAGTTCGTTATGAACTCTAGGCCCCCTTTCAGCCAGCATGAGGGCTTTGCGATGACCAATTTGCTCTCTGAATAGAGCGTCGCCGGTCATCGAACGGCTGGAAATCTTTCAACTATCACCGCCGACACAAAACATAGGCGCTGATGAGCTGAAATTAATCCTTTCTATCTCCGCAAGCGATAGCTATACGGTTCATCCGATTTTGACGATGTATTCCCACTAATCTTTCCATCATTACTTCGTCACTAAATATTTTTCTTTTCTATCCTCTGGAAGCCGCGCTGTGATTGGGTATTCGCGATGGTCCCCGCAGCGCGTCACTACTAACTGACATCCGCAGTGACGCGCTTCATAAATTTCAAAGCGGTCGATTGATTAACGATCAAGAACAAGAAGCATAAGCATTTCGTAATAGACGGCTCGCGACCCGAAACTACCGGACGCGGTAGAATAGATGAGTGTCTGTTCTTACTTTTATAGCGGACATTCCCCACGGCGTTGCAAAATCAAAAACCAACCCAAATGTGTGGTCAATCGAATACGTGCATCATATTCACTGCAGCCATTTGAGTGTTTTACATCTCAGGTAGTTGGCCCCTTTTCGGACATTCGCGGGGATCAGGTCTGGGTTGCAGAATCATTCCATATATATGGTTGACCATATATATGGTTAGTCGTATATTCTCGCTCCATGGACATCCAATTCAACCAGTTTTTTCAGCTTTTGTCTGACAAAACGCGGCTCCGCATCGTGTCGTTAATGCAACAACAAGGTGAGTTGTGCGTATGCGAACTCGTCCATGCTTTGGGCGTAATACAGCCGAAGATCTCTCGACACCTTGCCGTACTGCGTGACGTTGGTGTGGTGATAGATCGACGCCAAGGCCAGTGGATTTATTACAGACTCCATCCCGACTTGCCGGATTGGGCGCGTCGGGTGATCGATGTCACGGTCGGGGAGGCAGCAAACCGAAAAACCTATATTAATGACCTGTTGGTATTGGCAGAAATGCCCGATAGGCCGGGTGAGTCTCGCTGCGCCTAAGCTATCGCGAAAAATAACTTAATGAAACTTTTATTTTTATGTACTGGCAATTCCTGCCGCTCGCAGATTGCGGAGGGCTGGGCAAGTTATCTCGGTGGTGATTGGCTCCGCGTGCAATCGGCTGGTATCGAATCCCACGGCAAAAACCCCCGCGCTATTGCAGTGCTGAAGGAAGCGGGTGTGGATATTTCTTGTCAGGAGTCCAGCAAGTTGACTGACGACATGCTGGCCTCGGCCGATTATCTGGTTTCCGTCTGTGGCCATGCGGATGAGAACTGCCCGGTCTTGCCCACCGGGATACGCAAGGAGCACTGGCCGCTGAATGATCCCGCCAAGGCTGCGGGATCAGAGGAGGAGCTTATGGCGGTGTTCAGGGAATGTCGTGACGACATCCAGCAGCGAGTCGCGGATTCGATTGGACGCTTAGAGAAGGAGCTCCTGGAATAAAACCATGAGTGATCAAAGGACCAAGAGAAGTGAAATGAGCCTGTTCGAACGCTACCTTACCCTGTGGGTGGCGCTTTGCATCGTCGCCGGTATCGTATTGGGGCAGCTGTTCCTGAACACTTTTCAGGTGGTGGGCCGAATCGAGGTAGCCCAGATTAATCTTCCAGTGGCAGTGCTTGTCTGGCTGATGATTATTCCCATGCTGCTCAAGATCGATTTGAAGGCACTAAAAGACGTCCGGCAGTACTGGCGCAGCGTCGGGATCACGCTATTCGTCAATTGGGGAGTCAAGCCATTCTCCATGGCCTTGCTTGGCTGGCTATTTATCGGCTATCTGTTCCTCGACTATCTACCCGCCGATCAAATTGATTCCTACATAGCCGGATTGATCTTGCTGGCCGCTGCACCATGCACAGCGATGGTCTTTGTCTGGAGCCATCTAATGCGTGGTGAACCGCACTTCACGCTGTCGCAAGTCGCGTTGAACGATGTAATTATGGTTTTTGCTTTTGCGCCGATCGTCGGGCTGTTGCTGGGTCTTTCTACGATCACTGTTCCTTGGAATACGCTGTTGCTATCGGTGCTGCTCTACATCGTCGTACCACTGATCATCGCCAATCTATGGCGTCGGTATTTGCTAAACCGTACGCATGGCCAAGCGCGTCTTGAAAAAGTGATTAAGCGCCTGCAACCGTTTTCGCTGTGCGCTTTGCTCGCCACGCTGATATTGCTTTTCGGGTTTCAGGGGAAGCGGATTATTGCTGAGCCGCTGGTTATTGCTCTATTGGCAGTGCCTATCTTGATTCAAGTCTTTTTTAATTCCGGTCTGGCTTATTTGCTTAATCGCCAAGTGCGCTCACCTCACTGCGTGGCGGGTCCATCCGCGTTGATCGGTGCTAGTAATTTCTTTGAGTTGGCCGTGGCGACAGCTATCGCACTTTTCGGATTCGAATCCGGTGCCGCACTAGCCACAGTGGTTGGTGTACTAATCGAAGTGCCGGTAATGTTATTGGCAGTGCGTGTTGTTAACCAGTCACGAGGATGGTACGAACGTCGTAGTGGTGTCGTGCCTTACGAGGAATGTTGCCCCACGTGAATACCGAGAACTCTCCCCGATTAGCGGTCGGTCTCCATCGCGCCTCCCGTGGCATTAGTATTGTGGAGTCCCCGTATAGCGTGCGCGTCAGCGGGTCATACGGAAACCGTAGAATCACTGTTTCGGCCGATATGTGCCCAGCGAGACCTAGATAATTCTAATGCTCTACAAAGGAGGGTTGATTTGAGAAGACGCTCGCCCAGAACAATTCTTGCCCAGGCAGGGCATTTCGTGGATAGCGTGACTGGCGCGGTTACGCCCCCAATCCATCCCTCGACAACGTTTGCACGGGGTGATGACTACGAACTAATTGGCGACTATATCTACAGCCGCTATCAGAATCCCACCTACGATCAAGTTGAACACGTCGCTGCCGAGCTTGATGGTGGTGCCGAAGCGAGGCTGTTCTCGTCTGGAATGGCTGCCATCACCGCCGTATTTGAGACTATTAACATCGGTCAGCACATTGTGGCCCCTACGATTATGTACCACGGTGCGCAGGATTGGCTGAGGCGAATCGCCGACAAACGAAACATTGGTCTCACTTTTTTTGATGCAACTGATCCGAACGCTCTGCGGCAAGCGATCAAACCTGGTAAGACAGCGATCTTGTGGGTGGAGACACCAGTCAATCCCACATGGGACGTTATCGACATTGCTGACGCAGCGGCTGCTGCCCATGACGCTGGCGCTATTCTCGGCGTGGACTGCACTGTCTCCACTCCTATCACGACGCGGGCTTTGGACTTAGGTGCTGATCTCGTTTTTCATTCAGCAACGAAATATCTGAACGGGCACAGTGACGTCACCGCTGGCATTTTAGTAACCCGCGAGACTGACCAGCGTTGGGAAGAGATTAAGTTCATTCGTAAACATGTCGGTGGAGTATTGGGGGCCTTTGAATCATGGTTGCTTCTCCGTGGCATGCGTACGCTTGCAATCAGATTTGAGCGTGCTTCAAGTAATGCGCTGAAGATTGCTCAGTATTTCGAGGGCCACCCAAAAATCGATGCGGTGTTGTATCCGGGTCTTGAGAGTCATCCGGGGCATGTGATCGCCAGGCGTCAGATGACCAATGGTTTTGGGGGCATGTTGTCGCTTTGCGTGAAAGGAGGTGCAACGGAAGCAAAAGCACTAGCCACAAGGCTGAAGCTATTCGTGCCTGCGACCTCGCTTGGCGGTGTTGAAAGCCTGGTTGAGCATCGGGCCTCTGTGGAGGGCCCCCTGAGTCAGGTCCAGCCGAATCTGTTGCGACTGTCGGTAGGTATTGAGGACGTCAACGATCTGATCGCAGATCTTAAGCAAGCCGTCGAAACCATCTGAACTGCTTTGCCGCATAATTTCGCGCGCGACATAGTGCGATCTGAGGGTATAGAAGAATCCATTGGTATTGATTTTAAATGCCATGTTGTCCGGAACGCTGGCCTACCTTGTCCTCCGCATTTATTATGTGCACATCATGATCAGCAGTAGATTAGCGCTCTTGTGCTTGTCTCGTCGCATAATCCGCGGCCATTATGTTTCGAGCCGCGATAATCTACAGGCTTCTTTTGGATGTGCTGACCTATGTGTGGCTGCTCCTGCGGCCAAACAGCAGTGGCGCGGCAGAAACGATCCTTGTCTCTGCGGCAGCTGCAGGAAATACAAGAACTGTTGCGGGGCACCTCAATCATTACACTAGGCACTCGGTGGCCGGTCCTCTTTCGTACGTGCATCACAATGGTTGCGATTGAGTAATGCCGTACATAATTTTTGCGGAGAACAACTGTCGACAGTACGAGGGAGTATCGTTGTCCTAACATGAAACCTGTCCGCATTGCTGCTTGGCAGCATGCGCGGATGCTTTTTCAGGATCCACAGCGTGCGTGCGCCACGTGCGTCAAAGACGGACAGACGATCTCCGGGCAGAGCGAATACTTTATGGGGGCGCCAACTTACAAGTTTTGTACGAAATCGATCGGGGTAACGATAGGGTAACGATCGGACAAAGTCAGCAGGTCCAAATCCCCTGTTACGAGATACTCTGCCCGTGAAGCGATCAAGCTGGCCAAAATCGGTTGATCCTCCGGATCTTCCGGCACTGTTTGAAATACGCCGGAGATGTCCACGAGCTCGGAGCGAAGGTAGAGTTGTCGTAGGAACCGCTCTATGTTCGCACGTCGCCATTTCAACCGCTTACGAATTTTCGGATACGTTAGGACCCTTGCGATTTCAGTTAGCTGTTCCTTCGAAATCACCAGGTCGAAACGAGTTTCCCTCCATGCCCTGACCACGCGTCCCGGCGTGCTGTCCGGTAACATCAGGCCGGATAGCAACACATTGGTGTCGAGCACGACTTTCACGCAGCGTATTATTTCTTGCGCGCGGCGGTGATCGCCTCATCGATGAGCGCCAACCCGTCTTCTTCGTCAATCCCCTCAAAAGCGACCGCCATCTCTTCGGTCAACTGCTCGAATTCTTCATCGAGTTTGCGGATGCGCTCGAACAGCGGGATGTCGATCAGCGCGGCCACCGGCTTACCGGCCTTGGTGATCACCACGCGGTCATGCCGGTACTGCACTTCGTTAAGCAATTCACCCAGGTTTTTGCGTACGGTCATGGCGGGGGTTTCGCGTAGCATGTCAATTACCCTAACTGATATAGTTACTATAATTATACTTCTAAATGGAGTTTTTCTCCAATGTGCGGCGATTCGCGTGAGATGGCCGCCGGAACCTGACTGGTCGTTACTTGGCCCTAACGCTATACGGAACCATATGGGGCTATGTGCTGTGGGCGTCCCGAGTGGTTCATGTAACTGATTGAATTGCAGATAAGATTAGAACGTATGATCGGCTACGAACCACGAGTACATGGATGTAGGAGGAAGGGCACCAGAAGTGGGCGCTCTAAGCGACGCAAGGCGCAGTTGCCGAGGCGGTCGGGAGTTAGAGGCCTATTTACACTGCTC
>CALZGZ010000303.1 GCA_945787105.1 uncultured Gammaproteobacteria bacterium
TACTACTCGATGTACGTGATACTGGACCGGGCGCTGCCGTTTATCGGCGACGGTCTCAAGCCGGTTCAACGGCGTATCATCTACGCGATGTCGGAGCTCGGCCTGCATGCGGCGGCTAAACACAAGAAATCGGCACGCACCGTGGGCGACGTGATTGGTAAGTTTCATCCTCATGGTGACTCGGCTTGTTACGAGGCGATGGTGTTAATGTCACAGCCTTTCAGTTACCGCTATCCGCTTGTCGATGGGCAGGGAAATTGGGGCGCGCCGGATGATCCAAAGTCGTTCGCCGCCATGCGCTATACCGAGGCGCGCCTGACCCGTTATTCGCAGACCTTGTTGTCGGAATTAGGTCAAGGGACGGTGCAATGGACACCCAACTTCGACGGCACCCTGGAGGAACCGCGGGTATTGCCGGCGCGATTGCCGAATGTCTTGTTAAATGGTGGCTCGGGGATTGCAGTAGGTATGGCAACGGATATTCCGCCACATAACCTCCGTGAGGTGGCGGCTGCATGCGTGCGTTTGTTGGAGTCCCCACGAACGTCGGTACGCGAGCTGTGCGAACATATCAAAGGTCCGGATTTTCCCACCGAGGCGGAGATTATCACACCGGTAGACGAGATCCGGGAGATCTATACCACCGGTAATGGATCCATCAGACAACGCGCCACTTGGGAAAAGGAGAACGGCAACGTCATCGTTACTGCATTGCCTTATCAAGTGTCGGGTGCCAAGGTCTTGGAACAGCTGGCCGGACAAATGCAGGCAAAAAAATTGCCCATGGTGGTAGACCTGCGGGATGAATCGGATCACGAGAACCCCACCCGGTTAGTAATCGAGCCGCGTTCCAATCGAGTCGACGTGGGGGCGCTCATGAATCACTTGTTCGCAACCAGCGACTTGGAGCGTAGCTACCGAGTCAATCTGAACATGATCGGCCTCAACGGCCGTCCCGAGGTCTACAACCTGCGGGATCTCCTTGGCGAGTGGCTCAAATTTCGCACCGAGACGGTACGTCGGCGGCTACAGTTCCGGCTCGACCGAATCACCCGAAGGCTGCATATACTTGACGGATTGCTCATTGCTTTTCTGAATATCGACGAGGTCATTCGCATAATCCGCAAACAGGATGATCCTAAGCCGGTTTTGATGAAGCGGTTTAAGCTCAGCGAGGCACAGACCGAGGCGGTTCTGGAACTCAAACTACGCCAGTTGGCCAAGCTCGAGGAAATCAAGATAAAGGGTGAACAAAAAGAGCTGACTATCGAGCGTGACATGCTCGAGACGATCTTGAAATCCAACGCGCGATTGAAACGCAGGGTACGCGATGAGTTGATCGCCGATGCGGATGAATTCGGTGATCCTCGTCGGTCACCAATCAAGGCGCGCGCGGCGGCAAAAGCGATTGATGCTAGCGAACTCATTCCAACCGAATCGGTTACCGTGGTGCTGTCCCAGAAGGGCTGGGTGCGAGTGGCCAAAGGGCACGATGTCGATCCGCCTACCCTCAGTTACAAATCCGGTGACGGTTATTTACATGCCACCAAAGGCAAGTCCAATCAACTACTGGTTGTGCTGGATTCGACGGGTCGTACCTACGCGATGCCGACCCACAACTTGCCGTCGGCACGTAGCCAAGGGGAGCCATTGAGCAGTCACTTGAACCCGCCTGGGGGTGCCAGCTTCGCCGGCGTGATGTTGGGCGATGAGGACGGATTGTATGTATTGGGGACGGAATTTGGATATGCCTTTATCGCCAGGTTGGGTGATCTGTACACGAAAAACAAGAAAGGTAAGGCGACGCTGCGTGTCCCATCCGGCGCCCGGGTGTTGACACCGCAACCGGTTTCCGATATCGAAACCGGTCATATCGCGGTGGCGACCACGGCGGGTTATTTATTGAGTTACCCCATAGTGGAGTTGCCACGATTGGCAAAAGGTAAAGGGGTGAAAATGATCAACATTCCGGGGAAACGACTCAAAGGCGGGGAGGAACGCGTATTTACATTCGTAACGTATGGTCCTGATCAGAACTTGATAATACACGCAGGAAAGCGATTTCTGCGACTAAAGTCAGCCGATATTGAGCATTATGTCAACGACCGCGGTCTGCGCGGACGCAAATTACCCCGAGGCTTCCAGCAGGTACGAGAAATAGAGGTTGTGTAATCCGCGATATGCGGCCGACGAGAATTCTTGGGGCTAGGATTTGAATTCAACGAGATGGTCATCGCGGTCTTTACTATCTTCGTTATCTTCGCCCTGCGTTTCTTCAACTTCTTCTGTGATCACGAAATAGTCATCCGCGAATAACGGTTCGCTAGGCCGGATCTCTACGCCCATACGGCGTATGTCCTCCCAAATCGTTCGATCCGGATCATTAAGCGCGGCACGGGTTAACTTGGCTTGCCGGATGAATTCGTCGCCTTCGCCCAAGATACGCAGCACGCGGAGAAGCTGGAGGTGATACTCCGCATTATTGGGTTCTTTATCCACCAACCGGATCAACAGATTCTTGGCGTCGTTGTAATAACCGCCGTTGATGTATAGTTCCAATTCGTCCAACACATCGGTCTCACTGACTTTCATTGCCAGCTCAGAATCTCGTAACTCCCCGGTCAAGAACTCGGTCCCTATCCCTAATGCCTCCTTTATCTCTTCAGTTTCGTCGGCGCCGGTCGACAGCGAGGTAAAGATTGGCGCGGCGGGTTTCGTTTCCTCGGGCGCCGTAAAGTGCGGCTCAGATTCTTCTTCCCGCGGCGTGGTTGCGCGCTGATACAAATCGCTAGTTTCGCTGTGATCGCGAACACCACCTGGTTTATCGCGACGAGCAACAAGCCATCCCAACAATGTGCCTACGGCCAACACCAGCAGTCCTAACACAATATTTATGGGCGTTAAAAAGCCGAGGCTGGAGCGCGATGATGTGAGGGTGCGATTGATCGTCACAGTCATGTCTTCCAACCGCTGTTCCAACCCGGTGATCTGTTGCTCGCGCGTCGAGAGCTGATCTTGTAGCGAATTCACCAGTTTTTCCAAGCGATCGACATCCGTTGCTAGCGGTTGCGGCGCGGATGGTGGTGCCATAACACCGGGTTGTACCGCGTCGGTGGGCGTTTCTGGTATGGGTGTCTCCGGTTTCCCCAGGTTCCGCTCGTCGGGACCGGCGGTATCGGTCGCTACCGCGACCTTTGCTGTTGGATCCAACAGTTGGCTCAAGCGGGTATCCGCTGGAATTGTCGGGGGTGTCGTGGACGCCGTTTGCTCTATCTTGAACCGCGGTGCAAGGTCAAATCCGATTTCCGGTGTGGTAGTCTGCGCGGCCACATCGCGATCCACTTCCGGTGCGGCTGCCATCTCTGCTTCGATCAGCGATACCTCAGTGGTTGGCAGCGACACGCGTTTTCGCCACACGTCGGCCTGTATCGCCAATGCTTGAACAGCCTCGCGCTGTGAGGCCTGAGCCAATGTTTCCGCAGCAGGCATTTCCAGATGTACACCGGTCTTGAGCGCATTGGCGTTGTTATCGATAAAGGCGCTCGGATTAGTCTGGAAAAGACCCCAAGTCATCTGTGCGATGGTGACGCCGAATCCTGCGCGCAGCTCCATCGCGATCTGCGACAGCGTTTGCCCGCTTCGCACGGGGCCATAAAGATCGCGCCCTTCGGTTGCCATCGCTTGGGCAACGGGTGTCTCTCTTATCGGTGGCAGAGTGGGGACCGGTAGCGGCGGGCGCTGCGCCTGGCGCGTGCGCGCCATACGGGTGGGGTACTCGACCGGGTCGAGTAACACGGTGTATCCGCGGACAAACGCCGTTCGCTCCGTTTTGACACTCAACATGAACGCCAACATTGGTTCGCTGACGGGCTCTCTCGTGGTGATGCGCAGCATGGCCGTCGATCCAGGCCCGGGGATTATGTTAAAGCGGAAGTCGGCCAACACCGGCGACACCTCATATCCGAAGTCGCCAAAGGCGGACTCGGGGGCGAGGCCAATATCAAGTGCGCTGAGTTCCCGTGGGGACGTATTGGCCAGTGGAATTTCGATCTTGAGCGGTTGGTCCAAATACGATTGAACGTTGGCATCGCCAACGGATACCGCGCGGCTCAAGCTCGGAATACCGATATACAGACACAGCGCAACCAATATCCATGAACGTGGCTTAAGCAATGTTTTCAGGTTCCTTGTCATTACCTTTTGGTCAAACGCCCCCATAGCGCCTTTTTGTAATATAGCCTAGAAAATTCAGATAGATCAATGAATTGGTAGTTAATTTTAAGAACATTAGTGATTTGTTTGATCTTCAGGGTGAGGGACGGTTCGACCGGTCATACGGGTGATCTTGATTAATGTCCCCGATTCGTCGCCAGCCCGCTGCAGCATCACATTGGTCGCCTCCCGGTCACTGTTTTCAACGGTGATACTGATCTTGGGTCCACTCCGCGTTGGCACTCGAAGTACTTGGGCCGGTGGTACTCCCAGTTCGCGGGTGTAGAAGTCGGCCACCTTGCCGACTGCATCGTCGCTGTGCAACGTCGCCATCATCAGGGACTGCGCTCCTTCGGCCAACTTATCTGTCATTTGCCAACTGCCGCCATCTCGAGGTTTGGCGCCGGGGTATATGCGAACGCCGAGCCGCCGTTCCGTAATTGTCGCGAAAGCTGTGTAGGAGGCGGTTCCGGGTGGCTGTGTCGGTGGTTTGTCTGTTGACGTAGGCGTGCGAGACACATCAGTGTCGAGTTCTATGGGTTTGGAGCCCTCGCAGGCGCTGAGAACTGTTATCGCTAACAGCAACGCTGGCAGCGAGATGCCAAAGGGTAGTCGGTGATTGGTTAACATTGAGGCTATGGTGACGAGGGTTGCACCGGTGCAAAGCGCTTACACAGCTCGTGGTCAGGACCGAGTAGGGCGAAGATGGCGATCATGCCACGACGAGCCTGTTCCTTGAGCGGAGATTCATTGCCCGCGATCTCAGACAGTTGCTCCAGTGCTCCAGAGTAATCGTCCTGCATCAATAAACCTGCGCTTAATTGGAAACGCGCATGCATGTCGTTTGGGTTCACCCCTAGGGCTTGTCTTAATGCGTCTACCGAGGGTGCCTGCTGGGCTATTTGGACAAATCGTAGATGAGTGGCTAATAGATCGATCTCGGGATCGTCAAACGCGGAGGTCGGGAGCGTTTCCAACACCTCCAAAGCCTGTGCATGATTTCCCTGTTGGACCAGGATTTTTGCCTGATCAAGTTGGATCCGATGGTCATCTGGCGCAGTCTTGGCTGCGTGATCCATGAGCGCAACTGATTTTTCCAATGCTCCCTGTTGATACGCCTTAGCTGCCTCCAATCGGTCTCCCTGCGCTGCGCGTGGCAGATATTTTTCGATTATGTTCCTGAACATCTGTTCGGAGAAAGCGCCATGCACGGTTTCCGCCAATTGTTCTCGGTCGTAGATGCGCACCGTGGGGATGCTGATGACACCCTGTTGCTTCGCGAAGTCTTGATAGGTATCAGTATTAATCAAAGTAAGGAGGAAGCGTCCGCCAAAGTCATCGCAAAGTTTCACCAAACGGGGCAGCAAGCGCATGCATGGACCGGCGTTAGGTGACCAGTAAAATACCATGACCGGTCCGCGTCTGGAGTTATCCAACACCATCGTGTTGAAATTTTCTGGATTGATGTCGCGAATATACGGCGGCGTATTCATGCGCGATGCAGCCTAAATGTGGCGGGTTGTATCGGTGACTCGCTCTATCGCTACACCTATGTGACTAAGAACGCACTTCAATCAGCGGTGACGGCGGTGCGGATGGCGGTGACGGGGGTAACGATAAAACGGTCTGTGCGGCCACCACGGGTCGTAGAACGGGCCCCAAAAATAGGGGGAGTGAAAATAGGGGTCAAACTCATGAAGTGGCTGCCAAAGGTACAGATCATCGACTTGTACTACTGGAAGTTGGTATGGAAATTTGCCGATGTCGCGGGTGACGCCTTTGGTAAGTGTGCCGAGTACAGTAATTTCACGTCCGCGCTGATACTCCTCCGGTTCCAGGAACCCCGGCACTTGCGCCAAAAAGCGTCCCGTGGTGGTGCTGGAGTCGATGGGGCGACCGCCTCGTTGCAGACGTCTGGCAACAACCTGTATCCAGGTCTCGGTGCGTTGATTCTCGACCGCCACGATGGTACCCCCCCAGCGCACCCGCTCACCCACGTACTGATCGACGTTCTGCACCGCGGCGAGCACCGGCGGCCCTGCGACCGGTGTTCGAATGGTTTTTGGGGCGGTGGCACAAGCCCCCAAGCTTACTGCCACTATAATCCACAAACACTGCAGTTGACGAGACATTGAAGCACTCACTTTACCTTTGTTTCACTGGTTAGTGAATTATTGGGCACCTAAAGTTCCCGGTCTGTTTTCCCACTACTGATGTACTACTATAATAACTTGTGTCACGGCTAATGGTTGACATTTAATCATCAAAATAAAAGGACAAATTGATGTCCCAACTCAAACTGCGGAGTACCCAGAGCGTTTCGTTCACGGCCAGCGAGCCGTTACACAAACGCGTCCCGACTCGTGACGAAGAGGGGCGACTCCTCAGCGACTTTATGATGTTGATACCAGGTTTGAGGGACTGGCCGAAAGCACGCTTCAATGATCGCGTAGCGGGCATCCAGGCGGTACTGGGTGGCTTCAATGAGGTCGTGTTCGCAGACCTCAACGTGCCCTTGAATCTGTTGTGGATATCCGTGAAGGCAAAGCCGGGCATTATTTCCACGGTCGCGGCATCGATTCAACATCGCGTACCCGAGGCGCGGGTCATAAGTTCTCGTTAAATCCGTTTACGTGCGATAGGCTTTTTCTATTTCGGTCCTGGTCAATACTCCATAGATTTTTTGCTTACCCACACCACGCGCTCCGGTGACATACAGCGCCTCAGTCCCGGTTTTCTGCAGAATATCCTGTGCTTCCTGAAGCGTCGCCAAGACATCAGTCCTGGACAGGTCCTTTCGAAGTGCTGGTATCTCCAATAGGTCGATGATGTTGTCGTCATTGTCTTTAAGATGGCGCGCAAGATCTGCCGCGGGCAGCAACGCGACAGCTTCCCCCTGTTGACGAATAACAATCCAATTGGGTTCCTTTTTTAGCATGGATTCCGCGGTGGTGCGTCTGATTTGACGTGGCTCGCGTATGATGTTGCGGTCCATGACGCTGGCGACGCCGACGCGTCGCAAAGCTTGGGCTATGGGATCGTTGCGGTAATCCAGGCCCCGCGCCAGCATCAACATTCGGTATACCGAGGTTTTGCCAAACACAACCCGGGCCATCAAGCCTGCGGAAACCACCGCAATCATTCCCGGTAAGATAATATTGGGATTAGCAGTGAGCTCCAACATCGCAATCAGCGCCGCTAACGGCGCCTGCAAGGTGGCGCCCATCATCGCGGCCATCCCGAGCATGGCGTACAAGCCGGGCGCACTGACATTGCCAATCCAAATTAGTGCCAGTACGCCCATGGCTCCGCCGGCAGTGGCGCCGATGACCAGGGTTGGGGCGATTAGCCCCCCCGGTAATCCCAGGCCAAGCCCTGCTGTGGTAGCCACCAGCTTGGCGCCGACGATCAGGACTAACGTGGCAAGCGCGATTTCTCCCAATAACGCATCATTGACTGTGTCGTATCCGATTCCCATGATCTCGGGCACCGGCACCGCGAGTAAACCGACCAGCAACCCGGCGACGCCGGTGCGCATCCACACCGGATAGCGCGCAAACGCACGTGTGGTCCACAGTAATAATTGAATGAACAACGCGGCCAGGCTGCCAATGATCACTCCCATTACCAATACGTACGGGAGCTCGGCGATGGAAGACCACTCCAAGGGCGGCACAAAGAAAGCCGGTTCGGCGCCAAATACCGCGCGAGTCAGGGTGGTAGCACTTACCGCAGCGAGAATGATAGGGGTAAATCCAAGGATGGTGTACTCCATCAATACCACTTCCATCGCAAAAATAACCCCGGCCAACGGTGTATTAAATCCGGCGGCGATCGCGGCCGCCACGCCACAACCCACCAGGATACGCACGCTGTTGTTTGGTAATCCCAGTCGCTGGCCGAGGCTACTGCCGGCCCACGCACCTAAGTGAATACTGGGTCCCTCCCGGCCTACCGAGTGGCCGCTGACAATGCTCAGCGCAGCGCCGATAAACTGCATAGCGGCATTGCGAAAAGGCAGGTGACCTTGATAGTAGGATAACCGCTCAATGACGTGGACGACACCGACCTGACGAGCCGAGCGGGTTACGAACTGAAAGATGACACCGATGATCAAACCACCGGCTAGCGGCAGTAGTACACGATACAAGTCGGAAAGGCTCTCGTACGCCTCTGCGGTGCCCGCGGGCAGGAATGTGCTTTGTGCGCCCTCTACGAGAATTCTGAATGCGATGATGACCGCACCAGATAGTAATCCGCACAGAATTCCAATCAAGGATAACTGCGGCAGCGCCTCGATGTGAGCCATGCGCAGGCGCTGGCGTTCAAAAAACTGGGTGGTCCGGTCCGACCAAGTAGTTCGCGTATCAGACTGTTGTGTATTGTCGTGTTGTTTCGCCATCGAAACTCAGCCACAAGATGGCGTGCATCGTTGCCCATACAATCCGGTGGCACTAAAACGGGATCGCAATGCCGGGCCGGGTTCGTCGAATGAGCGAGCGAAATTGTTCCTGAATACGTTCCAGGGCCTCCGGGTTGTCGCCTTCGAACCGCAATACGAGTATCGGGGTGGTATTCGAAGGACGCACCAGGCCGAAACCATCGTCAAAATCGACCCGTAGTCCGTCGATCGTGCTGACATCTCCGTCCGAGAAATCAGCGTTATCGGCCAGTTCCTTCATTACCACGAAGTGCTCGCCTTCCGGGAATTCGATGCGTAATTCGGGTGTATTAACACTGTCCGGTAACTGGGCGAAGACTTGCGCCGGTGGACGGTCATCTTTGGATAACAGCTCAATGAGCCGGGCACCAGTATAAAGACCGTCATCAAATCCATACCACCGCTCTTTGAAGAAGAAATGTCCACTCATTTCACCGGCCAGTGCCGCGTTATCACTCTGCTTGAGCTTTGCCTTGATGAATGAGTGGCCGGTCCGCCACATCAATGGAACGCCGCCTGCAGATTCGATGGCCATGGGAAGCGTACGCGAGCATTTTACGTCATAGATGATCTGCGCCCCTGGTTGCCGGCTGAGCACATCGCGGGCATACAAGATCATTTGCCGGTCCGGCCACACAACCGTGCCATCCGGCGATATGACCCCGAGACGGTCACCGTCACCATCGAACGCTAGGCCCAGGTCCGCCTTGGCGCTGGTCACGGCCCGGATCAAGTCTTGCAGGTTCTCCGGTTGACTGGGATCGGGATGATGATTGGGAAACTCTCCGTCCACATCGCAGAACAATTCGATTATCTCGCAACCCAGGCGGCGGAACAGCTCGGGGGCGACGGCGCCGGCTATGCCATTCCCGCAGTCGATCGCTATCTTGAGCGGTCTGCGAATATCCATATCGCCGACGATGCGCTCGATATACGCGGCGATCACCTCCCGTTGTATGCGTTGTCCGCTGCCGGACAGCAATTCCCCGTTCAAGATGCGTTTTTTTAGGCCTTGGATACGTTCGCCGGACAACGTCTCACCGGCGATGATCATCTTAAAACCGTTGTAATCCGGCGGATTGTGACTGCCCGTCACCGCTACTGCCGAACCGACTTTCAAATGTTGGTTGGCGAAATAGACCACTGGTGTCGGTGCCGGCCCGATGTCCACGACGTCGCATCCGGACGCCATGATTCCCTCGGACAGGGCATCGCATAGCGTGGGGCCGGACAACCGGCCGTCGCGGCCCATCACCACCGCGGCATCACCGTGTGCTTGCGCCTCACTACCGATGGCCTGACCAATGCGGCGTGCGTTGTCTGTAGTCAAGGTGCGGTTGACCACACCGCGGATGTCATAGGCCTTGAAAATTTCGTTGGGAAGGGATTGTTTATTGTTCATTACGGCTTAGATCTCAAAACAGGCGCATTATATGGTCGTTACCGTCCTATTGCACTCATCTTGTGTTCACTTCGCTGAATTCGAATGCAAGGATCAGTTTGCGCGATGGATCGCACGTTTGTGCACCGAGAGAGCGGCCTCGTGTACCGCCTCGGATAGAGTAGGGTGGGCATGCACGGTCCTCGCGATATCTTCGGCACTTGCGGAGAATTCCATCGCCATGACTACTTCAGCGATCAACTCCGACGCCTGGGGGCCAATGATATGCACACCCAGTATCTCATCGGTGTGTTTGTGAGCGAGGATTTTAACTCGACCGGCGGTGTCTTCGATAGCGAGGGCACGGCCCGTGGCCGCGAACGGAAACATACCAGCGTTGTAGGGAATCTCCTCCTTTTGCAGGTCTTGTTCGGCGCGGCCGACCCAAGCGATTTCAGGATGCGTATAGATGACCCACGGGATCACGTCATAGTTGACATGCGCTGATTGGCCGGCGATGAGTTCGGCAACAGCGCTACCTTCTTCGGAGCCTTTGTGAGCGAGCATGGGTCCGCGAACAACATCTCCCACCGCGTAGACGCCCGGCACGCTGGTGCGGCAGTGTTCGTCCACGCGGATGAATCCGCGATCGTCGAGGTCAACACCAACTCCCGGCTCGAACAAGTCCTCCGTATAGGGCCGCCGACCGACGGCAACGACTAGACGGTCAACCTCCAATTGATGTTCACTATCACGGTCGGTGTAGGATACGGTGACCGAGTCAGCGGTTGATTTCGCCCCCTTTACAGTGGTGCCAAGCCTGATGTCCAGACCTTGTTGTTTGAATTGCCGCTCGGCGTCTTTGGCAATTTGTTGGTCCACTGTTGGCAACAACGTTGGCAATGCCTCTAGAATGACGACCTTCGCCCCCAGACGACTCCATACGCTACCCAATTCAAGACCGATGACGCCGGCACCGACGACGCCGAGACGTTTGGGTGTCTGTTTGAAATTCAAGGCGCCGGTGGAATCAACGACACGTTTACCGTCGAAGGGCGCAATGGAAAGCTCGATCGGTGCAGAGCCCGTCGCCAAGATCACGTTGGCGGCCCGTACAGTTTTTTCACCATCTTGATTCGTGATCTTTATGTGGTCCTTGGCCACCAGTCGCCCATGACCATGGACGAAGGCGATCTTGTTGTGCTTGAACAGCCCATCGATGCCCTTTGTCAAGGTTGATACAATCTTTTCTTTACGCGCCAGCATGACTTTGACATCCATGGCGGCACCCTCGATCTGAATTCCATGGGACCGCAGTTGATGTTGCACGCGATAATAGTGCTCCGAGGAATCCAACAAGGCCTTGGACGGTATACATCCGACGTTCAAACACGTACCCCCTAAGGAGGGCTTGCCGTTGTCATCGGTCCACTGGTCCACACAGGCTGTATTCAGCCCTAATTGGGCGCAACGAATAGCCGCGACATAACCGGCCGGGCCGGCGCCGATAACCACTACATCATAATGTTGTGACATTGTGACTCGTCCAATTACAGTCAAGACTTTTAGTTATTCAAGACATATGCGATACGGTGAGCGCGGTCCCGGGTCGGTGATATCCCGATAAAAAAGGTTCGATATTTTGGGCTCAGCCCCTAACTTGCACTATGCGGGCTAAGCGCATCCTGGTTTGTCAGATCTCCAACAATAGACGCGCTGGATCTTCAAGCGACTCTTTAATTGTCACCAGAAATCGCACCGCTTCAGCGCCGTCGATAATGCGATGGTCGTAAGTCAGGGCCAGATACATCATGGGCCGAATCACGACTTCGCCATCCTCGGCCACTGGTCGTTGTTCGATGCGATGCATTCCCAAGATGGCGCTTTGCGGAGGATTGAGAATCGGCGTAGATAGCATTGAGCCAAATATGCCGCCGTTGGTAATGGTAAACGTACCACCGGTTAATTCCTCGATGGTCAGTGTTCCACCGCGCGCCTTGTCTGCCAAGTTGGCGATTTCAGTTTCCAACTCAGCAAAACTTTTTTCATTGACATCACGAACGACCGGTACGACCAATCCTCGCGGCGATGCGGCGGCAATCCCGATGTCGTAGTATTGACGAAACACAATGTCGTTGCCCTCGATGGAACCGTTCACCGCCGGATATCGTTTCAGCGCTTCCACACTTGCCTTGATAAAAAACGACATAAAGCCCAGACGTGTGCCATGCTTCTTTTCAAACATTTCCTTGTATTTTTTCCTAAGCTCAAGCACCGCCTGTAAGTTGACGTCATTGAAGGTCGTCAGCATCGCAGCGGTATGTTGTGCTTGTACCAACCGCTGAGCGATGGTTGACCGAAGACGCGACATTGGCTGCCGACGCTCGGATCGATCCCCTTTGGTCACCGTGGACACGGAAGCGGGGGCAGTAGCTGCCGGCTGCGGGGTGGTTTCAACCTCCATACCGCTATCGAGAAACTTGATGACATCCGCCTTGGTCACCCGCGCGCCCTTGCCGGTTCCCGGTATCTTTGAGATATCCAAATTATTATCTGCCACCAGCTTGCGCACCGCCGGGCCCATCTGGGCCGCCGTTTGCGCCGGCTCGGCGTCAGGCTCGGTTTCCCGAGAAATTGAGGGTTCCGCCGCCGGTTCTTCAAGCTTCGCCGGCTCGATGACGGCGAGTAATTCGTCGCTGGTCACGATATCGCCGCTATTGCGAGCCAACTGTTTGATTATGCCGTCCCGCGGCGCGGGCACCTCGAGCACCACCTTCTCGGTCTCGATATCGACCAGATTTTCGTCACGACGAACCAGATCGCCGACCTTTTTGTGCCATGTCAACAATGTTGCTTCGGTGACGGATTCCGGCAACATCGGAACTTTTACGTCAACTGACATGACGCTGCTCGCTTAATGTTTCCTTGTCTTCGACAAAGGGTGATAACGCGTCGTCAATCAGTAGTCTCTGACTCTCAAGGTGAATTGCGTAATAGCCGGCAGCAGGAGCCGGGGAGGGTGGACGACCGGCATAGACAAGGCCTTGATCCCGCCGGATGCAGGCTCGTAAATGATGTTGGATCTGGTACCAAGGGCCTTGATTTCTCGACTCTTCCTGACACCAGATCACTTCGTGAACGTTGCTGTAACGACTCAAACAAGCGCTGATCTGGTCACGGGGAAATGGATATAGTTGCTCCACACGGACAATCGCCACATTATTGAGTTCGCGCTTACGGCGCTCTTCCAACAGATCGAAGTACACCTTGCCGCTACAGAACACGACGCGGTCGATTACTTCGTCATTATGCGCATCGATTTCACCGATCATGACTTGAAACGATCCTTGCTCCAAATCCGTGAGCGCCGAAGTGGACAATTTGTGGCGCAACAGGCTCTTGGGCGTCATGACGATCAGTGGACGACGGTAAGGCCGGATTGCCTGACGCCGTAACAAGTGAAACATCTGGGACGGTGTTGTCGGCGCGCACACCTGCATATTGGCATCTGCACATAACTGCAGGTAACGCTCAAGACGTGCGGAAGAATGCTCCGGTCCCTGGCCTTCATAACCATGGGGGAGCAACATGACCAGGCCACACAGACGATTCCACTTGGCTTCACCACTGCTAATGAACTGATCGATCACGACTTGCGCACCGTTTGCGAAATCCCCGAATTGGGCCTCCCAGATTACCAATGTCTGTGGTTCCGCTGTCGCATAGCCGTACTCGAAAGCCAGCACCGCCTCTTCCGAAAGCAACGAATTGATAGCCAGAAATCGAGGCTGAGAATCAAATAGGTTTCTCAGCGGCACGTACACTTCCTGGCTTTTTTGATCGTGTAATGCTGCATGGCGGTGAAAGAACGTCCCACGGGCCGAGTCCTGACCGGATAAGCGCACTGAGTAGCCGTTTTTCAACAGCGCGGCATAAGCCAGCGTCTCTGCCATACCCCAATCCAATGGCAATTCGCCTTCCATCATCTTGCGCCGGTCCGCCGTGATCTTTGTGATCCTTGGATGTAAGGCAAATCCTTCCGGTAGTTCCTGTAAACGACTCGCCATTTCTTGCAGTTGACTGATCGCAACACTGGTGACGACATCGGTGTCCCAGGTGGTATTCAGGTAAGGTGCCCAGTCCACCGCGTACTCGTTTTTCACCTCATCGAGAAAGTCTTCGACCACGATGTGTCCTTCATCCAGAGATGCACGGTAGTCGTCAACCATTTGGTCAGCATCTGATCTATTGATAACGCCTGCAGCAACCAGCTTGTCTGCGTATAACTGCCGAGTCGTTACCAGCGACTTGATCTTCTTATACATCATTGGTTGAGTGACTGCTGGCTCGTCGGCTTCGTTATGACCGTGCCTTCGGTAGCAAACCAGATCAATGATTACATCCTTGTTGAACTGCATTCGGTAATCGAGGGCGAGCTGGGTGATAAACACCACGGCCTCCGGGTCATCGCCGTTCACATGGAATATCGGTGCTTGCACCATCTTGGCGACTTCAGTGCAATAAAGCGTTGAACGGGCGTCCAGCGGATTGCTGGTCGTGAAGCCGATCTGGTTATTCACGATGATGTGAACTGATCCGCCGGTGCGGTAGCCGCGGGTCTTGGACATGTTGAAGGTTTCCATGACCACACCCTGACCGGCAAATGCTGCATCACCGTGAATAATCACTGGCAACACCACGTTCCCGTCTTGATCTTCGCGACGTAACTGCCTGGCCTTCACTGAGCCTTCCACCACCGGATTTACGATTTCTAAGTGCGATGGATTGAATGCCAGCGCAATGTGGACAGGTCCCCCGGGGGTTTGAATGTCGGAGGAAAAACCCTGGTGGTATTTGACGTCGCCGGTACCAGTGAGCTTATTTCGATCAACTTTACCCTCAAACTCAAGGAACAACTGATGCGGACTTTTTCCTAAGATATTGACGAGCACATTAAGTCGTCCCCGGTGTGCCATGCCGATAACGATTTCCTTGATTCCGGCACTACCGCTGTGCTGAATCAACTCATCCAAGGATGGGATCAGAGCCTCGCTGCCTTCCAGAGAAAAACGCTTTTGGCCGACGTATTTAGTGTGCAGATATTTCTCAATACCTTCCGCGGCGGTGAGACGGTTGAGAATCTCTCGACGTTGCTCGGGTGCGAATTGCGGGTGAGCTTGGGCCGATTCTAGGCGGTCCTGAATCCACCTCTTCTCCTGAGTATCGATGATATGCATATACTCCGAGCCAATGGTGTCGCAATATGTGTAACGCAGTAGGTCGAGGATATCCTTTAATTTCATACGATCAGGCGCTGCAAGCGATCCGGTATTGAACAACTGTTCCATATCGGTAGCGGCCAACCCATGAAACTCTGGGTCTAAATCCTCTACCGGTTCGGTTTCTATTAGTCCCAACGGATCGAGATGTGCCTGTTGATGTCCGCGTACGCGATGGGCGTTGATAATTCGAAGTACGGATCCTTGTTTCTCTGCTTCGCTGTATGACAGCACGGTTGATTCGGCGCTCAGCTCGGCACCGGCTTCAAGCCGGTGATGTTGCAGGCTGGTGAAGAAATCACGCCACTGCCTATCAACCGACTGAGGATCGTCAACGTAACGCGCGTAAAGTTCTTCCAGGTACGGAGCATTGGCGCCGGTAAGGAGTGTGTCCCGCGATAACTCAAAAAATGATTTGACTGGCCCGATCATTGGTAACCACAACTCACAGATCAATTATTGAACCACGACAACGAGGTCGTGCCACTGAGAATCTCAGTTCGAATTAGCCTGCATATTGTGCCAAGGCAGCGAACAGAAGATCTAGCGTTTTGTTTGAGATAACGAATTCGATAAATGTTCGGTGCCACGTGTTATGTATCCGGGGTTGGGCTTGTCCCGGCGCTGGCCTGGTCTCGAACGCCTGGACTTACGCTTCACTCAACCCATAGCTACGGCTATGCATTTCGTTCCAGCGCGGCGCTCGTCCCCGCACAGCAGGGGAACCGGCCGCAGGGTAAGTCCCTTCGCCATAATCCGGGATCCTTGGTCCAATATGCGCGCCAGGATCGTTCAGTGAGTGGGAATTATAAAACAATAACCGTTGTAGGGTTAGATTTTTCGCGGTCTTGCCTGGTTTATTCTCGGTCTTCCAGTGGCACGAAGTCACGTTCATCAGGACCGGTGTAAATCTGACGGGGTCGAGCAATCCGCGTGGTCTCATCACCGACCATCTCCATCCACTGGGCGACCCAGCCTGCGGTGCGTGGGATCGCGAATAACACCGTGAAGATGTCGGTGGGAAATTCCAATGCTTCATAGATGATCCCGGAGTAAAAATCGACGTTGGGATACAGCTTACGTTCGACAAAATAGTCGTCCTCCAAGGCAATCCGCTCCAACTCCAAGGCAATGTCGATCAAAGGATTCTTACCCGTGACCTCGAATACTTGGTAAGCAGTTTCCTTTATGATCTTGGCCCGAGGATCGTAATTCTTGTACACCCGATGTCCGAATCCCATGAGGCGCATTTCGCCGGCCTTTACTCGTTTTATGTATTTGGCGACATTTTTTACTGACCCAATTTCATTGAGCATCGTCAATACCGCCTCGTTGGCGCCGCCATGTAAGGGACCGTAAAGGGCCGCGGCAGCACCGGCGCAAGAGACAAAAGGATCTGCTCGCGAACTGCCGACGCTGCGCATGGCATTAGTGCTGCAGTTTTGCTCATGATCGGCATGTAGAATAAACAGCACATCCAGCGCTCTTTCCAACGTCGGATCCGGTTCATACCTCGGTTCCGCCATGCGATACATCATATTGAGAAAGTTGCCGGGATAACTCAGCGAGTTGTCCGGATACACATACGGCAGTCCCAAGCTATTGCGGTGCGCATAGGAGGCGATTGTGGGGACTTTCGCGATCAGCCGATACACTTGCAACATGCGGGTATCATAATCGTCGATCATTTTTGCGTCGGGATAAAACGTCGATAACGCACCGATGCTGCTGACCAGCATTCCCATTGGATGGGCATTATGATGGAAACCCTCCATAAGTTTCTTACCCTTCTCGTGAAGCATGGTATGGTGAGTAATATTGTTGATCCATGACGTCAGCTCTACTTTGTTTGGCAGTTCACCGTGAATAAGTAGATAAGCCACTTCCAGAAACGTACTGTGTTGGGCCAATTGCTCGATGGGGTAACCCCGGTAGCGAAGAATACCTCGGTCACCGTCCAGATAGGTGACGGCGCTTTTACACGACGCGGTATTGGAGAATGCCGGGTCGTAGCTCAAGAGCCCGAAATCATCCTCGGATACTTTAATTCGCCGAAGATCGCTGGCATTGATTGTCCCGCTTGTAATCGCGAGTTCGTATTGTTGACCGGTGCGGTTGTCAGTGACCGTCAATGTATCAGGCATGGAGGACCTCTTTGTGCATCCCTATTCGGAAAAAATTGAGTGCATCCTGACGAAGCGACGCATCGCGCATCGACAATTGAATCCACCGCTCAATGAAGAACCGACGCACGGGCTTTATCTTCGTTGGCGGTTGCGATCAGCTCATAAATCTTAGTGCGATTACGGCCTTGGTGTTTAGCGTTCAATAACGCACGGTCAGCACGCTTTAACACTTGTTTGTAGTTCATATCGAAAGGGTCGGTGACACTCAAACCGCCAGTCCAACCCAGGGTATGGAAAACGCCTTCGGTGACCTCCATGGTTGACGGCAGTTGCGTCCGCAAGCGACCGGCCAGAGACATCGCTACCGATAGACGTGTCTGTGGAAACACAATACAAAATTCATCGCCGCCCATACGCGCGATCAGATCCCGTTCCCTCACTCGATCCTTGAGTTCCTCGGCAAAAGTTCTTATCACCTGGTCACCGATATCATGTCCGTACCGGTCATTGATATCTTTGAAGTAGTCCAGATCGATCAATAGGATCGATACCGGCGCTTTGGTATCGGGTCGTTCAAATAGACGGCGCAGCCACTGTTCCAGGGCCCGGCGATTGCCCACGTCGCACAGCGGATCGGTGAGACCCAGGATGAGGAGTTTCTGTCGTTCTTCTTGTACCAATTTGGAGAGTGGTTTCAGTTCATCGGTGTACAGCTCGGTGCGAAGATGCAGACCGGAGCGTCTACCCGCCATTTGCGCCAAGAGTTTCGCGTCATGGCTAAGCGCCCTCAGCCATTGGCTCCGGGCACGCAGGTTCAGCCACAGCACCAGTGACAACACAATACCCGCTCCAACGGCAGGGGCGGTCAAGCTCCGCGCTGGCACTCCCGAGACAAACAGCGACCCCAAACACACCACTATCAATCCGACCATCATGACCATGGTCAACGCGAGAGTAACGAGGGACGACTTTCTCAGGTTAGTGCTCAAGGAATGGCCAGGGTTGTTGCTATTTGACGGCATTTAACGGATCACTCAATTATGACCCGTATGCCCAAATCCCCCCTCGGCTCGGGTCGTGGAATCGAAATCTTCAACCAATTCGAATCGGACCCGTTTGACCGGCATGAACACCATCTGGGCGATCCGATCTCCTGGCTCGATGATGACATTATGCGTGCCCCGATTCCAGGCCGATATCAACACTTGCCCTTGATAATCAGAATCGATGAGACCCACTAGATTTCCCAGCACCAGTCCTTGTTTGTGTCCCAGACCGGAGCGCGGCAGGATAACCGCCGCGAGGTTCGAATCAGCGATATGGATAGCGATTCCGGTGGGCACGAGGTGTGTTTCCCCTGGCTCGATGCGCAGGTGTTCGTCGACGCATGCACGTAGGTCGAGGCCAGCGGACCCGTCGGTGGCGTATTCGGGCAATGGAAAACCGTTACCGATGCGCTCGTCTAGTATCTTTATTTGTACTTTCTGCACGATAGCGAGTTGCGATTTCTTCGATGAGATTCCGTGCTAATTGTTGTTTAAACATGCGCGGTAGAGATTTCGTGTCTGTCCGGTCGAGAATTATTAACTCGTTTTCATCGCTCTCCAGGCCGACATCAACATCACCGACCCGGTTGGCGGCGATCATGTCCACGCCTTTGCGCATCAGTTTTTCGCGCGCGTGGGCCTCGACATTGTGCGTCTCGGCGGCGAATCCCACCGTGTAAGGCGGGTCATCCAGTGCCGCCACCGCTGCCAGAATATCCGGGTTCTTGACCAGCTTGATGGTCAATTGATCACTGCCTTTTTTAATTTTTTGCTTATGAAATTCAGCCGGCCGGTAGTCGGCTACCGCCGCTACGCCAATAAAGACATCGGTGTCGTCCACCTCCGCCATAACCGCCTGGTGCATCTCCAAGGCTGAGGTCACGGGGACCACATGAACGCCATCCGGGCATGGGAGATGAGTCGGACCGGATATCAACACCACGTCGGCGCCCGTCTCTGCTGCCGCTTGGGCCACCGCGTAACCCATCTTCCCGGAACTGCGATTGGTAATGTTACGCACCGGATCGATGGCCTCGTGGGTGGGTCCGGCGGTGATCACCACCTTGGTGCCCGCAAGGGCCCCGGTAGCATATAGTGCTGATAGGCTTTCTACCAGCTCGGCGGGTTCCGGCATACGGCCGGGGCCCACCTCGCCACAGGCCTGGCTGCCAGACGCCGGTTCGAACACGGCGACGCCGCGGTTGACTAGGAGTGCCACGTTATCCTGGGTGGCGGCATGCTGCCACATGTGTTGATTCATCGCCGGCGCGATCGCGATGCTGGCTTCGGTCGCCAGGCACAGGGTGCTCAGCAAGTCGTTGGCCAGACCGTGAGCGATGCGCGCGATGAAATCGGCGCTCGCTGGAGCGATCAATACTGCGTCCGCCCAGCGAGCCAGTTCGATATGACTCATTGCCGATTCGGCATCCGCATCCAGTAGATTGCTGCGGTGTACGGGTTGATCGCTGACCGCCTGCAGGGTAAGAGGGGTAATGAATTGTTCGGCGTTTGCGGTCATGACCACGCGCACGGTTGCGCCGGCATCGCGCAGCCGGCGAACCAGGTCGGGGCTCTTATAGGCGGCGATACCGCCGGTGACACCGACAATAACGCGTTTTTGACTTAGGCTCGACATTGCTGAGGTGGAAGTGTACTGTGCGGCCAGTGGGATTGGAAACTTATAAAACGGATTTTTTCGCTGTTAGTTAACGACTAAGGAGGGTCGTCATGTCGATTGTTCGCTGGCCTGTGAACGAGCGCCCGCGGGAAAAGCTGGTTGCGCGCGGTGCCCACACTTTGTCGGATGCAGAGCTGCTGGCGATTTTTCTGCGTACCGGTTTAAGCGGTCACACGGCGGTAGATTTGGCGCGCCGGTTGCTCCAGCGCTTCGGCGGGTTGCGCCAGTTATCAAATGCCGATCGCAGAATAATATGTAATGAGCCGGGAATCGGGCTCGCGAAATACGTCCAGCTGCAAGCAGCCTTGGAATTTGGCCGGCGATATTTTGCCGCGGAGCTGCCGCGCGGCGCCGGCCTGACTTCGCCGAGCCAGGCCCGCAGTTTCCTGCGCGCCCAGTTACGGGATCGGCCCTATGAAGTATTCTGCTGCCTTTACCTCGACACCCGGCACCGGGTGCTGGAGTTCGAGGAATTGTTTCGTGGCACCATAGACGGCGCTTCGGTACATCCGCGGGAGGTGGTCAAAGCGGCGTTGGCACGCAATGCGGCTGCAGTGATTATCGCCCACAACCATCCGTCTGGGGTAGCTGAGCCAAGCGCCGCCGATGAAACACTGACGCAACGGCTGAAACAAGCGTTGGCCCTGGTGGACATCCGGCTGCTCGACCACTTCATCGTCGGTGAAACCGAGGTGGTGTCCCTCAGCGAA
>CALZGZ010000304.1 GCA_945787105.1 uncultured Gammaproteobacteria bacterium
AACTACCTGTAACAGCTGGCCCCGCTTCACCGAACGATTGAATACCACCTTGTTCCGACAATTGAGACCACATAACTGAAATACTTTCTTCGCCAGATCGATCGCAACTGTTGTAACATCCCCAGAATTTGGCCCCCGGAATTTGGCAATGACTGGTTGTCCCACCTGGAAATTTCGTCAAATGCAGCCCGGGGAGATGAACATCGACCCCATCGAGGCCGAATTCTTCTCCACGGAAGCACTTGGCAGCTTGGCCGACGCGCTGGTACGAGAGGCGATTCAAAACTCCCTTGACGCCAGGCTCCCCGATGAACAGCTTCGGATCCGAATCTCATTTCCGAATCCGGACAAGGTTCTGAATCGGGAGCGCAAGAATCCCTACCTGCGGGGTCTTTGGGAACATCTGAACGCGAACCGAAGTGGGCTCACCAATTTGCCGTCTTCGACCGAGCCGCTGAACTACGTCGTCCTTGAGGACTTTGGGACGCGTGGCCTGCAGGGCGATCCAACGCAAAGCGAGGATGTAGACCTCAACGTCTCCACGGCGCGAAACGACTTTTATTATTTCTGGCGCAATGTCGGGCGTTCCCGAAAACACGCGGCCGAACTGGGTCGCTGGGGCCTTGGGAAAACGGTGTTTCCGGCGGCGTCTAGGATCAATGCCTTTTTTGCATTTTCTATCCGGGCTGATGACCGGCGAACAGTGCTGATGGGTCAGGCAGTGTTGAAGATCCATAAGTTGAGAGATCAACGTTTTTACCCCTATGGATATTTTGGGCAGTTCGACAACGGGTTTGCACTGCCCGTCGAAGACGCGGCGCGCGTGGATAGTTTTAGCCACGATTTTCTGATCTCTCGCCAGGATGAACCCGGTCTGTCGGTGATCGTGCCATTCCCCGTCGCCGAGCTCACGCCGCGAGCGATACTTGCCTCCATCATCCGGCATTACTTTATTCCCATTATTTCTGGAGATATTTCGGCGGAGGTGGTCGACGATGGGAAATCGGAATTGCTGGATGCGCATACGCTAGACAGCTATATATCCCGAGACTCGTGGGATGACGCGCCCCGATTAGGGCGATTATTGGAACTGGCGCGGTGGGGAGTGCACTTACCACGCGAGGAATACGCTCGCCTGAAAGCGCCCCCCGCAGCCAAGGCGCCGCGATGGGACGACGACTGTATTAGTGATGACGCTTTAGCAAAGCTTCGCGGGCGTTTTAATGCCGGTCAGCCCATCGCAGTCAACGTGCCGGTGTGGGTGAAACCGGCGTCGTCAGATCACGTTCCATCGCAGTTCGATGTGTACTTGGAGCGCGACGACTCCCTCAGTAGCGCGGAAGAGCATTTCGTCCGCGACGGCATCACCATTGCGGGCGTGCGGGCGGCGATGCAAAAAGGCATTCGGATGCTCGTATTGGTCCGTGATCAGCCGCTGTCGGAGCTGTTGGGAGACTCCGAGAATCCAGCGCACACCGAGTGGCAGGAGCGCTCCCCAAAATTCAAGGACCGCTATCATCATGGCCCTTTTACTTTGCGATACGTTAAGAATGTGTCGCGCGAGCTCGTGCGGGCGATGACACGGCCAACAGAGGATCGAGACTTTGATTTGTTGCGGGATGTTTTTGCCTTGGATATTCCTACCGAGGATGCAGTGAAAGATCCAAGAAAAGGTCGGGATGATAAGCCGGGAACAGAGGATACCGGTGAGACAATGGGCGTCGAAACGGTGGGCAGCGATCGCTTTTTTCAGCTGCAAAAACTGCATGGCGGTTTTCGTCTTAGCGGCAACGGCGATGGCAAGGCGATGCCGCGAATAGCGGCGGTGTGGGTGGCTTACGAAGTGCGGCGGGGTAATCCCTTCAGCCAATATCAGCTACCGGATTTCGAGTTAGATAAAACGCCCATCGTGATGCAGGCCGAACATGCAAAAATCACGCGGCGCGGGCGAAATCTTGTGGTGCTTTGGATCCAGGATCCGCACTTCCGTGTGACGGTAAAGGGGTTCGATGTCCACCGGGATATTCGAGTGCGGGTCGAGGCGTCTGCCATATGATCAGGCGCCTCAACTATACCGGCCGCAAGAAGATCCCGCGATCCGCGGTGACGATTAGGCTGTTTCCTGCCGATGATGTTGGCTACGCATTTGCCGCCGACTTTGATCTGGCGCCGTTGGGCTTCCCAAGCGATGCCAGTATTTTTGTTGAGGCTTACAATGCAGCGTCCTACATGCGATTTGCGTTCGGCACGATAGGCAATCAGTGCGATCCTAAGGATCTGCGGTTGACAGAGGTTACCTCGCGCCCGTTACCAAAATTCCGGTTAAAAGTTGTCGACCAATCCAGGCGCCATGGTTTGTTACTTGGGGTGGCGGACAAGCTCATACCACTGCGTCCACGCGAGGACCTCGCCAATAAGCAGTCGCTATTGCCAGTCGATTTCTGTGATCTGAGTGATCGTATTTGGCGCTTGGAGCTGAGCGACTGGCCGGTACTGGAGCTCAACAATCGCGTCGATGCCATTGGCGAGGCGGCCCGTACCGGTGATTCGTTCCTGGCCTTGGTCTACCCTGAGATACTCCGCCGCATTCTCCACGAGATTGTGATCGTACTCGATGAGACCGATCCGGGATTTGATGACAGCGCATGGACCAGCTTGTGGCTGTGTTTTGTTTGCGCGCTGCCGGGCGTGACCGAACCCCCGGGTGGTGTTGGCGAAGCCGCCAAGGCGAGGCGCCGTGAATGGATAGAAGAGACAGTGCAGGTTTTTTGCCGCTCGCGACGGGCGCGGCAGCGTTTTGCGACGGCGCTGCGCAAGGAGGCGAGCTGATGGCGGAATTGGTGCGCGCTCTCAACAATACGGGGATCGAGCGATTCCGGGAATATCTGGCCGGGCTTCGGGACAAGGCGCCAGGCGACCCGCCCTGGGAACTGCTGGAACACCCTGGCCACACCGCCGAGCTGCCGGTCGACGTGTCGATTGAACGGCGAGATTTTCCGAATCGGTTAGCGCTGGGAGAAGCCCTGTGTGAGATACTCGCGCCGCTGCGCGTAGAAGAAACGGATCGAAACAAAGGGTTGTGGGCATGGTTATCGCTTTTCTTGTTCGATCAGGTGTGCCCCGCGGGCCCCAACGGAGCGCGGCGACCGGGACAAACCTATCGTCACATCCCTGACTTCGGTTATCGGCATTGGTACCGGCATCTGTTATATGGGCCCTATCAAGTTTACCGACGGCACGGTCACAATTCGATCCTGCTGTTGTTCGGGCCCACGCATACGGAAAGCAGGGTCTACCACGAAATTGCCGGACGGCAGGACTTGATTGCGAACCGGGGTGTTGTCGAGGCAGCCGCCATGCTTTACCTTGACACAGAGAGACAGGCTCCGAAACCAGGTTCGCAAATTGCGACCACCCGCGGGGGCTCAGTTCGGCGTTTTGTCCGCGTGTTGCAGCAACTCGAGGTCAACTATGACATCTACGGCATGTCCGGTGGAGACATTCTCAGCTTGCTTCCAAGTGAATTCGACCAGTGGAGCAAACAGAGCTAGAAGCGGTGCAATGCGGATGTCTACGTCTTTTTATCCTAGACCACAAAGACCAGGCCGCACTTGACCTGCTCAATTTGAAACAATATAAGTTCTTTTTTTTCTACGATAATTGGATTGTGCTCGCCCGGATGTCGATCCAATGTTTGCGTCGCTGAATTCTGCCGGTTAGCCGACTTCCGTGCGCGCCAAGCAAAGGTTCAAGATCTCGCGGCTAGAGTTACCAACCGCCCACAGACCGGTGAAACCTCCAAAAATTCGGATGCCGGCCTCCAAGTGGGATCACAAGTAAGCGCAGGGTTCGGCTAACGACTCAGGCTCAATCTCCACCGTTCCGGTTTAAGCCCAAAAAAACGGTAAACGGCTCCATGCCGACTATCCGACCTCTTCCCTGTTGCAAGCCCAATAACGACAGGGTTATCCGATGTCATGGGCCGTACCGGCAAGCGACCCGTACGCTGATTCGAGTGGAAACTTCTGCTGATTGTGTCTATGTATATTATTGGGGCTATCCGAACTCAGACCGTATGACTGCGAAAAAAATCCCAACCGCGGACATTGAGATCGGTATGTATGTTTCGCGCCTGGATAGGCCCTGGCGCGAGACTCCGTTTCTGTCTCAGGGATTCTACGTCAAAAATTCCGATGAGCTTAACCAGCTCAGCGAAAGCTCCCGCTTTGCTTACGTAATGATTCCGGACGAGGAATACACGTTGCAAAGCGCTCACAACAAGCCAATATCTCTGTCTAAGATCAACGATCTCATTGGCGCCGCCAATCTCAAATCCCACAAGCCGCGGACCTACTTTAAAGACGAGTTACCGAACGCTGAGAAGGTGCATGCAGCCATGGAAGACGTGACAATGGAGATTTGGAGTGATCTGAAGAACGGAAAATCGTTGCAGATGGACGGCATCCGCGATCGCGTGCAGTTGATGATCGACAGCACTGAACGCAATCCCGATGCATATACGTGGCTTTGCCGTATCAAGGATTATCACTCATTAACCTATCAGCATGCCGTCAATGTTTCTGGATTGTTGACCGTCTTTGGCAGACAGCTGGGACTGGGGGATAAAGACCTACAGTTGCTTGCGATAGGCGGACTCTGCCTTGACGTGGGAAATATCAAGCTCCCGGACGACTTATTGGATAAGAAGACTCGTCTGACGGATGACGAATGGGAGGAGATGAAAACACACGTCCGTCACAGTATGCAGCTGCTCAAGCAATCGACGGATGCTGACGAAAAGATGCTGTGGATGGCCGCGACCCATCATGAACGCTACGACGGCAGTGGTTATCTGGCCGGGCTGTCGGGTGACAATATCCCCTTATTCGGGCAGATGGCGGGAATCGTCGACACTTACCTGGCGTCCACCGAGCCCAAGCCCTACGCCGCCGGGATGACCTCGGATGATTCCATCGAGACGTTGTTCAGGCAACGTGACCACCATTTCAAATCTTCTCTGGTTGATCAATTCATCCAGGCGATCGGACTCTATCCGACGGGATCGCTGGTGGAGTTGAGTTCCGGGGAAATTGCCGTGGTGGTTGCTCAGAATATGGACAAAAGACTGAGCCCGCGTGTAGCACTGATTCTGGACGCCCATAAAGAGCCTTACCCGGACGATCCGCTGGTCAACCTTGCCAAGCGAACGCGTACCAGCGATGGCAAATCCCTTAGCATCGTTAAAGGCTTGCGGGCGGGGCAATACCCAATCGCGGTGGAGGACATTCTCGGCCGACTGATGAGCCACGTAGACGTGGAAGAATTGCGGACTGATGAAGAGGACGAGGAACAACGCGAACAACGAGAGGGAGAAGTCAACGTCAAAAGCAAACAGGTCCGTCAAGCACGCACCACGAAGGCGGACTCCGCTCGATCCAACCCACCTACGACTACCGCCACACCAGCAAAGACCTCACGATTCATTGGCATGGCAGCGGCAATTGCGGCTGTTGTGATGGGCGGCGTTTTCATCGGCTACCAACAAAGCCAGTTGGCGCAGATGGCAAAGCAGCTGGAAGAGTCACGCCAAATAGCAGCGGAGAGAAATGAGGAAGCTCGGCTCCTGGCTGATGCAGAGGCAAAGCGCAAGGCGATAGCTGAACTCAAAGCCAAGCAAGCTCGGCTCCTGGCTGAAGCAGAGGCAAGACGCAAGCAGGTGGAAGCTGAAATTAAGGCAGCCGTAGTGGCGAAGCGTAAAGCGGATCTGGAGGCTGAGCTTAAGGTGGCTGTAGAGGCGAAGCGTCAGGCGGCGGTGGAAGCTGAACTCAAGGCGGCTGCAGAGGCGAAGCGTCAGGCGGCGGTGGAAGCTGAACTCAAGGTGGCTGCAGAGGCGGAGCGTCAGGCGGCGGTGGAAGCTGAACTCAAGGCGGCTGCAGAGGCGGAGCGTCAAGCGGAGCTGGAATCTGAACTCAAGGTGGCTGCAGAGGCGGAGCGTCAAGCGGAGCTGGAAGCAAAAAAACCAGGCACAATCTTTCGGGACCGGCTCAAGGATGGGGGTGAAGGGCCGGAAATGGTAGTGATTCCTGCGGGCTCGTTTCGTATGGGAAGCCTCCAGGGGGGAGGCGACGACGACGAAAAGCCCGTGCGCACGGTTAGGTTTGCTAAACCATTTGCGATGGGCCGCTACGAGGTCACCTTTGATGAGTATGATCGATTTGCGCGGACGTCGGGGCGGAGGCTACCGGATGACGAAGGCTGGGGTCGGGGCGGAAATCCGGTGATCAATGTTTCCTGGGAAGATGCGGTCGCCTATATAGAGTGGTTATCGGAGCAGACGGGTCAGAGTTACCGACTGCCTACCGAGGCGGAATGGGAATATGCGGCGCGTGCCGGCAGCGAATACAAGTACGCTTGGGGAAACGACATTGAAAAGAACCGGGCGAATTGTAATGGGTGTCGCAGTCGATGGGACGGCAAGCAGACCGCACCAGTGGGCTCTTTTCAACCGAACCGGTTTGCCCTGTATGACACGGTGGGCAATGTCTGGGAATGGGTGGACGATTGTTGGCGCCCAAACTACGAAGGTGAGCCCACTTCTGCTTCGGGGTGGTTGAAGGTTGGCGCCGGTAACTGCAGCCGGCGCATGCGCCGCGGGGGTTCCTGGGGCGACGAACCGATTTACGTCCGCTTGGCGAACCGGGGGCGGGGCACTCCCGACTACCGAAACGTCAACGTTGGTTTTCGTCTGGCTCGGGACATTGAAAAAAAACTAATGAAACCAATGGGGTCATAACCAATGGAATGAAACCAATGGGGTCAGGTTTGATTGATTTATTGTG
>CALZGZ010000305.1 GCA_945787105.1 uncultured Gammaproteobacteria bacterium
TACAACTGGAACCGCTACTACGACCCCAAGACCGGACGGTACATCACCTCCGATCCGATTGGGTTGGATGGGGGGTTGAATACATATGGGTATGTAGGCGGCAATCCGATTCGGTATGTAGATCCTCAGGGGCAAGATGTATGGGATGGCGGAGGTGTCGGAAACTCTAGAGGTATAGGAGCAGGGAACGGAAATCTTAAACGAGGCTTTGGCGATCAGAATTATCTCTGTGATCCACCAATGAGTCGTTTTAGTAGTAATCCTTGTACGTTAAAATGTTGCGTTGAGCACGATAGATGTTATGAGAAGAATAAGTGTAACGCTAGTTCTTGGCCAGGCAACTTTCTAGGAACTAGCGGATCGTGCCAAGAGTGCAATCTCCAGGCGATAAAATGTTTCCTTAGAAACCTGGGCAAGGAACTAGATCCATGTACAGGGGAATGTAAGCCAGACCTTAGGGACCCTGACTTACCGAGTCTTCCAATCGGGTCTTAAGAAACTTTCGATATAGATATGGAATTGTCTCCAAACTTGATCCAGTTTTCTCTCGTAGCAGTTTTATTAGCTCCTGTGTTTGTACTCACTATTTATTTCAAAGAAAAAGCGGTCGGAAAATATAAACGTTCGATATGGAGTATGTTGGTGAGTGTGTTTAGCGTAAGTGTCATTCTTTTAGTCCTTTCGTTCATTGTGACTCTAATGATTTTTCCTACGGCCCAGGGACCGCTTGGATGGGTATTTGTATTTGGTCCCTTAAGCATTTGCGTCGGAATTATCGCTGGGTTCTTGTTATGGAGATACAAGAACATTAAGAGAAGGGAGTATCCTTAAAGCAGGAAAATTGGGTCTTGTGACAAAAACTTGGTCATGACTTGCAATACAACTGGAACCGCTACTACGATCCCAAGACCGGGCGGTACATCACCTCGGATCCGATTGGGTTGGAGGGGTGGTTGAATACTTACAGCTATGTGCTGGGCAATCCACTGCGCTATGTTGATATAGACGGACTTAAGGTATATGAGTGTTGGCTTGGCTTGCATCCAACAGTAAAAATCGAGAGCGAGCAAGAGTGTGAATCGTCGGAGAGAGTTAATGGCCAATGGGGGTTCGGCCCAGCGGATCGCAGTATCTTAAATCGAATAATAAAGGCGGTATGGTGGCAAGAGGGAGCGGTGTGGTCTGAGTCTGGCGGATGGTGTTACGTAGTATTTGATGGTGACGGCATGGATAGATTTATCTACGATAGAATAATGACTGACGTAGCGAATCCACCTGCCTATCATCCGTATTGGTTTAATTCGATTCATTGGGCCAATCATATTTTGTACGGCGGTAACTCGTTCAATCGGAACTTGGGGCTTTCAGCAAAGTAATAGATTTTTCTTTATACGATTAGAGCTACGGTGATATGGCAAAGAGCGATCGAGTGAGGCGAATTGTAGCGTTGTTAGCTCTAGGGTCCGGCTTGCTTAAATTGTCCGTATTGCTAATGATTGTTTTTAGTTCTAACCGAGGTATCGTTGTATTACCAACGGTTCTTAATTTAGCCGCACTCGTATCGATCGCCCTTATCGTCGTAAGTGTTCTGATCTTTAAGAATAAAAACTCCGGATATGTGCTGGCGTTTCTCGTCTGCAGTCTAAGCATCGCGCTAAACTATAAATATCCCCCCACTTTGGATTTCTTTCTCGATGTGCTGATAGGTATTTATTCTGCTTACTTCCTATTCATTGGCAGGATTAAGCATAAGAAAGATTTACCGATAAATGGATAGGAAGGCTTGCGCTACCGCAACTGAGCATAATCTGCGTATATTGCGGCAACGATAACGGGACAGCTTTATTATCCTGTTTTTGAAACGAAGGCGTCTATGGTTCTAAGCAGTGCTTCCTGATCCCGTTTGGGAAGTTGATCGATTGACTGCAAACGTCGCGCTAGTCGCCGATTCTTAATGGAGCCGTTCTTCCTTCCGATCTTGATGCCGAGCAGTTCATCGGCGCTTACGCCGAGAATCTTGGCCAGTTCCACGATCAGTTCCCCATGTAAGCGCAGCTCACCGCGCTCGTAATCCGAGATCATGGGCTGGGACACGTCGAGGCGTTCGGCGAGTTCGCCTTGGGTAATGCCTTTCTCTTTACGCAGCTCCGCCAATCTGGCGCCGATCTGAACGGCGGTCATCTCTGCCACGGGGAGGCCTCCAAACAACATAGGTGTGGTTTGGATTGTATCCCCGGTTTTTACGAACCCCGGATTTGACATAGTGCTATCTTGTCTTGCAGTATAGGACTATCTTATATTTTTAGATCACCAAAGCCAAGACCGATTTGCTTCGAAAGAAATTGCTCCAGGGTCTTGACAGGATTTTTACAGGAGGCCGAAAAATGCCCCGCATTGCCGAATCCGAGCTCGAGCGGCTAAAAACCGAAATCTCTCTGCAGCGCCTGGCCGAGGGGCGCGGGATTGGGCTCAAGGCCCACGGCAAGGATCTCTTGGGGCTGTGTCCGTTCCACGACGATCATGCACCTTCCTTGGTGATCTCTCCCGAGAAGAACCTGTTTCATTGTTTGGGTTGTGGGGCTGGCGGCAGTGTCATCGATTGGGTAATGAAAACCGAGGGTGTGTCGTTCCGGCATGCGGTGGAGTTGCTGAAAGACCATCCGCTTTCTTTAGCCGCTGGATCGGTTGTGAAACAATCCACGGTGCGGAAGTTGCCTACGCCCCTGGATCGCGATGCGGACGACCGGAAGTTGCTCTGTCAAGTGATCGATTTCTATCACGATACCTTGAAGCAGAGTCCCGAGGCCTTGTCCTATCTGGACAAGCGCGGCCTTGGATCGAGCGAGGCGATTGATCGCTTCAAGCTGGGGTTTGCCAATCGCACCTTGGGGTATCGGTTGCCGCAGGCGAACCGCAAAGCGGGGGCGGCCCTGCGGGGACAACTGCAAAAACTCGGGTTGCTCCGCGCCAGCGGTCACGAGCACTTCAACGGCTCGATCGTGATTCCGGTGTTCGACGAGGCCGGTCAGGTGCTGGAAATCTACGGCCGCAAGATCAACGACAACCTCAGAAAAGGCACGCCGACGCATCTGTATCTGCCGGGTCCGCATCACGGGGTGTGGAATGGCGAGGCGCTCAAGGCCAGCAAAGAGATCATTCTATGTGAGTCGCTGATCGATGCCTTGACCTTCTGGTGTGCGGGTTTCCGGAATGTCACGGCTAGCTATGGGGTGGAGGGGTTTACCCCGGATCATCTCGCGGCCTTCGAAGCGCATGGGACACAACGCATCTTGATTGCTTACGACCGCGACGTTGCCGGCGAGGCGGCCGCCGAGAAACTGGCCCAGACGCTGATGGCGGCGGGGATCGAAGCGTTTCGGCTCCAGTTTCCCAAGGGGATGGATGCGAACGACTACGCGCTGCAAGTCAAACCAGCCAGCAAATCTTTAAGCGTGGTGATCCGCTCTGCCGTGTGGTTAGGAAAAGGGCGACCCGCCGCATCACCAACCACCGAGCCGGTGACCGGGGACTTGGGGGCTAAAGAAGAAAAACTGACTCCTTTAGCTGCTGATGCATCCCCCCCATTGACCGAGGACTTGGCAGCATCCGAGTTAACCGACCGGAGTGATACGAAAGAAGTGTTACCCGCTTCGCCGATGCCAGACAAACCCGCCGACATCGACGCCGAGATAAAAGACCAGGAGATCGTGATGATCTTCGGCGACCGGCGTTATCGTATCCGGGGCTTGGAGAAGAATCTCAGCTACGACCAGTTGAAGGTCAATGTGTTGGTGTTGCGGGACGGTCCCGATGGTCAGCCGGTGATACACGTGGACACCCTGGATCTGTACGCGGCTCGGCCGCGGTCGGTGTTCCTCAAGCAAGCGGCGGTTGAACTCGGGGTTCAAGATGACGTCATCAAAGCCGATCTCGGCAAGCTGTTGTTGAAGCTGGAGGCGTTGCAGGACGAGCAGATCAAGGCGGCGCTGGCCCCCAAGGACAAAACGATCGCGATAGCGGGTAACGATCGGGAGGAAGCGCTCCGGCTGTTGCGCTCCCCGGATCTGTTGGATCGGATCGTCAAGGACTACGACCGTTGCGGGGTGGTCGGTGAGGAAACCAACAAACTCGTCGCGTACTTGGCGTGCGTGTCGCGCAAGCTGGAATCGCCCCTGGCCGTGATGCTGCAGAGTTCGTCGGCGGCCGGCAAATCCTCACTGATGGATGCGACCTTGGCGTTTATGCCGGCAGAGCAACGCATCCAGTACTCGGCGATGACCGGGCAGAGTCTGTTTTATATGAGTGAACAGGATCTCAAGCACAAGATTCTGGCGGTGGCGGAAGAAGCGGGTGCCAACGAGGCGTCGTACGCCTTGAAGTTGCTGCAGAGTGAAGGCGAACTCGCCATCGCCAGCACCGGCAAAGACCCGGTCACGGGCAAGCTGGTGACCCAGGAATACCACGTCGAGGGACCGGTGATGATCTTTAGCACCACCACCGCGATTGATCTCGATGAAGAACTGCTCAATCGCTGCTTGATCCTGGGCGTCGATGAAAACCGGGCGCAAACCCAAGCCATTCATCGCAGCCAACGCCAAAAGAGAACGTTGCAGGGGTTGCTGGCGCAACAACAGAAAACAGCCATCCTCAGCGTCCATCGCAACGCCCAGCGCCTATTAAAGCCCTTGGCGGTCATCAATCCCTATGCGGAACGCCTGACCTTCCTGGACGATCGCACCCGCGCGCGGCGCGATCACGAGAAGTATCTCACCCTGATCGACACGATTGCGCTGTTGCATCAATACCAGCGGCCGATTCAATCCATAGTCCACGGAGACCGCACCCTCCACTACGTGGAAGTGACGCTCGATGACATCGCGACCGCCAATCGCCTGGCACACGACGTCCTGGGCCGCACCCTGGATGAGTTGCCGCCGCAGACAAGACAGCTGTTGTTGATCCTGGACGATTACGTGCGTGCCCAGAGCAAAGCTCTCGAGATGGGCCGATCCGAGGTTCGCTTTAGCCGCCGCGAGCTTCGGGATCATACGGGATGGAGCGATACGCAACTTAAAGTACATCTCGCTAGGCTGGTGGACCTGGAGTATCTGGCCTGTTACCGGGATGGTCGGCGACAGCAGTTCCGGTATGAGCTGCTGTACCACGGTGAAGGCCAAGACGGTGCGCGATTCTTGATGGGCTTGATCGACACCGAACAGCTCAATAACCACGACTACGACGCCGAGCGGTCGGGGTTAGAAGCGTTGCGGTCGGGGTCCGGTCGGCCTGCGGTCGGCCCCCGGTCGGGGGGCGGTCGGGGTCCGAAAAACCCCCGCAACGCCCAGCGTGGCAACGGTTCCGGTGCACTCGATCCTTCTAAAGCTACAGAAGCACTACTGGGGAGCGAACAAAAAAATCCGTCGTACGCGCACGGCGTAGGCGAGTGACATGCCGCGACGCAAAACGCGCCGGGATCGGCGTAAAGAACCAGTTTCCCCCATCGAGCATAACGGCATCACCCCGTATCTCACCGAGTTTCTCGCCTGGTCGGCCTCCATGAACTACAGCGCCCAGACGGTGAAAGACCGGCGCTATGCGTTGACGCGCTTCATCGTCTGGTGCGACGAACGCGATCTGAGTCGGCCGCAAGACATCACCAAGCCGATCCTGGAGCGGTACCGGCGTTTCCTGTACCACTACCGCAAAAAGAACGGCAAGCCGTTGGGCTTTTCCACCCAGGCGAGCTTCCTGCACGCGATCAAGGCCTTCTTTAAGTGGCTCGCCCAGGAGAACCACATCCTCTACAACCCAGCCAGTGAACTGGACATTCCTAGAGTGCATCGACAACTGCCCCGACATATCCTGAATCACGGTGAAGTAGAGTCGATCTTGAACCAGACCAGTCTTAATGGCGAGATCGGTATCCGCGACCGGGCCATCATCGAGACCCTGTACTCCACCGGCATGCGGCGCATGGAGTGTCAGAATCTCAAGCTCTACGACATCGAGTTGGAGCAGGGGACGGTGTTGATCCGCGAGGGCAAGGGCAAGAAGGACCGGTACATCCCGATTGGGGACCGGGCCTGCGCGTGGATCCGGAAATACTTGGAGGACGTGCGGCCGGGGTTGGTGATGGAGCCCGACGACGGGTACGTGTTCATTAGCGATCTCGGCACTCCGTTTCGCAATAACCAGCTCTCGGATCTGGTCAAGAAATACTTAGAGCGCGCCGGGATCGACAAACCCGGAGCGTGTCACCTGTTTCGCCACGCCATGGCCACGCAAATGCTCGAAAACGGCGCCGACATCCGCTTCATCCAGGCGATGCTCGGTCACGCGGATCTGTCCAGCACGCAAGTGTATACCCAGGTATCGATCAAAAAGCTCAAGGCGGTGCATACGCTCACCCATCCGGCGAACCGGACGACAGCAGGTCGTAGTGATCTGGGTTAGAATATAGGCACGGTTCGAAACGCAAGTAATACGATGACGGCACTGAACATCAAGCAACAAGCCTATGACCTGGTCAACCAGTTACCTGACGACGCAACCTGGGATGA
>CALZGZ010000306.1 GCA_945787105.1 uncultured Gammaproteobacteria bacterium
GCCACAAACACTATGAATACAAATCGAAGCAAGCCGAGACTCGTGACCGGCGTCTCGCCGACTTCGAACAGACTCGTAGTCAGTATTTTTTTCAATGCCTCCCAGGTTTGTTCGGCCGCCTCTTCAGCTAGTTGTACACCTTGTCCGAGACGTCCCTCGCGCTTCGTGAGCAGATGGTTGATTAGCTCACCAAGACGGGTGGTGGTGTCCAACTCATCCTCTAATCGGCGCAGCTCTTGCTCGGTTTCGTCAGCGACCACCAAGCGGCTTTCGTACATAGTTGCCAATCCCGTGTCTTTTTCCGTCGCCAGTTGTTCAGTTGCCGCGGTGCGGGATTGAGTAGTGGTCCGTTGCCAGTCTTTCAGCCGCTGTTTAGTTTCGTCTATGCTTTCCAGGTGTTTTCTATATAAATCCCGATCCGCCTTTGCGTCGGTTTCATTGCCGGATAGCACCCGCTTTATTCCCGCAATCGCCCACTCAGCCTTGGCAAGCAGTATCTGTTGGATCGCCGCTTGGGTTTCGAGCAATGCAATTCTTTGTGTGGAAAGCTGCGCCTGGGCCCTTTCGATCGGAGTGGTGACGAGCGCGCTCGACTCATCGATTTGCATCCGCATCAAATGCTTGTTTAGCGTATTCAGTCGTTCTATCGCTTTGCGCTGCTGCTCCTCCCAAAACGAAATCCGATCTGGATCAACTTTAGTCCTTTCGAACGCGATACCGAGTTCCTTGTCGAGCCCGTCAATTTGTCTTGCTAGCAACTCATGTTGTGCTTTGCGCCGCTTGAGTTGTTCGGTCGCAATCTCGAGTTGCACCCGGCTTTGCATTAGTAACAGGCCTTGCTCAATGCGGTCCGGGGCAACATCGGGTAGCTCCAGGTAACTGAGCTTTCTGCGTGTCTGCTCCGCTTGCCCGCTCTTGAGCGCCTTCTCCAATCGTTTAACTTGTTCCATTACAATCTGATGCTCGAGCTTGATCTTGCGCAGGGTGTCCGCCAACTCGAGTATTTGCTCTACCGAATAGGTTTTTGCAGGAATGCCCGCGGAGGGGCCGGTGGGCAGTGGGGCGGCCCTCAATTTTTCATAAGCGGTGAAACGCTGGATAAGGGCATCGACGATAGGTGTGAGTTTTTCCTTCTCGCTGTCTGGAATAAGCGCGCTGATCTTCTTGAGCTGTTCGTTGGTATTCTGAATCCTGACCGCCAAGGCCTCCGGTTCGTTTTTGCTGTCGAGGACAAAATAATTCCACCAGCTGGTATCCAACCTCGCGGGATCGGGTACCGCCGGCGTTGTGTTTTGCGCAACTAACGAGTGGGAATATAAAAAAGCCGCAAGAAAAAAAAGTCTGAACAGAACATTCATACCCATTTTTTCTTTCTGAACACATACAGCAATATGAGCGCTATCGACCCCATGATGCCGAGCAAAATGAAGTAACCCGTAGGGGACTTAAGTTCAGGCATGTATTCAAAATTCATTCCGTAGATGCCGGCAAGAAAACTTAAGGGTACGAAGATGGCGGTGATGATGGTCAACACCTTCATGATATTGTTGAGACGGTGCGAGGCAACCGATATATATCCGTCAATGAGGTCTGATGCGGTTTCGTAATACAACCTGCCGAGGCTATCTATACGCTCCTGCTGCTCGTAGACGTCATTGATCAAATGGCTTTGGTCGGGCCCCATGGCTGGGAAATTTTGTCTTTTCAGCTCCGCTAGAACTTGCACATGATATAAGAATACGCGCGTGTACTTTTTGAGGTTGGTTTTATAATTGATCAGTTCCGCCAACAACTCGTCGCGCGGATCCTCGACCATCTCGTCTTCGATCTGTTCCAACCTCGGCTCCAGGGCCAGTATCAGTTTTAGATAGCGTTCATTCATGATGCGCAGCAGGCGTAAGGCAAGCACATCGACGCCTTTGGTTATAGGAGAATCTTGCGGGCCCACTTCACTTTTGAGTTGCTCAATGCTGGGCGAGGGACCGGAATGGCGGGTCACCAAAAACCGCTCGCCCACAAACAGCGCCAGTTGTATGGTTCTGAATTCCAGTCCTGTTGCCTCGCCATGCAAGGCCTTGAACAGCATGAAAGTGATCCCATCAAACGCCTCGATTTTGGGGGGATGCCGTGCCCGCTGCGCATCCTGGATCGCAAGCGGATCCAGACCAAAACGTTCGGTCAGGAAACGTGCTTCGTCGTCGACATCGTTGTCGGCGAGATCGACCCATATGACGGACCCGGGGTCGTGCGCCCAGGTGTCGAGCAACTCGGGGCCGCCGCGGTCTATGGTGCCGGTTTCAGAGCGGTACAGAGCGGAGTGGATCATAACGGTGGTATATATTCGGTTGGTGTCTAATCCCGGCGCAGATTCTCGCGGTGCCGCTGCCAGCTCTGTGCCTCGATGAATACCCTGGACACTTCGGGATATTTTACCTTGATCTGCTGTTCCATGTCCGAGATCGCCTCTTCGACTTGCTTGGAGGAAACCCGGTCATCAAAGTCGACACTGAGGTTGAGCAGGATGTCTTTGGGTCCCATGTGCATGGTTAAAAGCTCGTTCAGTGCGATGATCTCCGGTTGTTTCGTTATTATTTCACGAATGCCACCGATTACCTCCACTTTGGCGCGCTCGCCGATGAGCAGGCTCTTGCTTTCATAGGCCAGCAGCATGGCGGTGAGGGCGAGAATAACACCAATTAGAATCGACGCCGCACCATCGAGTTCGGGCATGCCCAAGGCCGTGGCGCCGGCCACACCGGCAAACGCCACCAGCAGTCCCAACATCGCGGCGCTGTCCTCGAACAACACGGTGAACACGGTGGGATCCTTGCTGCGCCGCACCGCCTCGAGATAGCTCATGTTGCCTTTTATTCTTTTGAACTCGACAAACGCGACGTACCAGGCATATCCCTCGAATATCATCGCCAGCCCCAAAACGACATAGTTGATGAGCGGATTTTGTATCAGCTGTGGATTGTGGAGCTTGTGTACCCCTTCATAGATCGACACGCCGGCGCCCACCGCGAAAATCAATATGGCAACGACAAACGTCCAGAAATACAGTTCCATCCCATAGCCGAACGGATGTGTAGCGTCCGGCGGCTGTTGCGAGCGTTTGATTCCCAGCAGCAGCAGGCCTTGGTTGCCCATGTCCACCACCGAGTGGATGGCTTCGCTGAACATCGCAGAGCTTCCGGTAGCGGCGGACGCGATGAACTTGGATATCGCGATCAAACCATTTCCAATCAGCGCGGTGTAAATGATCTTTTTCGATGCGGGACTCGCCATGATTAGCCTTGATGTGAAAAAAATCAGACGGTTTGAAGAGGGTGATAGGTAGTTAAGAAGCGTTGTTTGACTGCTGAAGCGATGCCAACATCCAGGGTTAACCGGCCTTGCGGACGTACGCGTAATCCGGCCCGACAAACAATGATAACGAAGTGTGTGGATCGAGTCGAACCGCCCCAACGATCGCCGGTTACGATTGGCGGTCCGCGGCGTTGCGCCCGGACCGCAAACCGCGGACCGGGCCTGGAACATAAGCGCTACTTCGACAACCGCTACCGACCCGGTTAACGCAGTGGCACGGCAGTTCTGTTAACCGCGTTGTGTTGAAACTTCATGGGCAAGATGGACAACGGCGTCGCGTGACCCTGGCGGTACAGATAAGCCTTTTGTTCCCGGCGCAGCGAAAATTCCAGTGGCGATAGGTTTCCCGTGTCGATGGCGATGGTCCGAGGCCAGTATTGATGGTCCACGAATTCGCGCGCGAGTATGCTGTGTGGCATCGGCCGCACTATCAGCGATTACGGATCCCGCAGGATAACGGCGGCATTTTGTGGCAGACAATCATGTATCGCCGCAAATGCCGTCGCCTGGTTGCGGGCGAAGGTGAATGAAACTCCACCCGCGAGGCAAGCGCCGAATGTTTCGATTAAAGCGGTACATGCAACGTGGAGTTGGCGCATGAAGACGCGATTACCGCACATCGCTGTCGGCCGAAACGTGTACGTCAGACGGTGGAATACGCAATAACTCTATTTCTAGCAACGGGCCTTGGCGGTAATCGTGTGGTTGGCTTAAATGAAATTAAACAACTATGTAGAGCAGTTACAACGCTACCTGCAGTATTTCGATATCGAACAGCTATTGATCCTTAACAGCGATCTGCTGTTCGCTGACCCGATGTCCGCGTTGCAGCGGATCACCGAGCATCTGCAGATCGAACAAGACTTTGAGGACGTCGCGTTGCAGCCGAAAAATGTTGGCGGTTATGAAGACACAATGCAAAGAGATATTCGTGAGTATCTCGACGATTATTTCCGGCCGCACAATCAGAGGCTGTTCGAGTTCCTGGGAGAGAGTTTCGATTGGTGAATCAAGTGATGCTGGCTTGGTTTGCGACACAGTCGCCGGCGACCCCCTACAGTGCCGGCTCCCCCCTGCGCTCCTGATAAAGATGTTCCTCGCCGTCCTGTAAGCGGCGTTAGGCCGCCAACACATGCCCCAAGTTTGACGAAAATCCCACGCAGTTAGAAACGGTGGGTCCGCCTTGCACGTGGTTTCGAGCTCGTTCCCGGCAACCGGACACAGACACATCAATGGCTTAGCGATCCGCATCAAGGCAATCCTCGTGCTGCGATCGGTGGGTTGCGAACGCCGCGTGTCTCAAGCTTGAGACACAACGAGGTGCAACACGAAGTTCGGTGCGTAACTATTTGTCCTACATCCGCAATTTGCCTGCGTATGCACCCAGTGCGGTGTTGACATGTGCGACATGGCGGCGCTTGCGCAGCGACATTATGGATGAGTTGTTGTTTGAAAACAAAGGGTTGTGCCGTGTGGCACGGTCTTTGCGCGATATTTTGCGATGACATGCGCCCCCGCAGAGACGAGGGCTAACGACGCACGCGGTGGCGGAGGCGTTCACGGGTTGTCGAATAATGTAGCTATCAACAAGTCGAAACATTTTGAGGAGGAGTACGATGAAACGATGCACCAGGGTGGGGGCGGCGGTATCGTTGGCCCTTGTTGGCACCACCGTACTGGCGGCGCCGAACGTAGCCAACACCTCGCAAAAGGGCAGTCTGTTGGTGTTTCCCGAGATCCAAGCCGGCGGTGGACCAGCGGATGATCAATTCCACGACCGGAATACCATCATCCGGATGGCGAACGACGCAACCGGTAATATCAATGTGAAATGCTTCTATGGCGAATTCACCGACCAAGAGGCCTTTGATAGCACCAGTAGTGGAGGGACTGTGACAGCGGGCAACAAGCCGACACGGGATTTTTCGTTCCCGATGACGCGCACCCAGGCGGTGTTCTGGGAGGTTAAAGACGGTGACGGCACCTACCAAATGCCGGACTTCCCGCGCGCTAACACGGCGACCGGTCAGCTCATTTGTTGGGCGACGAACAATGCCGAAACCAAGCAGGTCAAGTGGAATCATCTGTCCGGAACGGCCACGATCATTGATCCCGGTGACGAGACCTCGTTCGCCTACAACGCCTGGTCATTCTATGCCCGCGGTATCAAGAACAAAGCGCAGGTCGGAAAATATGCGGGGCGGCTCGATCTGAACGGCGTAGACAAGAAATATGGCGCCTACGACAAGTGCGGCCGCTACATCATTGGCCATTTCGGCCCGGTGGACAACGTGGGTCAGCCCGCCGAGCGAGTCCACACGGATGATCTCTACCTGAGCATCTCGAGCTGTTACCAGTGCCTGGTACCGGTCGGGAACGCGAAAGTTAATGAGCACTGGATCGTGTTTACGATTTGGAGTGAGGATGAGACCAAGACCACCGGCACCAAGGAGAAAGCGGACGGTTGGTGGCGGATGAACTTGGGCTCTTGCAGTGACACGGACCCTCAAGGCAATCGCCTGTGTCCGCAGGACACCGATCCAACCTATTCGGAAATTGATATCAATCCGGAGCATTTTACCGACGACATCCTCGAATCCCAGTCGGCTTTTTTCCGTGCCGAGTCGTTTGTAGACGCAGCCGGGACACAGCCCGGATACGGCTTGCTGGGCGTCCTGGTCCACGACCTGGATGACGATTCTCGTAGCAACGGTTTTGAAGAATACGACGTCAACGCAACGACGACGCACCATGCTGGCAGCAGAATGGGATATATTGTGTGGCAACCTGACGCCCCGGTCCCTGAGAAGAAATAAGTCGTTAAGCTGAAGACTGGCGCGGGAGGCAGAAGGGAAACCTTCTGCCTCCTTTTTTGTGTTCCGACCCTTGCACACCGCGTCCCTGATCATCCGCCCGACTTTCGCAACGCGCGGGGTAGATAATGAGCGCCCCAGGCGACAGACAACTGCGTTTCGATGCGGTGAGCTAGATGGTACATCGGCCGTACGGCGGGATCGCTGTTGAGTTTCTTGAACGCGCGGCGATCACTGTACATTGATCGTCGCGCCTATTGCGATCGCAAGCCCACACGATCGTCGCACGTCTCAAGCCCGACACACGCCCAGGTGCAAACCGAGGTTCGGTGCTTAAGTATTTGTATTACATGCGCAATTTGTCTGCGAGCGCAGCAAGCGCGGTGTTGGGATGTGCGACATCGTTGCCGCTTGCGAGCGGCATCATGGATGAGTTGTTATTTAAAAACAAAGCGGTACGCCACTTGGCACATTCTTTGCGGTACCTTGATGCGACATCATTCGCGGATGCAGGGTCGCGGGCGAACGACTACCCAGTGGCGCTGGTATGCGAATGGTTTTGAATCATGTGACCATCAACCATGTTGACGCATTGAGGAATGCTGAAACATTGAGGAGAAATACGATGAAACGATACACAATGGTGGGGGCGGCGGTATCGTTAGCCCTTGTTGGCACCACCGCACTGGCGGCGCCGAATATAGTCAACACGTCGCAAAAAGGCAGTCTGTTGGTGTTTCCTGAGATAGATGCCCACAGCGACCGGAATACCATCATCCGGATGGCGAACGACGCAACCGGTGCGATCAATGTCAAATGCTACTATGGCGAATTCACCGACCAAGACGCCTTTGATAGCACCAGTAGTTCGGGGACTGTGACACCGGGCAACAAGCCGACACGGGATTTTTCGTTTCCGATGACGCGCACCCAAGCGGTGTTCTGGGAGGTCAGAGACGGCGACGGCACGTACCAGATGCCGGACTTCCCGAGCGCCAACACCGCGACCGGTGAGCTCGTGTGTTGGGCGACGAACAATGCCGAAACCAAGCAGGTCAAGTGGAATCATCTTTCCGCGACGGCCACGATCATCGATCCCGGTGATGAGACCTCTTTCTCCTACAATGCCTGGTCATTCTATGCCCGCGGTATCAAGAACAAGGAGCAGGTTGGCGCAGTTGCGGGTCGGCTCGATCTGAACGGTATAGACAAGACCAATGGCGCCTATGACAAGTGCGGCCGCTACATCATTGGCCATTTCGGCCCGCAGAACAACGAAGGTCAGCCTGTCGAGAGAGTCCACGTAGATGATCTCTACCTGAGCGTCGCGAGCTGTACCCAGGACCTGGTACCGGTCGGGAACGCGAGAGTTCTGCCGCATTGGATCGTATTTACGATTTGGAGTGAGGATGAGACCAAGACCACCGGCACCAAGGAGAAAGCGGACGGTTGGTGGCGGATGAACTTGGGCGCTTGCGATATCCAGGACAACCAAGGCAATGACCTGTGTGACGATACCGTCGATACAGGTTTTTCGGAAATTGATGTCAATCCGGAGCATTTTACCGACGACATCCAAGAATCCCAGTCGGCCTTTTTCCGTGCCGAGTCGTTTTTGGACTCAGCCGGGACACAGGCCGGATACGGGTTGCTGGGCGTTATGGTCCATGACCTGGATGACGATGACTTTAGTGAAGAATACGACATCAACGCGACGACCACGCACCATGCCGGTAAGAGAACGGGATATATTCTGTGGCAACCTGATGCCGAGGTCCCGGAGAAGAAATAAGTCTTTAAGCTGAAGACTTACCCAGGAGGCAGAAGGGAAACCTTCTGCCTCCTTTTTTGTGTTCCGACCCTTGCACACCGCGTCCCTGATCATCCGCCCGACTTTCGCAACGCGCGGGGTAGATAATGAGCGCCCCAGGCCACAGACAACTGCGCTTCGATGCGGTGAGCTAGATGGTACATCGGCCGTACGGCGGGATCGCTGTTGAGTTTCTTGAACGCGCGGCGATCACTGTACATTGATCGGCGCGCCCATTGCGATCGCAAGCCCACACGATCGTCGCACGTCTCAAGCCCGAGACACGCCCAGGTGCAAACCGAGGTTCGGTGCTTAAGTAGCTGTATTACATGCGCAATTTGTCTGCGAGCGCAGCAAGCGCGGTGTTGGGATGTGCGACATCGGTGCCGCTTGCGAGCGGCATCATGGACGATTTGTTATTTAAAAACAAAATGTTACGCCACTTGGCACAATCTTTGCGATACCTTGATGCGACATCATTCGCGGATGCAGGGTCGCGGGCGAACGACTACCCAGTGGCGCTGATATGCGAATGGTTTTGAATCATGCAACCATCAACCATGTTGACGCATTGAGGAATGTTTAAACATTGAGGAGAAATACGATGAAACGATACACAATGGTGGGGGCGGCGGTATCGTTAGCCCTTGTTGGCACTACCGTACTGGCGGCGCCGAATATAGCCAATACGTCGCAAAAGGGAAGTCTGTTGGTGTTTCCCGAGATCCAAGCCGGCGGTGGACCAGATGATGATCAATTCTTTGACCGGAATACCATCATCCGGATGGCGAACGATGCAACCGGTGCGATTAATGTCAAATGCTTCTATGGCGAATTCACCGACCAAGACGCCTTTGATAGCACCAGTAGTTCGGGGACTGTGACAGCGGGCAAAAAGCCGACACGGGATTTTTCGTTCCCGATGACGCGCACCCA
>CALZGZ010000307.1 GCA_945787105.1 uncultured Gammaproteobacteria bacterium
TAGCGAATATTCCGCAGCGTCACCGGTCCCAGCAAGCGGCCTTGGACTTCATCGGTTTCGATATCGATCTCGAGATGCTGGGATGCCAGGTGAATAGCCCACTCGAGACCTTGCGCAGTCGCGACCAACCATAGGGCACCCGCAGCAACTACAAACGCCGCGATCGCAAAACTGATCCAGAGCCGGCGCATCTACAGATCCGGTCCGATGGTCAAATGGACACGCCACGGATTCCCGGGTTTGGAGATCGCATTGGCGATGTCCAGGCGTACCGGGCCCACCGGCGATCGCCAGCGAACGCCGAATCCTGCGCCCTGTTCCAGTGGCTCGTCGAAATCGTCAAACGCATTACCCGCATCGAGGAACACGGCGGCGCTCCACCCGTCGGTGATCCGATGTTCATACTCCATGCTGCCGACGAGCAGATATCGGCCACCGATGACTTCGCCGTTTTGGTCCACCGGTCCCAGCTCTTTGTAGTCATAACCCCGCACACTCTGGTCGCCGCCGGCGAAAAATCGGATCGAGGCCGGCAGAACCGAGACCTGTGAGGCGATGGTGAGACCCGCCTCGCCCCGCAGGATGAGACGGCCGCGTGAGCCGAGGGGATGGAGCCACTTTCCCTGTAACCGGGTCTGCGCAAAGCTGACATCCGATAAAATGCCGTCGTAGCTCAGGATCAGGCCGATGCCCGCACGCAGACCGCGTCTCGGAAACAAACGGTCGTCCGCGGTGACCCACGAGAAATTGACGCCGGGTGCGAGGAAATCAACGGTGTCCTGCTGATCCGCCACCGTAAACGTCTCGTGCTGAAACGTCAGAAGATACTCCAAGCGCGTCCTGCCGTGCACTGTGGAGCGGCTGATTCCGATGCGTCCCAGTTCGCTGTCACTGGTGTCCGGATCGTCGTTCACGTAGCTGGAGAAAATCGAAAAACGATCGTTGCGGGGATTACGAATCGGGATCACATAGCGCACGCTCGCATCTTTGGTCCGCTGCGACATTATGAGATTCGCGACAAACTGGTGGCCACGACGGTTGACCCGGTGCCGCTCCCAGCCGATCCTGCCGCGGACGCCGGTATCAGTTCCGTAGCCCATTCCGAATACGTAGCTGGACGGCTTTATCGACTTGAATGTCACGTCAATCGGCACCCGTTGATTCACGGCGTCTTCGAGTTTTGGCTGAACTAGCACTTCGAGGAAATAACCGCTGTCACGGAGTGCGTTTTCCAACGCGATAACTCTCGTTGCCGAATATCGTTGTCCAGGTTTTATGTCGACGTAACGTTCGAGGAAGGCGTTATCGAAGTCGTCCTGAATCAAGTTGATATTACCGAAGTAGAACAACGGTCCTGTATCCAAGGTCAGAGAGAGTTGGGCTTGGTAGCGCTGCATATCAATACGGATCTGCCGTTTACTAAGCCCGGCGTCCAAATACCCTAAGTCGATCGCCGTACGAAGCCACTGTTGTTTCGCTGCTTCATATACCGTGTGATCGACGATGTAACCAATTTTGATAGGAAAGTTTTTAAATAGATTCTGCAGACCCGGTTCCTTGCGGCCTTCACCCAAGATTGCAATCTTGATATCTTGGTATCGTAGTGGAGGACCCACAGATACCACGTAACTTGCCATCCATTGCTGATCTCGTCTCTGCAAGCTGCCGCTGACGCTGGATTTATAGAATCCAAACGACTGTAGTGCGGTCGTGATCTGACCTTTCGCCCGGCGATGTAACGTCCGCAGCTGCTGTTCATCCAATGTATCCTTGTCGCGTTCCCGGTATATATCCAAGCTAGAAGTGAGTTTGGTCAGGATCCGTTCGGGCACACCTTCGATAATGACCTCGAGCATCGGTGTAGAACAATATGCATCGCTGTATACGAGGATATGCAGTACGACCGGGATAACCATAAGCGCCCAATCGATGGCTCGGGTTCGCTTGATTTTCATGCCGTCGATGAAGACGAGCCGCGCCGCACTATCCATTTGCTGATCTCGAGTACCGGGACGACGGTAAACGCGAAACCCGCGACAACCATCCAATCGTCAACGCTGAAGGCATACGTTCCGAACGGTTGTTGCAGGGTCGGCCAATAGACGATCAGGCTCAACAACACAAGCTCCCACATGATTGCCAGGTTCAACCACTTGTTAGCAAATGGCTGCACAAACACAGATTCCCGGTCAGAGCGAAAATTGTAGGCCTTGAAAAACTGAATGAGCGTCAATGAGACGAATGTCATCGCCATAGCGTGCTCGAGGCCGCGGCCCGATCCCAATGCCCAGGAGAACAATACGAAATTTACCATCATCGACCACACGCCGCCGACCAACATTAATGCAACTACCGGCCGGGTAAACACGCCGCTGCGCGGGTCCCGCGGAGGACGACGCATGAGATCCGCCTCGGGAGGGTCCACCGCCAAGGCAAGTGCCGGCAAACCATCGGTTGCCAAATTGACGTACAAGATCTGCACCGCAGTCAGCGGCAAGGGATATCCGGCAAGCGTGGCGATAGCGATCAAACCAATCTCACCGATGTTGGAGGAAAGCAAATACATCAGATATTTCTTTATATTGCCGAATATGATCCGCCCCTCTTCGACAGCACCCACTATCGACGCAAAGTTATCATCGGCAAGGGTCATGTCGGCGGCCTCCTTGCTGACATCGGTGCCGGTGATACCCATGGCCACGCCGATGTCGGCCTTTTTGAGCGCCGGCGCGTCATTAACACCGTCTCCGGTCATCGCCACTATATGACCAAGTTTCTGCCACGCCGCTACTACCCGCAGTTTGTGCTGTGGCGAGACGCGTGCGTATATCTCGATGTCGCGCACCTGGCTCTCCAGATCTGCATCCGTCATCGTGTCGATGTCGCTACCGGTGACGGCGCGCTCAGTCTGTGCCAGACCCAATTCAATCGCCACCGCCTGGGCCGTTTGCGGATGATCCCCGGTAATCATCACCGGTTTGATGCCGGCCTGCGCACAAGTGCGAATCGCAGCCCTGGCCTCCGGCCGCGGCGGGTCGCTGATACCGATCAACCCAACAAATACCATATCACTTTCGGCATCCTCGATGGCGGCGCCGGACTTAACGGCCACCGCCAACATCCGTAACCCACTCTGCGCCATTTGCCGCGCGGTGTCCCGGATTGACTGTGCGGCGGCAGCATCGAGTGACCGCTCACCGTGTTCGGTGAGCTGACGGGAACAGGATGTCAAAATCACCTCGGGGGCACCCTTGGTGTATGCGATGTGACCGTCGGCGGTGCGGTGTAGCGTTGTCATCCGTTTACGTTCCGAGCTGAACGGAATCTCGTCGACACGCAAGAACGCATCCTCCAGTTGATCCTGCCCACATCCCGCCTTTGCCGCGGCGACCACCAACGCCCCTTCGGTGGGATCACCGTGAATATCCCACCGGCCGTCCAGTCTTATCAATCGGGCATCCGATGCTAGCGCCGCGCCCTGTAACAGCTGTTGTAGAACATCGGTGACTTGGATTTCACGCCCATCATGGTGAAATGACCCGACTGGCTCGTACCCCGTTCCCGATACCTCTATCACCCGCTCATCGACAACCAACCGCCGCACTGTCATCTCGTCTTTGGTGAGCGTCCCGGTCTTATCGGAACAGATCACCGAAGTGCTGCCCAGTGTTTCCACTGCCGGTAAGTGACGAATGAGCGCGTTGCGTTTAGCCATGCGCTGCAATCCGATGGCGAGGGAGATCGTCACCACCGCGGGCAACGCCTCGGGCACCACTGCGACCGCCAGTGCGACGCCGAACACGAACATGTCCAACAACCCCGCACCACGAATCCATCCAGCGATGACGATAAACATCACTATGACGGCTGCCGCGATTGCCAGGATCCGACCGACCCGGTCGAGATTGTCTTGTAAGGGCGTGCGTCCCGCCTCCACGGATCGCAGCATCCCGGCAATCTTGCCAAACTCGGTATCTACACCTGTCGCAAACACCACCGCTCGTCCACGACCGTACGTGATTGTGGTTCCGGAGTGCGCAATATTTGTCCGGTCACCAATCGCAGAGTCTCCGTCCGCGAGCCGCTCACTTTGCTTGTCTACCGCTTCGGACTCCCCGGTCAAAGGCGCCTCGTCAATGCGCAGATTGACAGCTAGAATCACGCGTGCATCGGCGGGGATTTTGTCTCCGGTTGCCAGCGACACCACGTCACCCGGCACCACGTCGCGCGCCGGGATATCTACCTCTCTACCATCCCGCAATATCCGCGCGGTCGGCGCCGTCATATTGCGTAATGCCTCAATTGCGCGCTCGGCGCGGTACTCCTGGATAAATCCAAGCAGGATGGCGAACAATAAGATGACCATGATGGCAATGGATTCGAGGTGGTGTCCTAGAAATGCGGAGATGACGGTGGCAATGAGCAGAATAACAATTAGTACATTTTTGAACTGCCCGAGTAGAATCGACCATGGCGATACGCTAACCGTCGTCCGCAGCTCGTTTGGCCCATACTCGTCGAGACGACGTGCGGCCTCCTGCGCACTCAGACCGTTCCGGTACGCCGTTAGACGCTCGAGTGCTTCATCAGTACTCAGCGTATGCCACTGTATGTTGGAGTCCATCAGATGTTTTTGGGGCCTTATTACCGATGACTACACCCGTCACTGCCGTGGGCACAAATATTACTTGTGCTTTCCAGCGTTTTGTTTGAGTCATATCAATGTTGGTGGATATCCGGCACAGCAAAAATCTCAATAAGGATATATACTTTTATTACGCCTCGCTTGTCTCGTTCCCGCCGTCCGTACCGTGACCGGGTCGGTCCCGCTGGGTATCGAACCGTCACGAGATGGATACATCGATGAAAACACAACAGCATGGTTTCACATTGATCGAACTGATGATCGTTGTTGCGATCATTGGTATCCTGGCATCGATCGCCATCCCGGCTTATCGCGACTACACCGTACGCGCCAAGGCCTCGGAGGGATTGGCGCTCGCGGGGCCGGCCAAGACCGGGATCGTCGAGTATTACTCGTCGATGGGCGTCCTGCCCGGCAACAACACCCAGGCGGGCATTGCAATGGCTACTGATATTAACGGCGACTATACAAGTTCCATCGCGGTCCTAAGCGACCCCACGGGACGAATCGAGATTACATACAACAGCAGGGAGCAGCTGCTCGACGGCAGGAAGGTCTGGCTGACGCCGAGCACTGGGAGCGCATCGGTAAACTTCACCTGCCAATCAGCATCCAGCAACGGTGTCAATGCTCGTCATCTTCCGCCTGTGTGTCGATAGGTGAACGTCAAAGACCCCGCTCGATCGCAGGCGGGACTTGATCACAGTGCTATCCACTCTAACAGACGCCGCGGTTACGGGGCGACGTCAAGAGGATGTGAACAACACATGACAAAACGGTAACCCTAAGCGCGATGCTCATATGCCATCATAACGATTCTCCCCAAAGAGGCTGGTCCGACTCCCCCGACAACTATTCGGGCCAGCACAGTTTAGACCCCGCCGCCCAGCGGGGTCTTGTTTTTGCGGGAAACACGCCGGTATGCCCTGAGCGCGGCCAACAGCCCGTATGGGCACTCGACGTTGGTCACTGCGTTCACTAAAGCTTGCCGACGAGATTAACAAATCATCCGATTAGAGATGCTGCAACAGACCGGCGCGGCGTCTATCCTGTTATACAGCCGCAAACACGCGTTTTCGATCAGTTCGAATTCTCTGGCGGATAGAAACCCAACCTACCGATCTGATAGGAAAAAACATGGAGCAAAAATCACCGCCAAGCAACACCAGCGACCCGCGAGACGACCAAACGGCACGACTGGTTCCCATACCCGCCCGGGGGCAACCGGAGTTGTCGACCCTGCGGCAGGTGCGAAAGGAGATGGCGGCGCTTTACCACGCCGCCCAGCGTGGCGATATTTCTGCCGAGGAGCTAAAAGGTTCTATTTATGCCCTATCTCAGATCGCCAAACTGATCGAAATCGGGAAGCTCGAGGCGCGTATGGACGCGTTGGAGAAAATGGCAACCGCCGGCGACCGGGCCCACTGAGAAGCCGCAGCGGTAGCGCGTGTTACTCGACGATCATCCGATCCGGTTGCTGTCTCTAGCTCACCAGGATCCCGGATGCTGGCGCAGGACTCGTGCAGCTGGGCCCCCTACTGTTCCCCTGCTGTTCCCCTGCTGTTCCCCTGCTGTTCCCCTGCTATGCGGGGACAAGCCCCCTGCTGTGCGGGGACAAGCGCCGCGCCTGGAGCTAAGAAAATGGGGTCTGAATTCAATTCAGACCCCATTTTTTTCGCGTGAAGGCCAAGCGCAGATGTGCGAGAACCACTCCGAGCCGGGATAGGCGTGACTGCGGTAACACCCTGTGTGGCCACCTCGGCGCAATGCCTTGAGTTCCGCCACGCACTCGGAGTTGGGCACCGCCTTGGTGCAATATCCGGGCTAGGCGTATTCGTATTTCTAGCTGCGCGACGCGCGCCGTATGGTGCGCACTTCGGGCTACGATCCTTTGGTTCGACGCGCAGGACGAGCCTTAGTTTGCGACCACTGGCAGGCCAATAACGAGTTAGAACTGGCCGGAGTTCTCGCCTCACTCGAGTTGACAAGATAAGATTCCGTGTTTCATACGGAATGAAGACAATCCACTGATCCCCAAGCCGCGGGGCCGGCTGTGCGCCACGGGATGATTATATTCGGCACTGGCGGCTGTTTGTGTCGATACGAACTGTTTTAACGTGCGCTTACCGTATTCTGAACTTAGAAATCGACGGGAGATAATTGCCTGGGCGCTGTATGACTGGGGCAACTCGGCGTTCGCGACGGTAATCATCGCCGGATTTTTTCCTGTGTTTCTCAAGCAATACTGGGCCGCCGATACCGACGTTACGATCAGCTCGTTTCGATTAGGACTCGCAAACTCAGTAGCAAGCCTCCTGGTGCTCTCCATAGCGCCGGTGCTCGGCGCAATTGCAGACCAGGGGACGTTCAAGAAAAGCTTCTTAATGTCTTTCGCCGCAGTGGGCATCATTGCGACGGGTGCACTATTTTTTGTGTCGTCTGGTCAGTGGCCGCTGGCGATCGTATTGTACGTAATTGGAGGCGTCGGTTTCGCAAGCGCAAACATCTTCTACGATGCGCTGCTCATCGATGTGACGCAAAAACGTCACCTCGATGCCGTGTCGGCGTTGGGCTTCGCCTTGGGCTACCTAGGGGGCGGATTGTTTTTGGCTTTTTGTGCTTACCTCACCCTGCGGCCGGAGACATTCGGGCTCGACAGCAGTACCCACGCCGTTCGCGTTTCCTTCTTACTGGTTGCGCTGTGGTGGGCAATTTTCACCATGCCTTTGTGGCGCTACGTGCGTGAACATCGCGGCAAAGCAGCCACGACGTTGAAAGCTGCTTCGATACTCGGAATTCGTCAGCTTCGAGACACCTTTCGCGCCGTACGCCGCTACCGACAAATCATCATTTTCCTCGCTGCTTACTGGTTGTATATTGACGGCGTCGATACGATCGTTCGCATGGCGGTTGACTACGGCGTAGCGCTGGGATTCACCAGCCAGCATTTGATTTTTGCGCTGTTGGTCACCCAGTTCGTTGGATTTCCCGCCGCGATCGCGTTTGGATGGATTGGTCAGCGACTGAGCGCGAAGACCGGTATTCTCATTGGGTTGGTCGTCTACGTCGGCGTCACCCTTTGGGCATACAAGTTGGATCAGGTTTGGGAGTTCTACGCGATCGCCGTGACTATCGGCCTGGTCCAGGGCGGCGTGCAATCGTTGAGCCGTTCGTTGTATGCACGGATCATCCCAGAAAACTCAAGCGCAGAATTCTTCGGCTTCTACAACTTACTGGGAAAATTTGCCGCGGTGATCGGACCCGCGTTAATGGGTGGAATGGCCTATTGGACGCACAGCACTCGCGTTTCCATTCTGTCGTTGTTGGTGCTGTTCGCCGGCGGTGCAATACTTTTGTTATTCGTTGACGATAAAGCGCCGCAATCGGAACCATGAGAATTGAATAAGCTCCTCAGGACCGGAGGGATAGCCGGCATTTCTCACTAGGCGTTTTAATTATTGTCACGCATCCGTGCGCTGATTAGTGGCTGATGAGCATGATGATCATAGCCGTTACTACAGCGATAAATACGGTACGGATACCGGACCACAACCAGAATTCGCCGCCTACCCGGCCTAGGAACGTTCCAAGAAAAAAAATAATAACGAACGCCAGTCCAATGACCGTATCTATAGCCGGCCACGGCAGATCAACTTGGGACTGCACCAACCACAAGGGAGTGATGATGACCAAGGATATCGCAAACGGGGCTAGACCGTTGACCAGAGCAATTAAAAACGGAACCAGACGCGCCGCCATACCGTGCGCAGTGCCACCCAAATCTGCCGCCATTGCCTGTTCTAAATCTCTAAGCGCTTTTTGCCGTTCGGCCGATTCACTGATATAAGCGCTGGTGACGCCGCTTACACCCAGTGCAACGGCCGCCCCTAGACATGCACTAATCACCACCGGTATATCGGCTTGGCCACCAACCCGAAACCCTATTGCCAAGCCGAGCATCGTCAATGCACCGTCAAACCCGTTAACGACGAGATAGCGTCGGATGATCGCTTGCGAACGCGTGATTCTGATAAACAGACGCAGGTTTTTAATCACTGTAACCGACATGAACGTGAGTCTGAGTGTGGCTTGCTCGTCGGGGGCCGCCTGATCAATCTCGCGAATCGTTGTCCTCTGAAATGGCCACCACCTCGTCGATGCTATGCAGCGAGCCACCCAGTTGCTTTATGCTCTCAACGAGATCATCGAAGCGGATATCGGCACCCTCGACAACGACTTCCAAGGTTTCGGTCTTGTCGTCCATTTCGAGGACGTTAATTGTTACCGCATAGTCAACACCCTGGGCGCTCAATGCACCAGCAAATTCAACAACATTGGGGTGGTGCGGTTTCAATACGTCGAGTATCAGTCGTCTAATCTTCGCCAAGTCCAGCACCTCGTCAAGCTACTCATTTGTCAATTGGAACGGATAACTCAAACCGGCACAAGCGACGCTTGCTGCAGGCGATTTGATTACGAGTGGTCAATGATGATCATTATTCGCATGACTTGCCAGCACATGATCCTA
>CALZGZ010000308.1 GCA_945787105.1 uncultured Gammaproteobacteria bacterium
ATGAACGAGTTCATTCCCACCGTGCAGCAACGCGGTGCAGCGATCATCAAGGCGCGCGGAGCCTCCAGTGCGGCCTCCGCAGCCTCGGCCGCGATCGACCATATGCGTACCTGGGTGATGGGTAACGATGACGGCGACTGGGTGAGCATGGGGGTTCCCAGCGACGGCAGTTATGGCATCGCCGAGGGTATCGTGTATTCGTTTCCGGTGCGGTGCCGCGTCGCCGGTTATGAGATCGTACAGGGCTTGAAAAACGACGCCTTCAGCAAAGAAAAAATGCGCACCACGGAACAAGAACTCCGCCAAGAACGCGAGGACATCCAAGCGCTTTTGGGGTAGGGGCAGCTGCACTCTTATCGGGGGCTCTGTGGGTGGACGCAATGGGCCATCGTGGTCAGATAGCGCCAAAGCCATAAACTTATTATTGTGGGTATAAACGTTATTAATAGCCTGTCGGTTGCCGTTCGTAGATCTTGGCCGTAGCTGCTGACTTTCTCCAATTCCATGACTTTGCCCAAGGATTCCGCGACGGCAAATCCCGTCAATGGCCTGGGGTTGTGGTTTCCGGTACGGCGCGGATAAGCTACAGCGAGTCAGCGGGGCACGACGTCCTTTGGCGCCTGGACTCCTAACTTACTGTTTTGCAAAGAGAATATGTGGCATAGCCGGCGGGCCGAAAAAACCTCGCAGAAAAACAAAGACATAGACCAGCGTTTGTCCGGCAACCCAGACGGCGCTACTATCGACCCCACAGAATTGAAGCGCGACTGGGCGGAGCGGGGATATGGCTGTGAGATCTGGACCGATGTTCCGGGTCCGGAACGGAAAGATTTTGTACATGGTACGGATGAATTAGTGATGCTGAAGGAAGGGGACATCGAGATCACCTTTCAAGGCAACACCGTGCGGCCCAAGTTGGGTGAAGACGTATACATACCAGCAGGCGCGATGCACACAGTGCGGAATGTAGGGAGTACACATAGCCGCTGGTATTACCGATATCGCCAAAAGCGATGACGCATCTCCTTTCGGCCGCGCCGCGAAAGCGGCGTGGGTCGATTGGAGAATTTTTTTGCCTGCACGTCGAGCGGTAACCCCCCCAGCTTTGAAATCAGCGGGATTCTTGTGAGGACCTCAGCGCCCGCGTAGCATCGGTGTTATGCATGTCTCGGTCATCATTCCCACCCACAATCGCGCACCGCTGCTCGTACGTGCCTTGGAATCGGTTTATGCGCAGTCGCTTAGTCCGGCCCAGGTAGTGGTGGTCGATGACGGTTCCACCGACAATACCCGCGAACTCGTTTCGGCGTGGTTCCCGAACGCCGATTATGTCTATCAGCAGCATCATGGCGTGAGTGGAGCGCGCAATTCAGGAATCCGGCACGCGCGATGTGAGTGGCTGGCATTTCTGGATTCCGACGACGAATGGTTGCCGTGGAAATTGCAGCACCAGGTCGACGCGCTTCGTGCCCAGCCCGACTATCGTGTCTGCCACACCAACGAGATCTGGATCCGGAACGGAAAACGCGTCAATCCGATGAAAAAGCACAAAAAGTTCGGCGGTTGGATATTTGCGCGTTGTCTGCCGTTATGCGTTATCTCGCCCTCGTCGGTTCTGATCCATCGCACGGTCCTAGAATCGGTGGGCCTTTTCGATGAAACCCTGCCGGCTTGCGAGGATTATGAGTTGTGGCTGCGTATTTGCGCCCGATATCCGGTGTTGTATCTCTCTCGGCCGTTGATTAACAAGTACGGGGGGCACGCGGATCAGTTGTCTCGCAAGCACTGGGGTATGGACCGGTTCCGGGTCCAGGCGCTGGAGCGGCTGACCCACGAGGCGAACCTATCGTTCAATGATCTACAAGCTGCCCTGAGCACCTTGGTGCACAAGGTAGGCATCGTGCTTGCCGGGGCGCGTAAGCATGGCAATCAGGGTTTGGTGGCCGAATACGAGGACAAGCTCGCCCGTTATCGCGATGCGTTACGCAGCTTGCAGACCGCGACCTGTCTTGATGAGAGCACGCTCGTATGATCAACCTAGTTATGGCGCTTCAAAGCGAGGCCCGGCCCTTCGTCGATCATTTTCTACTGCAAACACAGAACCACACGTGCGGATTTCCCGTGTATTGCCGTGATGGCTTGAGACTTATCGTGACCGGTATAGGTAAGTGCGCGGCACGAGCAGCATGCGAGTACCTGCATGCAACGGGCGGATGTGCAGTGCAAGGGTGGTTAAACGTCGGCATCGCCGGTCACCGCGATCTTGCGGTAGGCACCGGCGTGCGCGCCAATCGTATTATTGACCTCGCGAGTGGGAATGTTTGGCATCCATCCCCGATCGTACCGATCCCCGGCATCAGTAAGACCATTTGTACGCTGGAAGAACCTGACCCCGATTACCCGCTTGACGCCGTGTACGACATGGAAGCGTCGGCCTATTACGCCGCTGCCGCGCGATGCGGCGCCAGTGCGTTGATTCAATGTTATAAGATTATCTCGGACAATCGAATTTCAGGTCTGGAAGCAATCGATCCGCCGATGGTGACGGTATTGCTGGCGCAACACGTCGAACCCGTGGCTACCGCGGTGACGGCGTTAGCAGAGCGCATCGATGTGATTCGGGACGCGCAGCCCGGGTTAGGGAATGCCGAGCCAATCGGTGGGGGCCGGTGACGAGGCGCCGCGCCCCAAACAGCCATCGGTAGCCCCTAGCTAGTCGTGGCGTGCCGCATCATTCACACCGCGCTTCGTCCTGGTTTTTTTGCGCCGCGCGCGCAGTTTGCCCCACCAAGTGGTCACTTTATCAGCCACCCTGGCGGCATACTGTTTCGATAATTGGCCGCTATGTACCGCGCCCTGTTTGATGCGCTGCGACAATTCAGCAATTCCATCCGTGGATAGGTTCTTTCCTATCGATTGGGCAGCGCGAAGCTTGTCGCCGATGTTGTTCCAACTGCTGAACGCGTCCTCGCCCGCCACGACGGTGACTAGCTTAGCGGCCATCGCCGGCGGCAGCCTGTCCTTGACCGCGGTCAGCACTTCGTCCACGGCAACGGTGGCCGCCTGCTCGGATATATTGGCCTTTTGCGATACGCGATAAATCACGGCATCGATACCACTGCCGGCGATGACTTTATCCATGAATACTCCTCGGCAAGCTAATTCTCGTTCGTGTGCTTTTTTCGGTACTCTTTTTTTGCGCCACCGATCCAGTTGTCGCGTTCAATGCGACCGGGAAACACCTTAATGGCGGCGGTCACGTGTGCCACATCGTCGCGTGTAAAGTCCATGATCTGTTTAAAGCTGCTAATGCCTAGGTCATTCAGCGTGCGCTCCATCACCGGACCGATGCCATAGATCTTTTTCAGATCGTCCTTATCCGGCGACGTGGACAACGCTGACTGTGGCGTGGCGCTTGGATGCGCGGCAATGTTTTGTTTGTTGAGCGTGTGCGGCGGTGCAACGGTGGCCTCCACGCCTGGTGTTGGTTGTGACTGGACGGGATCTGTCGGGATTGGATCGACAAACTGTTTTCCTGCCGGCAATTCCTGTGCCGATGTATCCTGACTTCCCCTTCGCTGGATCGCGGTCTGCCGGTCAGACTTTGTCTGGTTTCGCAGTTGCTGCAACGGTTGTCTGGGTTCGTCAATGTGCGGTTTATGATTGGCGGCGGTTTTTCGCAGTTCATGATCTTTGGCATCTGACTGTGCGGCCAGTGGTTGCATCTCCCCAAGGCGGGACATCAGTTGTTCCACCTGCCGGTTTTTAGCTGTCGCTTGGGTGCGCAACTGACTTTCCAATCTTTGAATGACGGTCTCATGAACCTTGATTTCGTGCTTCAATGATTGCAAGGATTCCAACTGCGTATTCAGGCGTGTGATGTGCTTGTTGTTCAGCGTTGTTGTGTTGTCAAGCTCTTGCCGTAGCCATACCGCCTCCGCCTGGTAAGGTTTCAGTTGTTGAATGCGTTCCTGTGCTATTTGTTGCTGTTGTTTGCAAGAATACTCGAGTTGTTTTAGGGAACGCTGTAATGCCCCGATATGCTGTTCGGCCTGTTCTATTTTTTCGCCGCGTGCGTCTAGCTCTCTGTTCAGTAGATTAATACCGGCGCGGCAACGGGCCCCACGCAGCAGCCAGCCCACGACTATTCCGAGTACGCTCGCTAACAACAGACAAAGCATTATTTGTCCGATTAAATACGTCATTTCCGGTTTTTTCCACCAACGGCTTTATGTGATCGAGTTTTGGATAATGGTTGCTCCAGCGAACTCGATGATACGATCATCAGATCTGTCCATACCTCGCGGACCCCGTACACGGACTTGACTATATCGGCAATCCGGGCGGCATCGGTGCCATTGACAGTCCCGGTCAAAATGACGTCGCGACCGTCAATACGGATCGTTCTTAATGCATACCCAGCCTGTTCCAAGGCGGTATGTACTCGATACGAAATACCCGCGGGAATACTTTGAAGATGTCGGTACGCACAAACAGCGAGTAAAAACACCAACACAATCAGGAGGAGAGTCCAGCCCGCTGCGGTACTCAGGGCGTGTTCGGTATTGGCTTCGGTCATGGAATGAGACACGTTTTGCTCGGTGGTTGGTTTTACCGCAACCGCGAGCCAAATTGAGGTGTCTAATTGTTAACAACTATCAAATCGCCAACCTGGCGCGCTGCGCTTCATGATTGGCGGTATCGGGAGTGAGCCTGCAATTGCTTGGTTGCAGAGTATCGAAGTTAGAAAAATAAGGAGCCAAGCGGGAACGGAGTCTAACCCGATGAAATTGAGGCCAGAGCACCCCAGACCGCATTTTTTCTCATTTGCTCGCAGCGCTTCAAATTCAGTTACCATCTTCGTTCCTAACTCCGGATCTTCATCATCGTGATTGATTTGCGTAGCGACACTGTCACCCGTCCCACAGCCGCGATGCGCGCGGCCATGGCCCAAGCCGAGGTGGGCGATGACGTCTATGGCGAAGACCCGACCGTGAACCGCTTGCAGTCAATGACTTGTGAGCGACTGGGTTTCGAAGCGGCACTTTTTGTCCCGAGCGGAACGCAATCGAATCTTTGCGCGTTGCTCACCCACTGCCGGCGCGGCGACGAGTACGTGGTTGGCCAGATGGCCCATACCTATCGCTACGAGGGAGGCGGGGCGGCGATTGTTGGCGGCATCCAGCCACAGCCGTTGGAGTTCGAAACCGACGGCACCTTGGATCTGAACAAGGTCGCGGCGGTCATCAAGCCCGACGATCCACACTTTACGAAGACAAGATTACTGTGTCTCGAAAACACCCAATGGGGCAAGGCGCTGCCGCTGGACTATTTGCGACGCGCCGTGTCATTGGCGCAATCCAAAGGGTTGTTCCTGCACCTCGACGGCGCCCGCATATTCAATGCCAGTGTCGCTCAGAATGTCGATGTCAGCGATATCACCCGTGGTTTTGATTCGGTGTCGGTATGTCTTTCCAAGGGTCTGGGGGCGCCCGTGGGCTCGGTGTTGTGCGGGTCGCAAGGCTTTATTGAACAGGCTCACCGTTGGCGTAAGGTTGTGGGTGGCGGTATGCGGCAGGCCGGCATCGTTGCCGCTGCGGGTATCGTCGCTCTCGAGGAACAGGTCGATCGCCTCGCCGAAGACCACGCCCACGCGGCAGTGTTAGCAGATGGGTTGACCAACATCGACGAGCTGAGTGTCGACGGACCCGACACCAACATGGTCTTTCTGACCCTGAGCCCGGCAGTGGCCCAGGAGCTGAAGGCTTATGTCCACAAACGCCGGATTATCGTCGGACCGACGGGTGACCGGCTGCGCCTGGTCACGCATCTCGACGTGTGCACCGAGGACATAACTACGGTCATCAACGTTTTCAAAGCATTTTTTGCCGCCCGCAAAGCGGCGTAAAAGAAGATTTACGGTCAGAGTATTCACTCCGACCGCAAATTTTCTTGTTAACCACTCGCCAGCTTGTGTGCCGCTCGCGTGGTTTCGGGTAACCGATATTTCGTACAGCATGCGAGCACATATTTGATTGCAGTCTGCAAGCTAACGCGATGACCGGAAGATACGTACACCGGCTGTACGCCGGATCGGGTCCGTAACACGGCTCCGATCACCTCATCATCGTCTATCAGCTGCCGCCAACTGCCCTTGGATTTCGGGACCGGTTGATGTTTACCGATCAAGCGTGTCTTCGCGACCCCGATGGTGGGTAGATCTGTGAGAACGCCGAAATGACTAGCCAGACCAAAGCGGCGCGGATGGGCATAACCCTGGCCATCACACAGCACCAGATCCGGCTTTTGCTCAAGACGCCGAAACGCCGCCATCACCACCGGGATCTCGCGAAACGACAATAGACCAGGGACATAGGGAAAGGTGACCTTGCGGCGTGCAATAACCGTTTCATGAATTGTTAAATCTGGAAATCGCAGCACCGCTACCGCCGCCCGTGCGGTTCCATTATCCTCGAGTCCCACATCCATACCGGCAACGAACTTCACCGCTGGCAACCGGTCTTTCCGTGTTACCAGGTTCTGTAGTTCTAGCTGGATCTCGCGTGCCCGGGCCGTCGAGACCTTCCAGGGATGGGTCGGCGCCAAATTCATGCGGTTATAACTTTAATGAACTATCCGAATATCGTCGATATATTTCGTTTGCTAGCCATTTCGTGGCCACAAAGAACGGGTCATAATCGTTGACTCCGATGTCAACAATCGGTGTTGTTCCGGGCGCAGCGAAGAGTCCTCACCGTTGTTGGTCGTATCGAAGATAGCGAGACATCTGTTACACGTTGAGAACCTTGCCTTCTTAGGTGGACCGGAGACGGGTGGTTGTGCTCGTGTTATAAGTACCGGGACGATGCCGGTCTCGACCGTGTGTGGGTCACCGTAAATGAGCGTAGCTGCATCGTGAGCGCCCTGTGCCGGGTCTGCGCGGCATTTTGAAATACTTGCAATTTGATGCTATAGATCAATGAGATAAGGGTTTTCCCAACCCGCATCCCGCAAATGAACGATGTCTCGCAACCAAGCAGCCCCCAACCTGACGGCGTAGTTTCCGATCGCACCGAGCGTGTCGCCGGCGAGCGCCACGGTCTTGCGAAACAAATCATTATCCCGGTCTCAATTGCCGTCGGTATTATCCTCCTACTATTCTTGTTGTCTGCCTCCATCATTGCGGTCACGAATCTCAACGCGCATACCCACGAGCGGCTGGGCACATTAACCAACAGTGTAGATCAGCTGATTCACCAAGAGACCGACAAGCTGGGCGCTGTTGCCGTAGCCATCGCTATCAATGCGCCTTTAGCCGAAGCGTTTGTTAAGAAAGATCGCGCCACTCTGTTGCGAATTTCTGTGCCATTGTTTGCCGCACTTACAGAGAACCACCAGATTACGCACTTTTATTATCACAAGTTGGACGGCACGAATTTCTTGCGGGTCCACCATCCCCCGCGTTTTGGAGACCTCGTTGATCGACACACGTTTGGCTTGGCAAGACAAAACGGCAAGGTGGCCGCGGGTATCGAACTCGGTCTATTGGGTACATACACACTGCGTTTGGTCAAACCCTGGTATTACAAAAATCAATTGATCGGCTTCGTTGAAGTTGGCATGGAAATCGATCATTTGTTTGAAAAGCTGCATCAAATCAGCGGCATCGCCCTTGCAGTTGTAATAGAAAAACAATACCTGACACGAGCGCGGTGGCAACAGGGCAATGTTGCATTCGGACGCGATAGCGACTGGGATCGATTACCGGATTCAGTGGTGCTGGGAGTCTTCGGAGAATTTTCCGAACAAGCGCTGCTGAGCGTTCATGCGCAAGAAAGTGCAACACCGTGGTTGACCGGAGGGGGGACCGTTTATCGCGCCATCCCGATAAACGATATTCAACAACGCACGGTCGGTCAATTGTATATTGCATTAGATCAATCTATTAGCAGCGACGGAACAATTAAGATCGTCTCTTATTTGACCTTGATTGTCGTTTTGTCGTTGTCGGCACTGATCTTGATATTGCGCGCGGCGACCAATCGGGTGGAAAGCCGCTTGAGCACAGCGATGGCCGAAAAGTCGGACTTCGAGCGGCGCATCAAATACGATCAGATGACCAGTGTTTACAACCAGCATGAATTCTATCGCCTACTGGACCTGGAGATGGAACGAGCGGTACGGCAACAGACACCGCTATCGGTAATATTGTTGGATATCGATTTTTTTAAGACGGTCAATGATGAGCATGGCCATCAGATTGGCGATTGCGTGCTACGTGGATTGGCCCTGGAGTTGTTGGCTTACACGCGGGACGGCGACCACCTTGCACGCTATGGTGGTGAAGAATTCACCGTGATCCTGCCAAACACGTCATTGCAAGACGCGAGTGAGATTGCCGAACGGTGGCGCATTGTGATCGAGGGACGAGTTTTCAGCTGCGACGGTCAACCAGTAAATATCACCATCAGCCTGGGCGTGGCCAATTATCCGCTGCACGCCGATGCGGCCAAGACGCTGCTGCAGCATGCCGACATGGCAATGTACACAGCCAAACGCAGGGGTCGTAACCGGGTCGAGGTCTACCACGCCCGCTGAGACAGTATGTAAATGCTTTTCGGCGCGCACTAAATAGAGAGGGTGTTTTTGGTTTCCCGTCACCGGGGTCCCCGATCTTCGGCCTCGGGTGCGCCGGCAACGACGTTCAGCCGCCCGATCCCTTCCGCCGCGTGTACGATCCTGATACAACAACTCGGGCGCGCAGATACATTCCATACCGGCCACGTTAGCTTGAATATGACACCCACCAACAACCGGCAGGGCGCCAAGGTGTTTTTACTCGCCTTGTGTCAGGGTCTGATGATGACCGGCAATTCGTTGCTAATGGCCAGCTCCGCTTTGATCGGACATCAACTCGCCACCAATAAAGTACTGGCCACCCTGCCGCTGGCGCTGCAGTTTCTATCGACCATGTTGACCAGTATCCCCGCCTCGTTGCTGATGGGTAGGATTGGCCGGCGTCTCGGATTCATGTTGGGCAGCGTGCTTGGTATCTGTGGCGCAGTCGTCGGCACGTTCGCGATTTTGAGCGGAAGCTTTCCGGTTTATTGCCTGGCAACCGTGCTGATCGGCAGCTTTAATGGCTTTGCCACTTATTATCGCTTCGCCGCCGCCGACGACGTCGCGGCGGCCTACCGGAGCCGGGCGATCTCGCTGGTACTTGCCGGTGGCGTGATCGCCGCGTTCATTGGTCCCAATCTCGCAAATTGGACCCGGGACCTGATCGCACCGGCGGTTTTTGCCGGAAGTTTCGCGGCGCTGGTGGGGGTGTACGTACTCTCGCTGTTGCTGCAGTTGTTTTTACCGTCCGGCGCCGCGACACCGACGATGGGGATTGCGTGGTCCGGTAGAAAGCTGCAGCGGATCGCGGCGCAACCGATATTTTTGGCGGCGGTAATCTGCGGGATGTTGGGTTACGCGGTGATGACGTTGATCATGACCGCGACGCCCCTGGCAATGCGGGTGCACGACCACATATTCTCGGACACTGCCTTTGTTATTCAGTGGCATGTGTTTGCCATGTTTGCGCCTTCCTTCGTTACCGGTCATTTGATCAACAGGTTTGGTGTGCTCAATATTATGGTGTGCGGTGCACTATTGGATGCGTTGTGTGTCGCGGTCAATCTCGGCGGAAATGCTGTGTGGCATTTTTGGGCGGCACTGATGTTACTCGGCCTCGGATGGAACTTTTTGTTCGTGGGTGCGAGTACGCTGCTAACCAATACGCATACCCCCGAAGAGCGGGCCAAGACCCAGGGACTCAACGACTTTCTCGTGTTCACTACGGTTGCCGCGGCCGCGCTCTCTGCGGGCGCGCTGCAGCACAGCCTGGGCTGGCAGTGGGTGAACATCGCCGCGATACCGGCGATCATTGTGGTGACCCTGACTCTCGCGTGGTTCAAGTATCTGGTTCCCCGACCTGTGCCTGTATAACCTGCGGGCAATGCGAATCCGCCGCAGGGCAGGGCACGCCTGTGCCCGCGGCAGAGTCCTGCCACCGGATTCGGGTGGTACACTACTTTCTTTAAGCAACCGATTCGCTTGTTCAGGCGACCACTGAATTGGAGCGCGGATATGGTAAGAATAGGTGTTGCCGGTGCGGCCGGTCGCATGGGACGGGCTATCATTCAGGCGGCTCAGATCAACGCAGGCACGAAGATCACCACCGCCACCGAGAAGGCCGGTAGCGATGTGATTGGTGAAGATGCCGGGGAGCTGGCTGGCATTGGTACGTTGGGGGTGAGTGTCACCGATTCCCTGGTTGGTGCTGGTTTCGATGTATTGATCGATTTTACCAACCCCGGCGCGACGGTGGCGCATGCCGGATTTTGTCAGGATGTTGGCAAACGCATGGTGATCGGCACTACTGGGTTGGAGGCCGTCGATCGGCAGCGTATCGCGGGTGCAAGTGACAAGGTCGCGATCGTACTCGCCCCCAATATGAGCGTCGGGGTGAATCTTTGTTTTCGCCTCGCTGAGATTGCCGCCCGGACCTTTGGCGACGAGGTCGACGTTGAAATATTGGAGGCGCACCACCGCCACAAGGTCGATGCGCCGTCCGGTACCGCACTGCGGTTAGGCGAGGTGATCGCCGCCGCCATGGGCCGGGAGTTGGCGCAATGCGCGGTGTATGGGCGTGAAGGACACACCGGCGCCCGTGACCGGGCCACCATCGGCTTTGCCACCGTTCGCGCCGGCGACATCGTCGGTGAGCATACCGCTATGTTTGCCGCCGACGGCGAGCGTGTCGAGATCACCCATCGTGCATCCAGTCGTATGACCTTCGCCAACGGGGCATTGCGCGCGGCCCTGTGGGTGGCCGAGCAGGACAACGGACTATTCGACATGCAAGATGTGTTGGGATTACGCTGAGTTGCCATTGAATGGAGGACACGTGTCCCCTACAATTGATTCTTTAAATGAGATCGCAACTTCAGAATGAATCCTAACGGGAGAAACCATACGGGTTTCTCCCTTTTTTTGGGTCCTGACGTCGCCGAGTCCGAACCGGCCGGTGGCGTGACACGGCTTATAACACAGCAACCTTGGGGGCTTGGTGGTCAACACCGCGTTACTAGCGCTTGAAGACGGTACGGTCTTCAAAGGACAATCCATCGGTGTCTCCGGACAGACCGTCGGTGAGGTGGTATTCAATACCGCTATCACCGGTTACCAGGAAATACTCACCGATCCGTCCTACGCCAGACAGATCGTCACGCTGACCTATCCGCACATCGGTAATACCGGCACCAATCCCCACGACGTCGAGTCAGCGGGCGTTTATGCAGCCGGATTGGTGATTCGTGATCTGCCACGGCGGGTGAGTAATTGGCGATCGACCCAGTCTTTGAGCGAATATCTCAGCGCTCACAACACCGTGGCCATCGCCGATATCGACACCCGCAAACTGACCCGGTTGCTGCGCGAGAAAGGCGCACAAAACGGGTCGATCGTGGCCGGCGACAATATCGATGATGCGCAGGCCATAGCGGCTGCCCGCGCATTTCCCGGCTTGAAGGGCATGGACCTCGCGCGTGAGGTGACCACCGCTCAGCCTTATGTTTGGAGCACGGGCGGTTGGGAATGGGAGCACAATGCCTACCGGGACGCATCGGCCGCGCGTTTCAAAGTTGTCGCCTACGATTTCGGGGTCAAACAGAACATCTTGAGAATGCTGGTGGATCGGGGGTGTGCCGTTCAAGTGGTCCCCGCCACCACCACCGCAGAACAGGCCTTGGCCCAACACCCCGATGGCGTGTTTCTGTCCAACGGACCCGGCGATCCGGAACCTTGCAATTACGCTATCGCGGCGATCCGCGGCATTCTAGAGGCCAACATGCCGGTGTTTGGAATTTGCCTCGGGCATCAATTGCTATCGCTGGCATCCGGCGCCACGACCATGAAGATGAAATTCGGCCATCATGGCACCAACCATCCGGTGCAGGACCTGAAGACCGGCCAGGTGTTCATCACCAGTCAAAATCATGGTTTCGCCGTGGACGCTGAGAGCCTGCCGGATCTTCTCGAAGTCACGCACACATCGCTCTTTGATGGGTCGATCCAAGGTGTGGCCCGCACCGACAGACCGGCATTCTCGTTTCAAGGTCACCCCGAGGCGAGTCCGGGTCCTCACGATATCGCACTGTTGTTCGATCGCTTCGTGGAGCTGATGGCGGCGCACCGCGGGACGGATACAGGAACAGCGAAGGCGCTGGGTTCACATGCCTAAACGCACGGATATCAATAGCATATTAATTGTCGGCGCCGGTCCGATCGTGATTGGACAGGCTTGCGAGTTCGATTACTCCGGCGTGCAGGCCTGCAAGGCATTAAAGGAAGAGGGATATCGAGTTGTGCTGGTGAACTCGAATCCGGCCACCATTATGACCGATCCTGGATTTGCCGACGCCACCTACATCGAGCCCATCCACTGGCGCACGGTCGCCAAGATCATCGAACGCGAGCGCCCGGACGCCCTGTTGCCGACGATGGGCGGGCAAACCGGGTTGAACTGCGCCCTCGATCTTGCGCGTCAAGGCATACTCGAGGCATTCACGGTTGAGTTAATTGGCGCCAGCCGTGCGGCCATAGACAAGGCCGAAGACCGGGAATTGTTCAAACAATCCATGCATCGCATTGGCCTGGAGACCGTGCACGGAGCATTGGCCCACAGCATGGAAGAGGCATTTCAGGTCCAGGCCATGGTCGGTTACCCGGCGATCATCCGTCCGTCATTCACGCTCGGCGGCACCGGTGGGGGCATCGCATACAACAAAGATGAATTTTTAGAGATTTGTGAGCGAGGCTTGGAGGCGTCGCCAACCAGTGAGTTGCTCATCGAGGAATGCATCATCGGTTGGAAGGAGTTTGAAATGGAGGTGGTGCGGGATCACAACGATAACTGCATTATCGTTTGCTCTATTGAGAATGTTGATCCCATGGGGATGCATACCGGCGACTCGATCACCGTCGCCCCGGCGCAGACTCTGACCGATAAGGAATATCAAACTATGCGGGATGCGAGTATCGCGGTGTTACGCGAGATTGGTGTCGATACCGGTGGGTCAAACGTGCAATTCGCGGTGAATCCGGACAATGGGCGGATGGTCATTATCGAGATGAATCCCCGCGTCTCACGTTCTTCGGCGCTGGCCTCCAAGGCCACTGGTTTCCCAATCGCGAAAGTGGCGGCCAAGCTGGCGGTGGGATATACGCTTGATGAATTGCGCAACGAAATTACTGGCGGTGCGACGCCGGCGTCATTTGAACCCACCATCGATTATGTGGTGACAAAAATACCAAGGTTCGATTTTGAAAAGTTTCCACAGGCCAACAGTGTGCTCACTACACAAATGAAATCCGTGGGTGAGGTAATGGCGATTGGCCGCACATTTCAAGAATCGGTACAAAAAGCGATTCGAGGTCTGGAGATCGGCGCCTATGGCTTCGAACCACAGCTCGACAGCGATGAACATAGCGCTGCCGAAGACATACTCGTGCAGGCACTGCGTGTACCAGGGGCCAAACGGCTTTGGTATGTAGTTGACGCATTACGCTTCGGGATGACTGTCGAGGAAGTGCGCGATTTAACTGGCATAGATCCTTGGTTTCTCGCTGAATTGGAAGAGTTGGTGCATATTGAGCGTGATATCAAGCCCGGCGCTCAAGTCGATCGCGATCGGTTGTGGCAATGGAAGCGCAAAGGCTTTTCTGATCGGTATTTGGCGGCGCTGCTGGGCATCAATGAGCAAGCGTTCCGCGCCTTGCGCCATGGTCAAGGCGTGCGTCCAGTTTACAAACGCGTGGATTCTTGCGCAGCGGAATTTGCCACCGCCACCGCATATATGTATTCAACCTATGACGAAGAGTGTGAGTCACAGCCGGAAGACAAAGATAAGATTATCGTTCTCGGCGGTGGACCGAACCGAATCGGCCAGGGAATCGAGTTTGATTATTGTTGCGTGCACGCATCGATGGCGCTCCGTGAAGATGGTTATCAGACCATCATGGTGAACTGTAATCCGGAGACGGTATCCACCGACTATGACACGTCGGACCGACTGTATTTTGAGCCGCTGACACTGGAGGATGTCCTCGAAATTGTAGATAAAGAGAACCCCTCCGGAGTAATCGTGCAATACGGTGGGCAAACACCTTTAAAACTCGCCCGCGATCTGGAAGCAGCAGGCACGCCGATCATTGGCACATCGCCAGAAGCAATCCATCAGGCGGAAGACCGGGAACACTTCCAAAAATTACTTCAGGAACTTGGGCTATTACAATCGCCCAACCGCACTGCCACCAGCGCCACACAAGCGCTGCAGTTGGCCGAAGAGATTGGCTACCCGCTGGTGGTCCGGCCATCCTACGTGCTTGGTGGCCGCGCGATGGAGATCGTCCACGGCCGGGATGATCTGGAACGCTACATGCGTATGGCGATCGACGTCTCGAACGAGTCCCCGGTATTGCTCGATCGTTTCTTGAGTGACGCCACCGAGGTTGATGTTGACGCGGTCTGTGACGGCGAGACGGTAGTCGTCGGGGGTATCATGGAACACATCGAAGAAGCCGGCGTGCACTCGGGAGATTCAGCCTGTTCGCTACCACCGTTCAGCTTGTCACCGGCCATTCAGGAGGCGTTGCGCGATCAGACTCGAAAGATGGCGTTGGCGTTGAATGTGGTGGGTTTAATGAACGTGCAGTTTGCCGTTAAGGGAGAAGAGGTTTATGTGTTGGAAGTCAATCCCCGCGCTTCCCGGACCGTGCCTTTCGTCTCCAAAGCGACGTCACGGCCGCTGGCGAAGATCTCGGTACGCTGTATGGTCGGTAAGTCCTTGGCTTCGCAGGGGGTGACCAAAGAGATTGTCCCCGATTACTATTCCGTAAAAGAAGCGGTATTTCCGTTTCTTAAATTCCCAGGGGTGGATACCATACTTGGACCGGAGATGAAAAGTACCGGCGAGGTGATGGGCATCGGTAAGAATTTTGGTGAGGCGTTTGACAAGTCACAGCGCGCTGCGGGAGCGGAAATTCCCAAAGCTGGAAGAGCGTTAATCTCGGTGAAAAAGAATGATCAACAGGCCGTGGTCGAGATCGCCCGATATCTTGCCGATAACGAATTTGAGTTGATCGCAACCAGCGGTACTGCGATAGTTTTGGCTGGTGCAGGCCTGACGGTACGGACAGTCAACAAGGTAAAAGAAGGCCGCCCCCATGTGGTCGATATGATAAAGAATAGAGAGATAGATTTGATCGTGAATACCACCGAGGGAAAACAAAGCCTCAAGGATTCCTACACTATCAGACGTGAGGCGCTGCAACACAAAGTCACGTATTTCACCACCCTGGCCGCCGCGCGGGCCGCTTGCGCTGCCCACGGCGTGTTGGGTGTAGAAACGGTGAACCGGTTGCAGGATTTACATCAGCAAGTAGCAATATGAAACGTGTGCTCCTGACCACCGCCGGGGCGGACAAATTGCAGGACGAGTTAAAACGGCTGAAGTCGATCGAGCGCCCGCGGGTGATCCAGGCCATCGCTGAGGCTAGATCGCACGGCGATCTATCGGAAAATGCCGAGTATGAGGCTGCCAGAAACCAGCAGGGCTTCATCGAGGGTCGAATCGCTGAATTAGAGGTTTATTTGGCCAGGGCGGAGGTGATTGATCCTGCCCGTTTGAACGTCGTTGACACCGTGGTCTTTGGTACGTACGTCGATTTGTATGATATTTATAACGACGAGCGCGTCACCTATCAGATTGTGGGCGACCTGGAAGCGGATCTGGACAATGCGCAAATATCATTTAGTTCCCCCATTGGACGTGCCTTGATAGGCAAACACGAAGGTGAGGAAGTGGAAGTCAACACACCTGGTGGCGTGCGCGCATACGAAATCCTCAAGATACACTGTAGCTAACCCGGAGTCTGCACCAAGGCGTCCCACCGCTAAATTATGGCAATACACCACGGACACCCGCAGCGTCTTTTTTATGAAATGGTGACATTCGATTCTCCGGGTTGCTTGGCAAGAATAGGGGCGGGACGCTCCCGGCGCTGGCTCGGTCGCGAACGCGCAGCCCGTCTTTCTCACCAGGCGGCGCCGAACTGCAAATCCGCAGTGGCCCCTAAGCCATGGTGCCGAAATTACGAATTACAGACTGTTACGACCGTCACGTCTATCCCGGCCCTGGCTGGTTTTTACGCCCCTGCGCTGGGCCCTCACGCCACCCATAGCCCGCTATGGGTTTCGCTCCAGGCGCGGCGCTTGTCCCCGCACAGCAGGGGGGCTCAGCTGCACGATTCCGGCGCCAGCATCCGGGATCCTGGTGAGCAATGCGAGCTAGACTTGCGCTTCAATCATCCCGCCAATTCGCTCCAGCGGGGCGTTCAGCCGCCCGACCCTGCGCTTGTCCTGTCTAGTCCCCGCACAGCAGGGGAACAGCAGGGGAACTACGCGCAGGACAAGTCCCGTCGCCAGTATCCGGGATCCTTGGGGCAATATACGGGTTAATCAGGTTTCTTTGCTTTGGCCGGGCTTCGGACACCGCTGGAACGCATCCTTATTACGTTCTGGGTTGGTGCGATTTGGGTCGTGGGTTATGTGGTTGCACCGACACTATTTGCGATGTTGGAGCGTAGCGTGGCTGGCGATGTTGCCGGCCGTTTGTTCAGCTATGTGAGCATGATCGGATTCATTTGCGGGGGATTGTTGTTATTTTTTGCGTTGTTACTCGATCGCCGGCCAGGCTGGCTGCGTTCTTGGAACATCTGGATATTGGCCGCTATGCTGACGATTACTATATTCAGCGAATATGTGGTGTCGCCCCAGTTAGCCGAATTGAGGCACGTTGCCGGCGGTGAGTGGGTCCACAACACACCGTTGCAAAGACGTTTTGCCAAGCTGCACGGCGTCTCCGGTACTTTGTTTGTCGTCAATAGCTTGTTGGGACTGGTGCTGCTGGTTGGTTCCGGGAGATTCGGTGGCGAACACGATTTAAAGCCTCATCCGCGAGATAACAAGACCTAGAGCAAGGCAATCAGTGTAGCACCCGGACCTCGTCAATCTGTGCGATCGGAACGCGGAATGTGGCGGAACCGCCCACCAGTTCCTGGGTCAGCACTAGGTCATCGTGACTCACAACACTCAGATAAGCGTGGTGCAGTTTGCCGTCCAAGGTGCGAATCTTGAGCAGTCTGTTGACATGTTGATCCAGCTCGGCAACCGGGGTCGTTTTGTATGTGTCGAGTATAACTTTGGGCTTGACCTCTTCTTCCTGCTGTTCTTCCGCGCTGGCGATCACCATCAATTCTTGGATATTTGTTCCCGCGATATTCACGTCTAAACTGAGCCACTCGAGCAATTGGCGAGGGTTCAATGTCAACAGCGTCATCAGGTCGACTGGGTCCAAAGGATTGGCGCTGATGGTGACATTGCCCGAGTCGGTAACATATTTACGATAGGCGGCTAACAGTTCATCGCTGACTGGAAAACCACTGTCCGCGGCATACGATCTTACCTGGTCAAGATGCCGATCCACGAACTCGGCGGTAGTGACACCGGTGAGGTTGGCGCAGTACTTATTTCGGCGTTCATTGAACGACAAGTCCTCGATATTGATCGAGAAATCCTTGAGTTGGGGAATTTGAAACGTCAACTGCGCCCGTGAGGTTGGTGCCTGGCCGCGGGGAACGGACATGTCGAAGGCTAAGGATGTGGCGTCCCTAACTCGGAACTTGACGAATAAATCGACTGAGTCTTTTGCTCGATTGACTCCGTAATTAAATTTGGTATCCACTAAAAGTTTTTCATAATCCATCGCTAACAGATCAGTGGGACTGAAGTATTCACGGTCACCGCATCCCATCGCATCGAAAGGTGTGCCAAACAGATTCGTCTTCTGGTTGTTGGCCATCAGTGACGCAATTTCTCCGTTGAGATCAATGGAGATTCGATTGAGCGAGACTTCTAGTCTTTTCGGCAATTCTTCGTTAAAAACCGTTTTTCCCAACTCATAAAGGTCTCCCAATCCCGCAGTGTGGACAAGCGCCGAACCGATGCGAATTGTGTCGGTCACCAGATGGGGTTCGATGGTGATGCCGGTGACGCCGAAAGGCTCAGTGAGCGGCGCTCGGATGTCTTTGTACTCGATCTTGGCCACTGGAGCCGCCGCTTTCTTTATGTCTTCCATGTGGCTGTAGATCGAATACCACAAATATCCCTTGACGCTGGCGTAAGCCAGGACCGGTAAAAAAACCGCCAAAATCAACAGCTTTCGCAAGGCGTCTCTCCCAGTAGATTAATCTCTATGATTATAGCCTGTGAATAGTGAACCGGTGCGATGTCGCCTGGAAATTTTCCGGTGAGGGTGGGCGCCCGGCAGATGATGGGAAACTGCGCTCGATAAATTGAACCTGATTTTCCTGGTCCACGAGGATAACGGTGGAGCTTCGGGTTCCGTAGTCACGGCTACTGATGAACGCCGGTGACAGTAAACGTTCCAGCTCATCACCGACACCGGTATTCGGTAAGCCGGTCACCGCCGTGCGTTGATTGCTGAGTAACAAAAATAAGCCTTGCGTGTTCAGATCGCCGTCTCGTGCCAATATCTCCGTAAGCCGGTTTTTGCCTTCTGTGAGTTTCGGCCAGGGCGAGTCGAGTAGATGGTTGCTGAGACCGTACACGCCATCACTGAATACCTGTGGGTCGCCACCGCGGTTCGAGTAATAAATAGCGTGAGCGGGATCGGCGATTATCAGATTGAAACCCGCGTAGCGGTCGGCTCGTTGCTGTATTATGTCGATGTAGTGTTCCGCAGCGACCTCACCGACCAGATAATCTCGAATCAAGTGTCCGCGAGAACTGCTATGTTGCATTGCGCTAACCTCGCGATAGTTGGTCACGGCGGCCCAACGGCCGTCGCGGGTAATACCCAACCAAGTGCCTCCCTGCTCGAGGTCACGGCCGCCCAGTACATGCGGCGCGGCGGCCCAAAACCGGGCTGTTTCCGTTGGACGCCGGTAGTACTCGTCGCGGTTCCCGGCTACCACTAGCCGGTAGTTGGGGTGCTGATTGGCGGCGAAAAATAACAGGCACATGACCGACCGTATTACTGTGGCAGTTTGATAATCGGCTCGTCCCCGGCACGGTAGATTACGCAGGTACGGCCAATTAATTGCACCAAGTCAGTGCGGGACAGATCGCAAATTTGCATGACCAAGTTCCGCCGCTCATCGCGGCTGGATGCTGGTAATTTGACCTTTAACAGTTCGTGATGTTGCATGGCGGAGTCGATTTCCTGTAGGACGTTATCACTCAAACCGGCGGCGCCCACGGTCACCGACACTTTACAATGATGCGCGAGGCTGCGTAGAAGATTTTTTTGTTTGCCCGTTAAAGGCATGGGCTGAAGACATATCTAGTTGCGGTAAACACGATAGTGAAGGCAAAAAAGCGCAAACGCAATCACTGGCTGCAGCGCCATGTACGAGATGCTTACGTGCGCAAGGCGCAAGCGGATGGATATCGCTCACGTGCGGTTTATAAGTTAATCGAGATTGACCGGCGCGAGCGTTTGTTGCGTCCTGGGTTGACGGTAGTGGAGTTCGGCGCGGCACCCGGTAGCTGGTCCCAGTATGTCCGGGAACGGATAAGCCCGGGCGGCACTTTGATAGCGGTGGATATTCAGGAGATGACACCGATTGCGGGGGTCACATTGGTGCGCGGCGATATTGCCGATTCAAAGGTGAGGCAACGAATTATTGAGCAACTCGGCGGCGGTGGCCATGCCGATCTTGTAATCTCGGATATGGCCCCCAATATAACTGGAATACGCGTGCTCGATCAGTCCCGCGCCTTGGCCCTTCTGGAGGACAGTTTGGCAGTGGCGATCTCCGTTCTGGCACCCGGCGGCCGTTTGTTGGTCAAACTGCTCGAGGGCGAAGGGGTGAGCGGGTTTCGCCGGCGCTGTGCACTATACTTTAGCAAATGTGTGATTCGTAAACCTGCCGCCTCCCGGGCGAAAAGCCGTGAAATGTATCTGTTTGCGAACGGTTTTATCGGCGATACCGGTGGTAAAGCTGTTGTACACGGGGCGAAACCGTAGCAGAATGCAAACGGGAACCATCGCATACTTAATTTGGTCAACCATATAACCGATCTAGTCAAGTGACTTCATCATTACTTAGTACACAGTACACACTGAATCTTAAGGTGGCAGTTTGAACAACCTTACCAAAAACCTGATTTTATGGTTAGTGATTGCCATGGTGTTAATGGCGGTCTTTAACAACTTCGCCCCTCGCGAAATGTCGCGCAACCAGAAGATTGAATATTCGACCTTTCTTCAGGAAGTCAAAGAAGGGCGCATAAAGCGCGTCACCATTGAGGGCAAGAATATCTATGCAGAGACCTCGTCAGGACAATCCTTGACTACCTATGCGCCTGACGATCGCGGTTTGGTTGGTGATCTCATTGAAAGCGGTGTGCAGATTGAAGCCCGACCGGAAGAGTCGCCTTCTATCTTTACACAGATCCTAGTTCACTGGTTCCCGCTGCTGTTGATCATTGGCGTATGGATCTATTTGATGCGACAGATGCAAGGCGGCGGCGGCCGCGGCGCGCTGAGTTTCGGTAAGAGTCGGGCACGTATGCTCACAGAGGAAACCAATAAGATTACCTTTGAGGACGTCGCCGGTGTCGAGGAGGCAAAGGAGGAGGTCGGTGAACTGGTTGAGTTTCTTCGAGATCCATCCAAGTTTCAAAAGCTCGGAGGACGCATTCCGCGCGGGGTCCTGATGACCGGAAACCCCGGTACCGGCAAGACCTTGCTAGCGAAGGCAATTGCCGGCGAGGCCAAAGTGCCGTTTTTCTCGATATCGGGTTCCGATTTCGTGGAAATGTTTGTGGGTGTGGGCGCCTCCCGGGTACGGGACATGTTCGAGCAGGCGAAAAAGCACGCGCCGTGCATCATTTTTATAGACGAGATCGATGCGGTTGGACGACAACGCGGTGCCGGTTTGGGTGGCGGGCATGATGAACGGGAGCAGACCTTGAATCAATTGTTGGTGGAGATGGACGGTTTTGAGGGTAGCGAGGGCGTCATCGTGATCGCGGCGACCAACCGACCGGACGTGCTTGATCCGGCCCTGTTACGGCCTGGGCGGTTTGACCGGCAGGTGCACGTTCCATTACCGGATATCCGTGGCCGCGAGCAGATCCTCAAGGTGCATATGCGCAAAGTGCCGGTGGCGGATAATGTCGACGCAAACGTCATTGCCCGCGGTACGCCGGGATTTTCCGGCGCCGATCTGGCTAATCTGGTCAACGAGGCCGCATTGTTCGCGGCGCGCGCCGGCAAAAAGTTAGTTGACATGGAAGACTTCGAAAAGGCCAAGGACAAGGTGATTATGGGCGTTGAACGCCGCTCCATCGTGATGCCCGAACACGAGCGTCTGAATACCGCCTATCACGAGTCCGGGCATACCGTGGTTGCCAAAGTTATGCAAAACACCGATCCAGTGCACAAAGTCACCATTATTCCACGCGGCCGTGCGCTGGGTGTCACCATGCAGTTGCCGGAGGAAGATCGTTACAGCCACGATCGGGAATATCTGCTTGCCAGAATAGCGGTGCTGATGGGTGGTCGGATAGCGGAAGAGTTGTTTATGAAACAGATGACGACCGGCGCTTCCAACGATTTCGAGCAAGCCACCGAGCTTGCCCACAAGATGGTGGCGCGTTGGGGAATGAGTGACCACATGGGCCCGCGCGTGTATGGCGACAACGAAGCCGAGGTATTTCTAGGCCGTGACGTGGTGACCCACCGTAATCTGAGCGAGAGCACCGCGCAGCAACTTGATGCCGAGATTACCCGCATTATTGACGAGCAATATGCCCGTGCGCGCAAGATCCTGGAAGACAATCGCGACAAGGTTGAGATAATGGCCAAGTCGTTGATGGAGTGGGAAACCCTGGAGTCCGACCAAATTGACGATATCATGGCTGGCAAAGAGCCGAAGCCGCCGCAGGATGAAAGTAGTGCTCCAAGTCCGCCATCGGATAAGGAAAAACACCAAGACCGACCGGAGGTTAAGCCGCGACTCGATGAGCCGGCCGGCGACCAACCCTGATCCTACCCCCTCATCCCTAAATTGCGGCGGCCGCACGCTGGATCTACGGCACGCAGCCATCATGGGGGTATTGAACGTTACCCCCAATTCGTTCTCTGACGGCGGCAAGTTCATGAATGCGGCGGCCGCGCTGCGGCATGCCGAGCAAATGGTCGCCGAAGGCGCGGATATCATCGATGTCGGGGGCGAGTCTACCCGCCCAGGGGCACAACAGATCAGTGTGCAACAAGAGCTGGACCGGGTTATCCCGGTCATCGAAGCGCTGCACGCTGCGGTAACAGTGCCCGTCTCCGTTGATACCTCAAAGCCGGAGGTCATGCGTCACGCCACCGCAGCGGGTGCCGGCCTGATCAATGATGTCTATGGATTACGTAGAAAAGGCGCGCTCGCGGCCGCGGCGGCGTCCGATGTCCCCGTTTGTGTCATGCATATGCAGGGTGAGCCGCACACCATGCAACAGTCGCCGACCTATGATAACGTCGTGGCGGATGTGATCGCGTTTCTTTCCGCAAGGCGCGACGAATGTGTTGCGGCGGGTATACCGGCTGCGTCGGTCATAGTTGATCCGGGCTTCGGGTTTGGTAAAACCGTGACGCATAATCTCGCGTTACTGCGCAATCTTACTGCCCTGACTGCGTTGGGTGCGCCGATACTGGTGGGGCTGTCGCGCAAATCCATGATTGGCAGTTTGCTTGATTTACCAGTCGATGAGCGAGCCGCAGCCAGTGTTGCCTTGGCGCTTCATGCGGTGCAACATGGGGCCAATATCGTCCGTGTCCACGACGTCAAGATGACCCGGGATGCGGTCCGCATGATGGAGATAGTCAACCGGCACGATTGATGGTTTTTCGCGCAATAACTTGGCAAAATACACAGCTACTATAATTATAGGGACTAAGTCTTTGAGTTCCATATTAACGTGAATCCCGCATTAGAAAAACGATATTTCGGCACCGACGGCGTGCGTGGGCGCGTCGGTGAAGAGCCCATCACCCCGGAAACGGTGTTGAAGCTCGGGTGGGCGGCGGGACGCGTACTGGGTGGCGGCACTGTCTCGGACGGCAAGGTCATTATTGGAAAAGACACACGGGTCTCGGGTTATCTTCTGGAGTCCGCGTTGGAAGCCGGGTTGTCAGCAGCGGGGGTCGACATCTCCTTGTTGGGGCCGATGCCGACACCCGGGATAGCCTACCTCACGTGCACTGCAAGGGCGCTGGCGGGGATCGTAATCAGTGCGTCACACAACGAATACGACGACAACGGGATTAAATTCTTTTCCCCCGACGGTGAAAAGCTGCCGGACGAGGTGGAATTGGAGATTGAACGTCTCATGCAGCAACCCATGACGATCGTTCCTTCGGCGCAACTCGGTAAGGCGGAGCGGTTTCCGGATGCAGCGGGTCGATATATCGAATTTTGCAAGAGTGCGATTCCTCACAAGCTTACGTTGAACGGATTGACGATTGCGGTCGACTGCGCACATGGCGCCGCTTATCACGTGGCGCCAAACGTGTTTGCGGAGTTAGGGGCGGAGGTAATTCCGATCGCTAATCGGCCGGATGGATTTAATATCAACCGCGATTGTGGGTCTACCCATCCACAGATGCTAACGAATAAGGTGCGCGAATTGGGCGCCGACATTGGTGTGGCGCTTGACGGTGACGGTGACCGGGTGCTGCTGGTGGATCACAACGGTGAGTTGGTGGATGGTGATCAGATCTTGTACATCTTGGCGACGTCGAGACAAGCCGGGGGCCAATTGAATGGTGGTGTGGTCGGCACCTTGATGACGAATCTGGGATTGGAGCAAGCTTTCGCGCGCTATCAGATTCCATTTCGTCGCGCCGCGGTGGGCGATCGCTACGTGTTGCGCCTGCTCAAGCAAGAAGACTGGGATTTAGGGGGTGAATCCTCTGGTCATATTATTTGTCTCGATAAGAGTACCACCGGCGACGGGATAATCGCGGCGCTTCAGGTGTTGCAAGCGATGGTGGAGCGTCAGCAATCATTGGCCGAGTTGAAACATGGGATGGAAGTATTTCCCCAAACCATGATTAACGTGCGCGTGCCCGGAGAATCCGCACCCCGGCACCTGAATATTGATCGTTGCCAGACGATTCAGGCTGCGGTGCGCGCGGCGGAAAGCAAATTGGTGAGCAATGGACGTGTGCTCCTGCGCTTGTCGGGGACTGAGCCGGTGATCCGGGTGATGGTCGAGGGCAACGATCCGGAGCAAGTCGCGCTCATCGGTCAAGAACTAGCCGATGTAGTCAGGTCTGCGGCGGTTTCCAACGAGCTACGACGTACCGCTATTTAGCCCCCATATTGCACCAAGGATCGCCGATGATGACGCAGGGACGTGCCCTGCGTGTTGTTCCCCTGCTGTTCTCCTGCTGTGCGGGGACGAGCGCCGTGCTGGGGCGGAAAAAAGGCGGTGAGAGTCGGTGGCTCCGACTCCGTTGTTTAGCCTTACTCTATGCGTTGAGTGAAACGTAAGTCCAGGCGTTTGAGACCGAGCGAGTGCCGGCACAGCCCCGCCTCTATGAATGGTCTACGCTGGAGGAACCCGCGGCGTGTCTTCCATGAAATAACGACATTCGATTCTCCAGGTTGTCTGACAAGAATAGAGGCGCGACGCCTTGGTGCAATATACGGGCCAGGGCGTGAAACGTTGAGAATACCGGGTTATCACGGCGCTAGCTCATTGCTTTATAAGGCCACGAACGGTAACATCGCGCGCTTTTCAGACACCGTAAACACAAACTCAAGCCGCCGATTCCTAACAACGCGAGAGAAAACAAGATGCGTCGCCCTATAGTTGCCGGAAATTGGAAAATGAACGGAACGCAATCGGAAGCTGCGACGTTGATCGACGGAATACTGGCAGGGCTCGATACCGTCGAAAACGCCGAAGTAGTACTGTGTCCACCGTTTACATTGATTTCTTTCGTGGCCAAGGTCTTGAACAGCAGCGGCATCGGTTATGGCGCTCAGAATCTCAATGTGAATAATGTCGGCGCCTATACCGGCGAGGTGTCAGGTCCGATGTTGCGGGATTTGGGATGCACCTATGTGATAGTTGGTCATTCGGAGCGGCGTGCTTTGTACGGCGAGAGCGATGACATTGTCGCCGAGAAATTCCGCGCCGCTCAGCAGCATGGTTTGGTGCCGATTCTCTGCGTTGGCGAGGCCCTCGAACAACGTGAAAAGAATCAAACCGAAAAGGTGATAACGAGGCAGCTCGATGCGGTCGTTGACATCGTCGGCATCGAAGGGTTTAGTCAAGCCGTGATTGCATACGAGCCGATATGGGCAATTGGTACCGGGATGACTGCGACTCCCGAACAAGCCCAGGACGTGCATCGTTTTATACGTGAAAAATTAAGTGGTCTCGACAGTACCATTGCGGCAAACCTGCGTCTGCAATACGGAGGCAGTGTTAAGGGGGCAAACGCGCAAGGACTGTTTAGTCAACCCGACATCGATGGCGGCCTGATCGGCGGTGCGTCGCTGCAAGCCGATGAGTTTCTTAACATCTGTCGAGCCGCGTGAGTAAATAGGCATGGCCAACATCTTGCTTGTCATTCATGTTCTGACCGCGATCGCGATCATAGTGTTGGTGTTATTACAACAGGGACGCGGTGCGGATATGGGTGCCGCGTTCGGTGGTGGATCACAGACCTTATTCGGAGCCCGCGGCTCGGCGACTTTCTTGAGTAAGATCACGACCTGGTTGGCAGCGGTATTCTTTTTTACCAGTTTGGGGCTGGCCTATGTATATACCGGCGCGATGGAGTCACGCAGTGTGACCGAACAAACCGTCCCACAGACACAGCCCGAACCGGGGCCGATTGAGCAGGACCAAGAAATTCCAGCGACGCCCGGGCAGGCAAGTCAAGATACGCAGGGCGACGTGCCGTCGGTACCGCAACCCCGGGAGTCCGGGGGCGCAGGCGCAAATGCTGGTGCCGAATCGGATGATCCGCCGCAGTCACAGTAACAGGCCGAAGTGGTGGAATTGGTAGACACGCCGTCTTGAGGGGGCGGTGGCGCGAGCCGTGCCGGTTCGAGTCCGGCCTTCGGCACCACTGTTAAGGAATGCAGTCCAATGATCCATGATTCCCCGCAGACCGAATCGTCCGGGTTGTGGTGTACGGCGGATGCCAAAATTTGATCAACGTCCCAAGCGGTGCGCAAGAATTCCGAGGGGACAGCGCATGGCTGGCAGTGGAAGTGCGGCATGCAGAGCCTCGCTTTCTTGACTTGCCGCGGGGCTGGACCTAGACTCTGGTGCGGTCTTTGTCTGCGTGTGGTGGGGTACATACACCACCTTGAACTATCTGCGCGCGACTTGTCTCACGCCGTGTTCACAGTCAGCTGGGGCCACAGCGCGTCTCACCAGGGGGCGTAACGGAAGACGCATGTCTCAAATTTCGAAGTTGAGAGCGTAATGCTACAGAACTACGTCCCGATCCTGATATTCCTTGGTATCGGCGCGCTGGTCGGCATCGGGGCCATCGCGTTCAGCCGGGTTGTCGCCCCCAGTAAGCCTACGCACGCGAAAGGATCGCCCTACGAATGTGGCTTTGAGGCATTCGAAGATTCGCGGATGAAATTCGATGTGCGCTATTACCTAGTCGCGATTCTATTCATAATATTCGATCTGGAGATCGCATTTCTGTTTCCGTGGGCCGTGGTGCTCGAGGAAATCGGAATGTTTGGATTTTTGTCGATGATGTTGTTCCTCGGAATATTGGTGGTCGGGTTCATATATGAATGGGTAAAGGGTGCTTTGGAGTGGGAGTAGAGCGTGTCTATCGAAGGAATACTTGAACAAGGTTGGGTCACCACGACCGCAGACAAATTGATCAACTGGACGCGAACCAGTTCGATGTGGCCGGTGACTTTCGGTCTTGCGTGTTGCGCGGTCGAAATGATGCAGGCTGGGGCAGCACGGTATGATCTGGATCGATTTGGAATCATGTTTCGTCCCAGCCCGCGGCAATCGGACGTCATGATTGTCGCCGGTACCCTCGTCAACAAGATGGCACCGGCGTTGCGTAAGGTTTACGATCAAATGCCGGAACCAAAGTGGGTGATCTCCATGGGATCGTGCGCCAACGGCGGGGGATACTATCACTATTCTTATGCGGTGGTTCGTGGTTGTGATCGAATCATCCCGGTGGATGTGTATGTACCGGGGTGCCCACCCACAGCTGAGGCGTTGCTATACGGTATTCTTCAACTTCAAAAGAAGATACGCCGTACCAACACGATTGCTCGTTAGCGGACGTTAACGAAGTATGGCGACTAATGAGGTCATCGCGGCACGCGCAACTCAGTTACTAGAAGATGCCATTGTCGGCACTAAAGAGCATCGCGGTGAAATCACGTTCGAGATCGATGCCTCGCGAGTACGCAAGGTGTGCGAATCGTTTCGCGACAACCCATCACTACAATGTGAAGAACTGATTGATCTGTGTGGGGTGGATTATTCGACCTACGGACAGGAAGACCCGAGCCTGCCTCGCCCGAGTAAGCGGTTTGCGGTCGTCTATCACCTGCTGTCCATAAGCCACAATCACCGTGTCCGCCTCAAGGCCTTTATCGACGAGGACGCGCCGGTAATCGATTCGGTCGTCGACGTATGGGCGTCCGCCAATTGGTTTGAACGCGAGGCGTTTGATCTATTCGGTATCGTCTTCGAAGGCCACCCGGATCTTCGTAGGATACTCACCGATTACGGCTTTATCGGTCATCCGTTTCGTAAGGATTTTCCATTAATCGGCAACGTCGAGATGCGTTACGACCCCGAAAAGGGTCGAGTCGTATATCAGCCGGTTACGATCGATGCACGCACCCTGGTGCCGCGAATTATCCGAGAGGAGGGCTTCGGTGACCGAGATTCGTAACTACACGATGAATTTTGGTCCCCAACACCCCGCCGCACATGGGGTGTTGCGGTTGGTCATGGAAATGGACGGGGAGGTGATTGAGCGCCTCGACCCACATATTGGATTGTTGCACCGGGGCACCGAAAAGCTCGCCGAGGACAAACCTTTCAACCAGAGTATTGGTTATATGGACCGCTTGGATTATGTATCCATGATGTGCAACGAGCACGGGTACGTTCGCGCGGTTGAAAAGTTGCTGGGCATTGAACCACCAGAGCGTGCGCAATATATAAGAGTGTTGTTCGATGAGATCACGCGGATCTTGAATCATTTGTTGTGGCTGGGTACCCATGGGCTCGATCTTGGAGCGATGACCATGTTCTTGTACTGCTTCCGGGAACGAGAAGATCTCATGGATTGTTACGAAGCCGTATCCGGCGCGCGTATGCACGCCACGTATTACCGCCCCGGAGGCGTGTACCGCGATCTTCCCAATCAGATGCCGCAATACGAACCCACCAAGATACATGGTAAGAAAGACGTGGCGCGAATGAACGAGAGCCGGCAGGGTTCCCTGCTCGATTTCATCTGGGATTTCACCGAACGCTTTCCAGGATGTGTGGACGATTATGAGACGCTGTTGACGGACAACCGGATCTGGAAGCAACGCACCGTCGGCATCGGCGTCGTGACTCCCGAGCGCGCGCTGCAGCTGGGATTCAGTGGCGTGATGGTGCGAGGTTCCGGGATCGAATGGGATTTGCGTAAAAAGCAGCCCTATGCCGCTTACGATCGCATAGACTTCGACATCCCGGTAGGCGTCACCGGGGATTGTTACGATCGATATTTGGTGCGTATCGAAGAGATGCGACAGTCTAACCGCATCATCCGTCAGTGCGTTCGCTGGCTGAAACAAAATCCCGGTCCGGTGATGGCTGAGAACCGCAAGATTTCGCCACCTAGCCGTGGCGAGATGAAGGGTGATATGGAATCCTTGATCCACCACTTCAAATTATTCACCGAAGGTTATTGCGTTCCGGAGGGAGAGGCCTATGCGGCGGTAGAAGCCCCGAAAGGCGAGTTCGGTTGTTACATAATATCGGACGGCGCCAACAAGCCCTACCGTTTGAAGATTCGTGCTCCCGGTTTCGTGCATCTTTCGGCCATCCACGAGATGTGCAAAGGCCATATGCTGGCGGATGTGGTGGCGGTTATTGGTACGCAGGACATCGTATTTGGAGAAATTGACAGGTAGCGAAGATGTTATCCCAGCAGGCCGTCAACGAAATCAATCGTGAAGTCAACAAGTATCCGGCTGATAAAAAACAGGCGGCGCTGATGGCCGCTCTGAGCATCGCACAGCGTGAAATAGGCCACCTGAGCACAGAAGTGATGGACTGGGTCGCTGGGTTTTTAAACGTACCGCCGATTCGGGTGCGTGAAGTTGCGACATTTTACTCGATGTATGACCTAGAACCGGTTGGAAAGCACAAGATCTGTGTGTGTAGCAATGTTTCCTGCATGCTTCGCGGGTCCGACGAGGTTATTCAACATATTGAGAACCGGCTTGGAATCAAGGTTGGTGAGACCACGTCCGATGGTGAGATGACCCTGACCGAAGTCGAGTGCCTCGGCGCGTGTGGCGGTGCACCGATGATGCAGATCGATGATGACTACCACGAAAACCTCACCTCGAAACGAATCGATGCGATCTTGGATCAGTTGGAGACCACCAATGCCTGAAGTACGAGTGTGCCTACCGCAGCCGGGTGTCGAAAAGCCATGGACCCTGGACTCCTATCGAAGCACCGGCGGATATCAGGCATGGGAAAAGATTCTCAGGGAAAACACTCCGGGGGACGAGATCATTGAAGAAATCAAGATTTCCGGATTGCGCGGCCGCGGCGGTGCCGGTTTTCCCACCGGGTTGAAGATGAGTTTCATGCCGCGTAACGCACCGGGGCAAAAATACCTGGTTTGCAACTCCGATGAAGGCGAGCCGGGCACATTCAAGGACCGTGATATCCTGCGCTACAACCCGCATGCGTTGATAGAGGGTATGGCGATCTCCGGCTATGCGATTGGCGCCACCGTTGGCTACAACTACATTCGTGGTGAATTTGTCGAACCGTATCAACGATTTG
>CALZGZ010000309.1 GCA_945787105.1 uncultured Gammaproteobacteria bacterium
ATTTTTCATATGAGGATTGAGTTTAATGAACACCGAAAAACTTGTCATCATCGGTCTGCTGTTCGCTGCGTTACCGCTACAGGCGGCGGAGTATGAGATCGATCCCTCTCACTCCTTTGTCGAGTTCCGCATCCAGCACCTCGGCTACAGTTGGTTGTACGGCCGCTTCAACACCATCACCGGTGCGTTCCACCATGACCCCAACGCACCACAAGACAACAAGATCTCGCTTGAGATCGACACCGCGAGTATAGACACCAACCATGCCAAGCGCGACACGCATTTACGCAACGAAGATTTTCTGGATGTAAAAAAATTCCCCAAGGCCACCTTTGAAAGTACGAAGTTCATTGGATCGGCTGAGGAAGGCATACTGCATGGGACGTTGACACTGCACGGTGTCAGCAAGCCGATCGAGATCAAAGTAAAGAAGCTGGGTGAAGGCAAGGACCCCTGGGGCGGTTATCGCGCCGGTTTTGTCGGTACCTTTAAGCTGGTGCGCAAGGAGTTCGGCATGAGCTACCAGCTGGGCCCCAACAGCGAAGACATGGAACTGGAGTTGGGTATCGAGGGTATCCGCAACAAATAAGACCATCGAAGTCATGCCGCGACGTGTCGTTATGTTATCTTAACGGCGTGAAGTGAGTGGGTCCGAATCCGATGAGCAAAAATCGTAACGTTTTCGCATGGCTCAAATGGCCGCTGCGCGCGGTGGCGCTGGTGGCGATATTGCTGCTTGGCCCGTTGGGGGTTCTCGCCTTTGGCGAATTGGATCTCGAAACGCACTGGAGCGCCGCCAGTCGGGCCAGCAGTGAGCAGGCCCCGGATCCGCAAGACGAGCCGGCGGCGCTGATTCAAGTGTACGGGGCGCGGGCCCACAACTGGCGGGGTGCGTTCGGCATCCACACCTGGATCGCCACCAAGCGGCGCACCGCTGGGCAGTATACGGTCTATCAAGCGATCGGATGGAACCTGTACCGTGGCCGTCCCGTGTTGACCGTGAGCCGCGGCGGGCCGCCCGACTTGCTTTGGTTCAACGCCAAACCCGAGATATTGTTGGAGCGCCGTGGACCGGGTGTCGAGGCGCTGATCGACCGCATCGAGGCGGCAGTGGCGGCTTACCCCTATCCGCGGCAATATCGTGTTTGGCCTGGTCCCAATAGCAATACCTTCACTGCATTTGTCGCGCGGCAGGTTCCCGAATTGGGACTCGACCTGCCGCCCACGGCAATCGGCAAGGATTACTTGACTGACGGGCAGCTTATCGATCGCATGCCCAGCGGTACCGGGTGGCAGATTTCGCTCAACGGGCTATTGGGCGTCGGCCTGGGTTGGGAGGAGGGCATCGAGTTCAACGTCCTTGGACTGTCTGCCGGCATTGACCTCAAAGACCTCGCGTTGCGCCTTCCCGGTATTGGGCAATTCACGGTGGTTCCCAGAGGTTAAACCGCGATGGGTTATACAGTGGGCCACGCTCCCCTCCTGTCGCCGGCTAAAAGACACCCTGCGGTGCAAGTGACGGTGTCGTGTCAGCGGAACTGGGTGCCCAATAGCAGATAGACGCTGTCGTTGCCTCCTTCAGCAACACCGTATCCGGCGTAGAAGGGCCCCAAAAAGGTATCCAAGCCGAAAAAGACGCTGCCCGCCGTCAGCGTCTCATCGAAGTCGATGTCATCCTCGTTTTCGAACACGTTGCCCTGCTGCAGTGTACCGCCCCAGTATGCCGGCATCGAAGCCACGCGGCCGAACGCCCGCATATACCCGGCCCGCAACAGCACCACATTCTCGCCGTTGAGCGAGTCGTCGACGAAACCGGGGAGCTCAAACAGTCCACCGAGACGAAACCGGCTTTGAATGGGCGCCTCGCCGTTGTACGTAGTGAGATAACGGGCGCCTGCCAGCAAGGTGTTTGTCCCCCAGGACTTGGTCCCGTACACGTCCACTGTCGCCTGGTCGAAATCGGTGTCCGCACCTAACGAGGTGGACGAGCCGAGTACGCCCACTGTTCCCAGTATACCCGAGCGAGGAAAGTTGACATTGTCGAGGGTGTCGAAACGCAGGCGCGTAAACCATTCACCGCTTTCGATGTCTCCTTGCGGGACGGTCTCAACGCCGATGCGCAGATCCACATCCCCGATGGACCGGGAAATCCCGACCTCGAACTGCCCCCAGGTGCCGAATTCACGGCCCACCGCCAGGCTCGCGCCGAGATCGCGAACGCGATTCTGCGCGATAATCTGGCCGTCCTCGATGGTATTGAACAGGCGTCGGGTGAAGAACAGGCGGGGCCGAATAAAATAGGCCGACCCCACGGACACGGGCTGGTAAAGATCGGCCACAAAACTAGGTTCATCACCCAATTCGGCAACCAGCTGCAACTCACCGTTAAGACGATTGATGGGTACGCGCAGCAGCCCAAAACGCAGCGCAAGACGATTTTGATCTGCAAAATCGCTTGAAAATTGCAAACCAAATTGGAGGTAATTGGGGCCCCAGGGTCTTTCCTTGACCGATATCTCTACGCCGTTGCGGCCATTGTCTTTGACCACGCTGTAACTCACGTTGTCGAACACATCCAATCCATAAATTGCCGCCAGATCGTCCTCGAGCGCCAGTATATCCAGGGGTTGACCGATCTCCACCCGCAATCGGGACCTGATGACCTCGTCAGCGATGCTGGAATCATTGTTGATGCGCACGAATTCGATGACCGGCAACCCGCGCTCACGCGATTCGCGCGCCGCGATGTGACGAGCAAACTCGGCCTCGCTCACAGCCAACCGTTGCAGTACGGTTTGATTGATTTGTGCCGCCGCTATTCCCATCTCAACCCCCTCCGCGGCCTTGGTGAAATCGCCGGTGGTGATGGACCCGAGGTCGGGAACGATCAGCACGTCGTCATCGGAAAGCGTGGCCAGTTGCGCCTCGGTGTTACCACGCGTCATGATTCCGGTGAGTTGCAACACGATGGAAAACACGCTTTGGAGCGCCTCCTTGGGAGACAGCGGCGTACTGATGTCCACTACGATGGACACGTCGGCGCCCATCTGGCGCACTACGTCGATCGGTAAATTATTCGTCACGCCACCGTCTACGAGCAGCCGTCCGTCGATCGCTACCGGCGCGAAGAAACCGGGGATGGACATACTGGCGCGAATCGCAGACGCCAGATCACCCGCATTCAGCACTACCGGCTCGCCGGTGGCGATGTCGCTGGCCACCGCGCGAAACGGAATGCTCAATTGATCGAAATCGGTGACACCGGATACCGGCAATGTCAGGTCCTTCAGTTTCAGATACATCTTGCGGCCCTGAATGAGCCCTCTTCCCAGCTGCAATTTGCCGTCCTTGAAGCCGACGCCCTTATTGATGAGAAAGAACGCATCGTCGAACTTACGGTTGGTGGACAACTTTTCGCGCGGGGCGCGATCGCTGAAGATGTCATCCCAATCGATCTCGACCAGTGCCTTTTCGATCTGATCCGTGGACATACCCGACGCATACAAACCGCCAATGATGGCTCCCATGCTGGTGCCCGCAATGTAGTCGACCGGCACCTTGAGCCGTTCAAGCTCCTTGAGAATACCGATGTGGGCTGCGCCGCGGGCGCCGCCGCCGCTCAACACGAGCCCGATCTTGGGACGCGAACGGTCATCAGCGAGTCCTTTTCCCGATTGCGCCTGTACAGCTAGCGCGGTGCTCACCAGACTCAATAGGCAGATCATGGTAGTAATCTTCGTCTTCATTTGTTGGGTCCAATAACTTGTCGATTGTCCACGATGTGGCCGGATATCATTTGCATCAAGACGCTGTTTGCGACGTGTTCGTGTTGGCGCGCAATGGTGCGTAAATCGCACCGGGTGCGGTGACTGTCGTGCAGCGAGCCCCAGCGCAATTGGGGCATCTCGTCTTTGCGGGATTACTCATGGTCCCACAGCCATCACGTTAGTCGCCGCCACGTTTGTTGTTGTCGAGACGGTACCAAGAGATATTGTACTTCTTGGGTGCAGTGTGTCGGTTCCGGTGAACCGCGAGCGGGTATGGCGTCGGCAACGACTAGAAACCCCCTTTTTTAGTTGAAATCTGGATTTGTCCAACCCGGTTCGGCAACCAGCTCGGGCGGCGGCCGCAATCGTGATACGTAATCCACGACCGCCTTGATATCCCGGTCCGAGAAACCGCGGATCTGCTCAATCATGACCGGGTTGGCATTACGCCGTTTCCCCTCGCGGATCCATATGAACTGACGGAGTAAGTAATGGTAGTGTTGTCCGTGGATGCGGGGATAGTACTTATTGCTATTGCCTTCACCTTGTGAACCGTGGCACTCGACGCAGTTTTGTTTGTATATTTTCTGCCCATGTTCCAGATCGTCGCCGGTCCCAACCCCCGGTGTTGGGTTCATCGGTAATTTGGCGATGTAAGCGGTAACGTCGGCGATCGCCTGCGCACCGCCCAGTGCGCCCGGTATTGCAAACGGATACATAGTCGGATTGTCACGATTGCCGACACGAATGTCCGCCATTTGTTTGATCAATACATCTCGATGCTGGCCGGCGATCACCGGTAAACTGCCGTCCGGTTCGCCCCAACCTTCCGCGGCGTGGCATACCGCGCAAAGCTCATAGACCTCCCTTCCCTTGTTGAGATCCGGGGTTAAATTGGCGGCCCCCGCTTGATCTTCGACGCCTTCAAGCCCCGCGTAGCTGACTGCCGTCATTCCAATCGTGACGCAAATCATCAGGGTCTGCATCATTACTCTGGTAATCGTATTAACCCCCAAGTAGACATCGACGCGTGCCAGGTCTGACCCTATAACGGCTTGTCCGCTTCTATATCCAAAGCATTGACTCAGCTTATCGACAGCGTTCATTTTTTATTTTTCTTCCTCATACGCTCGCCTTGCAAGCGCCGCGACTCGGCAAGTTGTGATGCAGTCATATCCTGTTCGATCAGATCTCGTGCTTGTTTCCCCTCCGCAAGGTGCTGCTCTGCCGCGAGGCTCAACCACATATGTGCCTGGATGTAATCGCGAGGGACGCCTGCTTGGCCGTGTGCATAGCTCATGCCTAGCCGGTACTGTGCATCGGCGTAGCCGTGCTCCGCCGCTTTTCGAAACCACTTGGCAGATTCTTTGTGGTCCTGCTGGACCCCGAACCCATGGGCATAACTGTCACCGAGCTTGTATTGCGCCTTGGCAAATCCTTGCTCTGCCGCCTCGCGATACCATTTGGCGGCCTGTGCGCGGTCCTGGGGTAGACCCCGGCCGAGCTCGTATAATTGGCCAAGCCGGTGCTGGGCAAAAGCAATGCCCTGCCGGGCGGCGCCGCGGTACCACTTTGCCGCCTCGGCATAATCCTGCGACACGTCCTCGCCTTTGTCGTACATAAACGCTAGCGCGAATTGTGCCTGAGCGTCGCCATCTTCGGCCAAGGTCTTCAGCGACCGAAGATTGTCGCAATGAGCAGCCGGCGACAGGCTGAACAAGGCCACTAAGATAATCGTTTTCACCTTCGTCTAATAACGATTGGGTGTGTGAATTTCTTCACCCATTTTTGTGCAGTACTTGTCAGTTATGCGTTGATCCAGATCAATTGAATCCACTGCAGGGAGACCGCCTGCTTGCTCCAGCTCACCCATCAGCCATCCGTTTCCCGGTTGCCGCATCGAATAAATGCAGCATCCCATCGGCAATGCGTAACGACAACTTTTCGCCTTCGGCGATCTGTGAGTTGCCCGGGAGGCGCACCGCGAGGTTGTGCTTCATCTTGTCCGGCGTCTGCTTCGTGTGGCCATTGCCCACCGCGAAACCATGCGCTAGGGTGTCTGCGCCCAGCGTTTCAATGGCCACCACCTGTAAAGTCAGATCGGCATTATCGGCAGTGACCTGTTGAAGGTTTTCCGGACGAATCCCGATGGTCACCGCACGTCCGGCATCGGCACCCAGCGACCACCCGTCGGCACGCAGTACCGAACCGGCATCGAGTTCAACGGCGGCGCCGTTCGCGGTAACCCGTCCGGCAAGGAAGTTCATCGCCGGTGAGCCGATAAAGTCGGCGACAAAAATGCTGGCCGGGTGTTCGTAAACCCGCATTGGCGTGTTGATCTGCTCGGCAATACCTTCGTTCATGACGATCAGTCGGTCTGCCAGGGTCATTGCTTCGACTTGATCGTGGGTCACATAGAGCGACGTCGTACCCAGCGAGCGCTGCAACTGTTTGATCTCGAGCCGCATCTGCATACGCAGTTTGGCATCCAGGTTTGACAACGGCTCGTCGAACAGGAACACCCGCGGATTGCGCACAATCGCGCGGCCCATAGCCACCCTCTGGCGCTGTCCGCCGGAAAGCTGACGCGGTTTGCGCGGTAAGAACTCGGACAACTCGAGCATCTTCGCGGCGCGCTGCACCCGCTCGTCAATTTCCGCAGCCGGCAGACCGGCAATCTTCAGCCCATAGGCCATGTTGTTGTGGACCGTCATATGCGGATACAGCGCATAGGTCTGGAACACCATGGCAATGTCGCGGTCTTTCGGTTCCACATCGTTGACCGGGTGCCCGTCGATGCTGATGGTCCCGGCGCTCACCGCCTCGAGCCCCGCCACCATCCGCAAAAAGGTAGACTTACCGCAGCCCGACGGACCCACGATCACAATGAACTCGCCGGCGTCGATATCGACATCGATGCCATGGATGACTTCCGTTTTGCCATAGCTCTTGCGCAGCTGCCGGATTGAGATTGCGGCCATCGTTCCGTCCTACCTTTTCCTCAACGACCGGCGCCGCGACACGCACGGTTGCCGGGGATTTAAGTCAGTCTGTGAGGGACACCTGGAAATCGCAATATCATACTGGGAGAGTCTCGATCACATTAAGCGGTGGCAGCAAAACGCGGAGCATCTGGAGGCACAGCAACAAGGCAAGTCAAAGTGGTACAAGTCGTATCACGTGCAGGTTGTTGAGATCGTGCGGCAGTACGAACAGGGTACGTAGCTCGTTGTCCGGAATCGTAGGCACAATACACGGAGTGATCCGGCTATCGACGCAGCCTTTCGTCAAGGTGGTATGAGGCGATTCTTGTAATACGAATCTTGCGGCTGTCGGGATGCGCGGGGTTGAACAGAGTGTTGGTGGTCGCGGGAACGATCGCGCACGGTACTGTAAGTAGCGCGGTTTTTCCTGTTACCAGCCACTTATCCCCGATTGCGCGTGTAGCGGGAGGATTTCGCCACCAGTTTCCCGGCAGCGCGCTCGACCCGACGGTCGCGGTTGAGATGTCGTCCGCGACGTTGATCGTGAGCAGTTGATAGCTGGCAGGGAAATCCTCCGCATCGACCTCTAGATGCACCAGAATCTCCAGCACGGCAACCGCTGGATTGGGCGCGCAATACAAGACCGGACGTCCTTTGGTGTACCAACGGCCCGAAGCGCGTAATCCACCGTCACCATCCAGGTTGGTGTGATTACTGATGCGATACAAACGCATTCGGCCTCAGGCCGCGATTCCATAGTCGATCTGATAAAGCCATTCCTCCACTGCGCGTGAGCCCGCATCCGTGCTGAGTAATTCCAGAGGAGGGCGGGATTCGAACTGCCGTTTTGGTTTGCGCAGCCAGGACAACGCCTTCGACTTGGCGCCAAATACACCTTCCGCGAGCGCCAGAACGCGTCCTACGCGCACCGCCCGGTCGGATTCTTCGCGCGTCAGGGGATCACGCTTGGCCTTGCGGTGTGACAGGGTGCGTCGCGGAATAATTAGCGAATAGATCTCGTTTTCGGTCAGTCCGGCCTTGATCAAGGCGCTGATGGTGCGGACCGGCAGCCGGGCTTCGACACAGTGAATCAGGTCCGCATCCGAGCGCACCGATTTGACGCCCAGTGCGGTGCCCATTCGGTGGTACAAGTCCTGTGCTGAGGCGTGTTGAGCAGGTGCAGCCATTGACCTTCGCGGCGCTTTTGGCGGCAAGTTGCCATTATTTTAGGGGCAAATGCCCGAAGCCGCAACATCTCACTGTCCAGCGGTAACAGTCGATCCCAGCAGTGTTAACGTAAAGAAATGTGGAGAGGCCGCTGTTTCTTTAGCCTGCAACCACGTCCGGCGGACGTGGCCGTTATCGGCACAAAGACCTAGCGGGCTTGTCGGTTTGGTTTACGATCCTCGAATTGTACATCTCGATTGAGAATGACCGGTTTTGGTGACGCGCGGCATGTTTTTCGGTAATTTTGGCCCGGAAACGGGTGGTAATTTGTCGGAAATCTTTACATGCGCGGCGCTCCGCCGGCGTCGCGTGTCGTTATGCCATTGAATTTTAGGGAGGTTATTCTATGGCATGCTTCTTGCTACTTTACCAGCTTAAGTCCGGTGAGCTTGGATAGGGCCGTCGCAGGACAACAACGATAATGACGGCATATGGGAGTATTTGCTCACCTTGGGCCACCACCTAACGAGGAGTTGAAAATGCAGCCTAGAAAGATAGATAACGGGGTAAAGGCCGGTGTTTTGACCGGCATCACGATGTTAGTGGGGGGTGTCGAGTCTTCGGTTGCCGTTGCCGATATGACACCGCCGGAAGGGCCCAAATTTTTTGACGTGGTTGCGTCTGCTAATGCGCCACCTTTCTCAACCACGGACCCCCTTCCTTTGACCTTTCCTTTGAGCGCTACGGACTCCGAAACGTTGAACTTTATGCAATTTGACTCCACGTTGGGCACGCTAGACGGCGTGTCGGTAGCGTTTACTCCTGCCTTCCAATTAGGGAATACGGCTGGCGCAACTGCCTTGGTGACCGGCAGCGCAGAGGAATTCTCTTCCGCCTCTTCCGGCAACGCTGATTTCTCGGTTAGCAATGAATCTAGCTTCTCTGTGGATATCCTCGGCGACATCACGATCCCGTTTGGTCCACTCACTCCCATCGCTATGTGTAGCTTTGATTTTATGGGGGTAACTGATTGCCCTGATCCCGTTAGCCTGGAACTACAACCCACCTTTACCGTCGATATCACGTCCAACCTCAATAGTTTTATTGGTGCGGGAACTTTCCCGGTGATACCAAGGGTGGCGATGACCGGCTCTCTGGATATATCCGCTATCGATGACCCGCAAACCATTGTTGCGAGCGGATCTGCAAGTGGGTTTTGGGAGGGATTTGCGAGCGTGACTTACACATTTACCCCGCCCGCGGCAGTACCCGAACCAGGCACTCTGGTATTGCTGGGCACCGGCCTGGCCGGTCTCGGGTTTGCCCGCAGCAGACGCCGCAAACGCTGAGCGACACATTCTCGATGTCCGCAACGACACCCCCCGCTGCGGTCGCTTGATTGCGTCGGCGATGTTGGGGTATACCTAGCCCGCATTGCTCACCAGGCGGCCATGGTTAGTGTTCAAACTACGGTCAGTACAAGTATATTCCGTGTTGCTCGACAAACAGTCTGTATCTGAATTGCCTATCCCGGCCCTGGCTGGTCCCGGCACGCCTGAACTTGGGCTTCATTCGATCCGTAGCTACGGCTATGCATCGCATTCCATCCCGGCGCCTGTCCCCGCAAAGCAGGGGGCTTGTCCCCGCACAGCAGGGGATTCAGCCGCACCCGTCCTGCGCCAGCATCCTGGATCCTGGTGAGAAATGCAGGCTAGTCCCACATCGCCATGACCGTTGAGCCACGTCAAGCCGATGCAGCGGATGTTCGTGCTGCGGACAGCATCGATCTACAAGGCAATTTTACGCTGGCGTTCGGCACCCCGATTGCGACCTACCCATGGCCCGACAGTGACGGATTGAACCAGGACTTGAAACAGTTCGTGCTGCGCAAAGAGCAGGAGACCAAGGGTATTACCCGCAGCAACGTGGGCAGTTGGCACTCTGAATCGGACTTGTTCAAAACCGATGCGGACTGTATCCGCAAGTTGGCGCAGCGCATCCAACAGATGACGGCCGCTCTGACCAGGGCGGTGATGGTCAACCCGGAGGCAGGCGCCAAGACCATAAATTATCAGCTCGACGGCTGGGCTAATGTGACCCGGCACGGCGGCTACAACACGGTCCACAACCATCCCAACTGCTTATGGTCAGGGACGTATTATGTCGCCTCGGGAGAAGCGGACGAAGGTCCGGTGCAAAACGGGAGACTCGAACTATTGGACCCCCGCGCCGGCATCAACATGATCTATATCAAAGGGACGATTATGGAAGGCCGGTACCTGATCGAGCCACTCCCGGGTCTGATGGTGATGTTTCCGAGCTGGCTTAGCCATTTCGTTCATCCGTTCTTCGGCAACGGTGAACGCATTTCCATTGCATTTAACATCCTGCCCAGGCCGCCGGCACCGCCTGACTTCGGGGCCTGACTGTCGCGACAGGCCGTCACCCAGACCATTTCGAGTACCTCTGATCAGTCGCCGCACAACAAGCCAGTCATCGCTGCTGGAGACCCTAAAAAGAGGGGTCTCCAGCCACCGGGCCGGCAGGCTAAAAGAGGCGGAAGCGATTTATCGGCGCATTATCGCCGCCGACCCTGACCAGCCCGATGCCAACAATCTGCTGGGGGTGATCACGGCTCAACAAGGGAGAAACGAAGAGGCCCTGGCGCTGCTCACCAAGGCAATCGTTGCCAAGCCCGATAATCCGTTTGCGCATAATAATGCGGGCACCGTGCTGTTGGCTTTGGGCAGATTCGATGAGGCCGTCGCTGCGTTTCAAAACGCGCTTAACATCCGGTTCGATTATGCGGAAGCGCACAATAACTTGGGCATCGCCTTGTATGAGCAGGGGAACATCGAGGAATCGATTGCCGGTTACCGGCGCGCCCTGGAGCATCGGCCCAATTACCCCGAGGCGCACACGAACCTGGGCAACGCTTTGTACAAGCAAGGTCATCTCGATGAGGCCATCGCAGCACACACGGCCTCACTGCGGATCAGACCCCAACATGCGCAGACCTATTGCAACCTGGGAATAGCCCTGTATGAGCACGGAGAATTGGATAAGGCCCAGATTGCGTTGGCAACAGCGCTCGAGAGTCAACCCGAGTATGCTGAAGCACAAGGTGTGAGATTCACGGTCAAGCGGTATCTGTGTCTGTGGGATGACTATGACGACACCTTTGCCTGGACGCGCAAGCACCTGCTGGCACAGCCCGATCACAAGATCGATCCTTTTTACTGTCTATCGCTGCCCTTGACTGCATCGGAGCAACACCAGTACACGAGAAAGTGGGCACAAGCGAAGTTCGCCCCGGTGTATCAACAACGCGATCGGCTCAGGTTCTCGTTTGTTCCCGGGTCAAGGGAAGGGTTGCGGATCGGCTATCTGTCCGCTGATTTTCGGGAGCACGCGGTATCCCACCTGATAGTCGAGGTATTGGAGAAACACGACCGCAGTCGGTTTGAGATATTTGCGTATTCGTACGGCCCCGATGACAACAGCCCGTTGCGCGATCGGGTTGCCGCTGCCTGCGATCACTTTGTGGACATATCGTCTCTATCCCACGATTCCGCCGCGCGCCGAATCTATAACGACAAGATTGATGTCTTGGTTGATCTCCAAGGCTACACGAAATTATCCCGCCCCCAGATTTCGGCCCTGAAGCCTGCGCCGATGCTGGTGAACTTCCTTGGTTACCCAGGCACCTGTGGGGCGAAGTGGGTTGACTACCTGATTGCCGACCCCTTTATTACCCCGCCCCAATCCAGCGATCACTACGCGGAGCGACTGGTCCTGTTGCCGGACTGTTATCAGCCCAACGATCGCCAGCGTGTAATCGGTTCGACCCCCACGCGTGCTGCATGTGGACTGCCCGCATCTGGCTTTGTGTTCTGTAATTTCAACCAGTCCTACAAGATCACACCTGCAATGTTTCATGTCTGGATGCGGCTGTTGCTGGCAGTTCCGGGCAGTGTGCTGTGGCTGCTCGAGTCAAACCGATGGATGCGCGACAACCTTCGCCGAGAAGCTGAGTCCCGAGGCGTTGGCGCGGAGAGGCTCATCTTTGCGCCCAAATTACCGCTGGAAGACCACCTGGGACGCCTGCGACAAGCTGACCTAGGCGTAGACACATTTCCGTACACCAGCCATTCCACGGCAAGCGATACGCTGTGGGCGGGAGTCCCGCTAGTGACTTTGACGGGAGAAACTTTTGCCTCCCGGGTAGCCGGCAGCCTGCTTCGCGCGGTCAATCTAACTGAATTGATCACATGCACACTTGCGGATTATTTTAATCTTATCCTAACTCTCGCCCGCACACCGGAAAAGCTCGCGGTAATCCGCGCCGATCTGGAAGCAAACCGCCTGCGCACCCCGCTGTTCGACAGCGACCGCTATACCGCGCACCTTGAATCGGCTTATGAAATGATGTGGCACAACTATCTGTCAGGCAGTGCGGCCAGAATTCTGGCTGTAGAACCTCGATCGTAGCGTTCTTGAGTTAGATCGTGCACTACTTATGACAACGTCTGCCAGAGCGCCCAACCCTGCCAGCGCGATGTGGGGATAGCAAAAATGTGCAAAGAAGTGGTCGAGGCTGCAAAACAAAAACTGGCGCGTCTATTTGTAAGCCTGGACAGGCAGACCGGAGCTCGCCACGAATCACTTAACGATCGGGCTCGCGCATTGTTAGAGGATTTTCTAAGTTTTGCTGCTTCCATCTCGCCCAACGACTGGGATGCGATTCTGGAAAAAAACGCCGTGCTTATCGCCAACGAGGAGAAGCTAAAAGAAGTTTATGGACAATACATTCGGCAACGTGAGCAAGAGGAGGCAGTGAGATTGATGGGCCATAACCCCCAAGGCCCAGCCGGCAGCAGCGGCCTTATGTTAGAAGATTTCGGGAGCCGTATTTATGAACGTGTCCATGATTTATTCGATCAGCTTGATTTTTCGTCCTGTCATCGATTTGTGATGGTAGGGTGTGGCCCACTGCCTGGTACGCTGTTGCACGTGATGGACAGTACAGGTGTAGCGCGCATCATCGGCTTAGACACAGATAAAGTTGCTGTCTCCACTGTAAACCGATTAGCGGAAAGATTCGGGCTCGACCGTCTAAGCGCAGTGGATTGTGACGGTAGCAGCTATGATTACAAGGATGCAGATATTGTATATGTGGCAAATTTGGTTCACGGGAAGATGAAGGTGCTTTGCCGCATCGCCGATACGGTCAAAGATGGCACCGATGTTGTGCTTCGCGATCCATCGTCAATCGGAACAATACTCACCGAGTCAGGATCCAAAGATTTGGACGCGAGATTTGTCATCACCGGTGCGGGGGACCTGGCCTCTGAATTCTGGTCGCGGCACATGTTCTTGCGGGTGAAACGCTGATTGGTCAGCGTCGGTCTGAGTCAACGGTCATATGGGTAGACAAGAACGTTCGAAATCGCTTTCGTTTGATCTTCTTGATACGGGCATTGACGACGTTAGATGGCCCGCATTTCCATCGCCGGCCGCTGCCAACCAACTGGCGGTTCAGTTTCAACTCGAACACAGTCAGTGGTGGAGTTCGCATGACTTAAGTTCACGTCAGCTACAACAGCTGAGCGCACTCATAGGATTCGCAAAAGAACATGTGCAGCACTATCGGGAGTCCCTTTGCATCTCGGGGCTGGCGCCAGAGCAAGCCTTATCTTGGGATGTGTTTCGACAACTCCCAATCGTTTCCCGAGCCGAGGTACAACGACTGGGTGATAGTTTGGCGACGCAACAGGTGCCTGCTAACCATGGCAAGATTCGTATCGTTAAATCCAGCGGCTCGACGGGTCGGCCAGTCTCTCTTAGAAAGACTGATGTCTGCAATTTCTTTTGGAAAGCCTTATCACTCCGTTTGCACTTTTGGCACGAACACGACTTCAACGGAACATTCGCTGCTATTCGCTTTACGGATAACGACAAGGCTGTTCCACCCCACGGCACCAGGATGTCTGGTTGGGGCCCCGGAACTATGGATGTCCTTCGTACCGGCCCAACATGGCTGCTCAAAAGCAGCGTGGATGTCAGCGCCCAAGCCGAATGGCTGGGGCGGATGCAGCCTCATTATCTGGTGACTTACCCATCAAACTTGTTGCAACTGGCGCGACACTTCGTGTCGAAGCAGCTTGCTTTGCCGACCCTGCGACAGGTTTGCACGATCGGAGAAGCGCTTCCATCAGGCATCAGAGAGGCGTGTAGAAAAGCGTGGGGCGTCGAGTTAGTGGATACATACAGCAGCGAAGAAGCCGGATTGATCGCAATACAATGTCCGGACAATGAACACTACCATGTTCAGGCTGAAGGCGTACTGGTGGAAGTCTTGGACGAGAATAACGATCGATGCAGGGCCGGTCAGGTTGGCCGGGTGGTCGTAACGCCTTTGCATAACTTTGCCACACCACTGATTCGCTATGAGATTGGCGATTATGCTGAGGTGGGTGAACACTGTAGTTGTGGCCGTGGATTGCCAGTGTTAAACCGCATTGTCGGTCGTGCTCGGAATATGGCAAGACTACCGAACGGTAGACTGTTTCGGCCGAGCGTGGGGATCACGGATTTTGCTGATGTCGCACCGGTACAACAAGCCCAGTTAATCCAGAAAGCCTTGGATCACATCGAGGTAAAGCTAGTTGCCGATGTGACGCTAAACAAGATTCAGGAGCAGCGTATTGAGTCTATAGTACAAAGAAACTTTGACTACCCAGTGCAGGTCACCTTTAGTTATCCACCGACAATACCGACATCTGCTCAAGACAAGTTTGAAGATTTCTTATCGGAACTTTTGTAGGATGTCGTTCAGTTAATGACACAGCTCCGCAAACGTCGGTGTTCCGCAAAAAACCGTCAACGGCACGCTTGGTACCGGAAGGTCGATTTGCCGGAGTCAATTCCCACTGCCGAATACGACATAGCCAACCTGTTCGGTTGCGTGATTACGCTCACTGTCAGCCACCTGATCTTCATCGAACGCCAAGGCCAGCTGACCTCCAGCTAACGGATCACTGCCCCACAGCACCGGCCAACCGCCGTTACTCCTATTCATACCACTACTAGCCGATACGATGGCCGTGGCCATTTGTGCCGAGAGAATTACGTTAAACGGCGGTGCATTTCCGACACCCTTGATGAAATCCCCGGTGATTCCCGCCTCATAGCCCAAACCGTCCAGCGCGCCGATCCCGGCCTCGATAACAATGTAGCCGATAGTATCGTTACCCCGCGAAGTATCAGAATCTTCACCCACGTGTTTACCAACATAGAGTGACGATGCCGACGGGGGCGTCCACTGATCAGAGCCCCGTGCCCAGAATACCGACCAATCCGGATCATCTGCCGACATGACCTGGCCAATCACCACTGGCGCCGTATAAGTATTTGCAAACGTCTGCTCTTGTGCGAGCCAGGAACCGCGATAATCGGTAAGGGTGGATGTTGTACGCCGAGCTTCCATGGTCACGCCATCGCGGGTCGCGTTATAAACCCCTGCCTCCACCGTAACAAAATGAATTTTATAGCCGCTGAGGCTATCGCCACTGGGATTTTGAATGCGCACTTCAAACCGGTCGCTCGCCACGTTACGAATGCGCGGTACTGCAGGCAAGCTATCCGTAGATGGGTATTGGACACTCGCTACAACCACCATCTCGTTGTAGGACTTCGGCACGCTGACGGTTTGCCACGAGTCGCCAACGTTTTCCACTATACCCGTATACAGTTTCGGTCCCGGGCCATTGTTGCTAGTGAATACCAGATAGCTCAGCTGTTCGGTGGTGTGGTTCCGTTCGGTGTCGCTGATTTGATCCTCATCATAAGCCACGCTGAGTTGACCACCGCCCAATGGCGCGTCACCCCACAGAACCGGCCAACCGCCACCGCCGCCGTCCAGGCCACTGGTCGACACGACCGCCGCCGCCATTTGCCGGGACAGATTGACTGTATAGGGCGGGGTATTCGTAACGCCCTTGACGATGTCCGCGCTGACTGCGGCCTCATAGGTAAGATCGCCCAACGTGCCAGTGCCAGCTTCGACGACGATGTAACCGAGTGTTTCATCAACTCGGGTGGTGTTGGAATCTTCGCCAACGTGTTTACCGATGAATAGCTGGGTGGGAGAGGGCGGTTGACTCCTACCGGCACCCCGTGCCCAAAACACCGACCAGTCTGCGCTGTTCGCTGACATGACCTGACCCAACACTACCGGTTGCTCATACGAATTGGCATAACTGACGGCTTCTCCCACCCAAGATGATGTTCGGTCGGTCACCGTTGAGCTAAATCGTTGCGCTTCCATCTTTATGCCGTCGGTGGCGGCGGTATAAACCCCTGCTTCGGCAACGACATAATGGACGGCGTATCCGCTAAGCGGGGTTTCACTGGGGTTTTGTACTCGCAGTTCGAACTGTGCGCCTTGCGCGTTACGCACCCTGGTAATCGCCGGTGCCAGGCCGTCTTGCATACCAACGCTGGCAATCACCACAATATTGTCGTAGCTCTGCGGCAGCTGTACGGTCTGCCATTGGTCACCTATTCCCGAAATCACACCATAGTGCAACTTCGGCCCCGCGGACGGCCCTGTTGTCTGAATCACCCAGCTAAACGCCGTTCCGGCACTGTCCTGGCCGTCGTCAACCGTGACCGTGACCGCGTACGTGCCCACCGCGGTGGGCGTCCCACCCATCTGTCCGGATGTTTCATCGATGGTCAAACCCACTGGAAGACCCGCCGCACTGTAGTTCAGCGTATCCCCCTCCGCGTCGCTCGCACTGATTCCCAGCGATACCGCGTTACCCACCGCGGTCGTCTGATCTCCCGGGTTCACAATCGTCGGCGGTTGATTCAGCGGCGGCGCGGCATTAATCACCCAGCTGAATGCGATGTCCGTACTGTCTTGGC
>CALZGZ010000310.1 GCA_945787105.1 uncultured Gammaproteobacteria bacterium
GCTACGCATGGACGTGAAATTGGAAACGAATTGTTGAAAATCGTGGCCAGACGACTCGCCCAGTCATTGCGGCAATCAGACTTTATCGCGCGTCCTACTATGAGTGAAATCGCACATGATCTCTCGAGACTGACAATCGATCAGTTTTTCATAATGGTGTACGAAATAAAGCGCATTGAGCATGTTGCGAAAATTGCTGAGCGAATACTTAAGGATGTCCGGATGCCCGTTCGTTTCGGCGATATTGAATTATCGATTACTTGCAGCATAGGGATCTCAATCCTGCCGGACGATGGGCGGACCGTGGACAGTCTTGTCGAAACAGCGAACATCGCCATGCGGCATGCGAAGCACGAGGGTAAGAACGGCTACTCCTTACACGGATCACTCATTAGCGACACTCTATTAACCGCCGGTGCCGAGAGTCCCTCGTCATAGAACGGAGTAAAGACTCATCACAAATTCCTTGTTTTCGGCACAATTTCTTGCCGTGCCAACTCTGTTGAAACCCTCCCCACGAAGCCGTAGACGTTCTTTCCCGCAACTCGTTTCGTGACGTCCACCGGTCCGCCTGGCCGCGAGCTGCAGAACTGCAGCACCCGAACGTTCCGCCGTGGGGAGTAGTCTACGTTAGCGCCGTGCGGTGAGCATCGTATGCAGGCGCGCATCGTGAACACGAAAATGATCGATAAACCAATGCGTTAACCATGGACCCATCACCGCATCTGCGGTGAGGGCGCCATCCTGATACTCGTCCATCAACTTACAGATTCTTCCCAGAAAACGCTCATGGTCTTGCTTGTGTTCCTGATAATCGGAATAGTCAAGTTCGCGCATGATACTTTCTTCATTCGTGAAATGCTCGCGCATGCCCGCATAGACTTCACCGAGAAAATCCACCATGTTTACGCCGTATGACCCCGATTCTAGCTGGGCATGAAGCCCGTTTATCAATTCAACAAGCGCACGATGTTCGATGTCGACATCGGGTATGCCGACGGCGAACTCGTTGTCCCATTCGATTAGCGCCAAATCTACAATCCCCGGTTACTTCACTGCACGTACCCTTCATTCTAGAATCTGCCGAGACATTACTCAAAGCTAATGTGTGCACGCATCTACCGACAGTCCGTGGATGTGTCACTGGCTACCTCCTCGATCGATGTACCCAGTGATTTGAGCGCGCAACGACTATGTGTTTTTTGGTTTGGCGTCGTTGAATTCAAGAATATGGAAGACCCATTCAAGGTCAAGCAAGAACCCTGGAGACACCTACGACGGGAGCCCGTGTCTTGTCGGCCCGACCGAATTAAGGAACAACCTCAAACGGGATCACGTCGATGGCTCAATGCGCGCTCGACTCTGTTGACGCTAGTACAACCGGTGGTCGCCCAGTTGCTACCACTAGCCCGGCGGCACGTGCAGCGACATAGCGGCCAAAATACCAACTGCTATACTTTTTAGTACCGGATTTTACTTAAGTAGCGTAGGCAACGGGTATCACCTGGCAGTACGGTATCACGGCAAATCGCGTGACAAGTAACACAGGAACACCGGCCTCACAGGTGTAACAAATCCGATAGTAGCGGAATTTGCACCTTCTCGATCCGAGCTCGGCGGGTGTGCGCCGCGCGTATTTGATGACACGGTTCCTGTAGCTTGGCACGCAGGGGGTAGCAGATGCCTTCAACACCACAAACGCAATCTCGACTCGACTATGAACTTTATCAGGCCTGGGAAGTTTGGAAAGCAAACAGACCGGCACCCACCGCGTCGCTAATGGCCCAGGCGGTGACCCGCAACCGGGGGAACGTCAAAACGATGGCGCGGGCGCTGTATAAACAGCTTAGGAAAAACGGCTTCAGTCGTCGCGAAGTTGTGACCCTGACCACCGAGCTGATCGGCTTGCTTACCAACGATCTTCGCAACGAACAATCCAGGCGTGCCGCGTAGATCAACGGCTTCTCGGCAGTTCGATCGCGGCGATTACGCGAAATATGTTCCTTAATACGAGGTAGGTAAATCCTGGTAGGCTGCACGCTTAGGCAAAGTTATGCCGCGAGAGCTACAATGCTAACAAGCAAACTGTAACAAAGCGGTGCACCAACTCAGCGCCGGGAACGGCGAACCATCATCGGATATGGATTTGCAAACAGACATTTTGTCCGCACGCACACTCGTTGAAGAGGTCTCCGAATTATTTTCCTTACCCGTGATTTACCATCGACTCACGGATCTCTTAGACGACTTAGACTCGGGGGCCGGTCGGGAAGAGATTGCCGATGTTATCAGTCATGATCCAGCGCTGATGGCCCGTGTGCTCAAGGCCGCCAATAGCGCAAGGTATCAACCGTCGCATCAGATCAACACAGTCTACGACGCCGTCACCACTATCAGTGACGATGATTTAAGAACCCTGATTACTTCCACGACTGCGATCGATGCCTTTAGTCACATTGATACCGATCTCGTTGACATGGACAATTTCTGGAACCACAGTGTTTGCTGCGGCTTGGCAGCACGAATCCTGGCGGAAAAATGCCAGCTGGCAGAACCCGACCGCGTTTTTGTTGCGGGCATGCTGCATGACATCGGCCAGTTGGTCATATATCACACGGTGCCGGCGCTTGCTCGTCAGGTTTTGGAAAAGGCAGGGGAACCCGAGGAATATCGTTATCGGGCGGAAAAGGAAGTCATAGGCGTCACGCACGCGCAAGTGGGTGCCGAGCTTTTAAAGGTCTGGGGTTTCCCGGATTACCTGGTCGAGGCGGTTAACTTTCATCATGAACCAGACAAGGCCAAGAATTATCCTATCGAAACCTCGCTGGTACATATCTCAACCAGTGTCGTCAACCGAATCGAACCGAGCTGGAAGATGAGCTTGGCGCAACGCGAGTCGATCGCCCAAATCAATCCCTACGCGTGGTCGATCACGGGGCTGTCTCCAGAGATCATTCACCCGACGTTAGAAGATGTTAATGTCGAATCCTTCGGGGTAATGTGTCTGTTAGACCCGGAATCGATGTTAATTTTTTAGTGTTAACCGCATATTAGACCAGGGATAGGCGCATACTCGGGCGCCAAGCGTGGCACCGGGCATTAGCTAAATTCTTTATTCCAAACAGATTGTTAGCTCTTCTTTGCGTCGCCTTGGTGCAATATTCGGGTCAAGTGCGTCACGTTGCGCGCGGACCGTGGTCGCGTCCGGATGATTAAAAGGGTATCGGCCTCTGAGAGGCAGGGCTCCTCAGCCGGTATCGCTCATCGCGGTCGATACCAAGCCACTCAACCAAAATAGTACCCTGTGGATGGAGTGTAGACAGTCCCACCGAGGGTACGCAGAGCCGCTACTTCACGTTGAGCACGTGCAGCTTGGCCAGACACGCCAAAACCATCAGTGCAATGCCGACGGTAAACAACGTCATGGTCGCGTAACCCAGGGTGGTCCAATTGCCCATCAACCTGGACACCCCGGATACGAAACAAACAAGGATGCCCAACAGCGCAGCCGCATTGCCAGTGAAATCGATCAGCTTGACCATCAACAGCAATATATCAATTCGCTTGGGGTCGGACCAGCATAATCGCATTTTTTACTGATAGTGAATTCATGTAATCAATGAGTTGCAGGTAAGTATTCATGTAAATTATGCGTATTATTATCTCTTAAGGCCCCGTTTTTGGGGGTAGAAATGGAGTACCGGAAATTTAGTTTGTATCCCTGCGAGCCCTTCCTGCTGCGCCAATTCCGTCAAAGATTAGCGCAACGATTGTTGGAGCAAAATTGTCACTCTAAGCCTGATAGAGCGGCCGAATCTCGCAAGTAATTGAATGGAAACAACGTCATAGCGTGGTCCGACCCCGACTCAGGCCTCGATTCAGGACCAACGTGCCCCGACTCAGCCGACTATCAGTCGTTGACCGACTCAGTCGCTTGATGGTCCGCCCCTGACTCAGGTCCGACCCTGGCTCGGACGACTCACCCCGCCCCAACCTTCTGCTAGCCAGTTTCCTGCTTCGATCGGCGGGCTGGTTAGGATATTCTGCGTGAGCATGTCTATTTGTCCTGGACTTCAATTACGAGGCCGTAACACGTGGCGGCGTCGTGTCCCCGCATGGTTGCTCACCACTATCGTTGGCTTGACGCTGGGTGCGGGGCCGCACAATGCCGCTGGCGGTGGTGGTCCGGAGACGACACTGATTGTCGTCAACGCCGATTCCGCGTTATCGCTGAAGATTGCCAACGCCTACGTGGCGTTGCGGGACATACCCCCAAGCCACCTGGTGTGGCTCCACGACGTGCCCTCACTGGAAACCATCGATGTCGAAACTTTTCGTGAGCGTATCTGGAATCCTATTCGCAAGTTCATTTCGGCCCATGGACTGGACGGACAAATCGATACCATCGCGTATTCCGCCGATTTTCCTTACGCCGTGAATCTGCGTGCCGATATCAAGAGCAACAAGCTCCCGCGGAATCAACACCGTGGCAGCGTCGCGTCGTTGACCGGTGTCACCTTTTTCGCCAGGCGGGTTGAGATTGGTGATGCCGGCTATTTGAATCTGGATGCGAATCAATATTTCCGGCGCAACCTGACGATGCGCGCGCCCCCCCGATCCCTCGAAAGTGATGAGAAACAGCTTGAGAAACAGGCGGAAACCGCCTTTAGAAAAAAGGATTATGTAACGGCAGCGGAACTTTATCGCACGCTAACATTGAGTCACACAGGTATACCCCGCATCTGGTACAAGTTGGCGAGCAGCCTCGCGTTGCTGGACCGCGCCGATGAAGCTATGGAGGCATTGCATAAGGCCGTCGACAGCGGATTAGCGAACAGTTTGGTGGCCGGGAACGATCCAAACCTTAAAACCCTTCAGGATCGACCTGGATTTCGCGCGTTGCTGGCGCGCATGGAGGCCTATAACGGTCCTTTCGAACCGGCACATGGGTTCCGCAGCCGCTATTTCTGGGATCGGTGGTCTCTACCTGACCCGACTACTTCGACTGCTGCCCTCAACCGCTATTACCTTGCCACGATGTTGGCTTACACCGGGGTACGTGGTAACAGCGTGCCGGAGGCGCTCAGTCACCTGGCCTCGGCGGCCGCGAGCGACAACACCCACCCCGACGGCACGGTGTACCTGCTCGTCAACCAAAACGTTCGCTCGCGGGTCCGGCAACGGCTTTTCCCGGCAACCGTCACGGCCCTGGAGAGACGCGGACACCGGGCGGATATACTGACGCGCGGAGAAGCCGGTCAGAACGGGATTTTGCCCCTAGGCAGAGTCGATGTGATCGGCGCTGTGGTCGGCGCCAAAAGTTACGCGTGGGCGCGTTCCAACAGTAGCTTATTACCGGGGGCCATCGCTGAGTCGCTGACCAGTTACGGGGGCCATTTCAACCGCGGCTCGCAGACCAAACTGTCGGAATTTTTGCGTCACGGGGCGGCGGGCTCGAGCGGCGCGGTGGCCGAGCCATTCAGCATCCAAGCGAAGTTCCCAACCTCGATGCTGCATGTCTATTACGCGGACGGATGCTCCCTGGCGGAGTCGTTCTATCAGAGTATTTCCGCGCCGTATCAATTAATCATAGTGGGGGACCCGCTCGCGCGACCGTTTGCGCATCCTGCGGATGTCAGGCTCGTCGAACCCAATCCTGCCGTGCCGTGGCGAGAAACCGTAACGATTCGCCCGCGGGTGTCTCCGGCGCCAGCGCGACCGATCGCACGGGTGGAACTTTGGGTAAACGGCGTCCAGGTTGCGGACGCTGCTGCCGGTCAGAGCATTTCCTGGGATACGCGGAGTATTGAGGACGGACAACATGAACTTCGTCTGGTGGCGGTCGAGGCCGGGCCAATTGAGACGCGATCCTATGCAAAATTCTCGGTGACGATCGCCAATTCC
>CALZGZ010000311.1 GCA_945787105.1 uncultured Gammaproteobacteria bacterium
CTGCATCTGGCGGTCACCAACGAATACGACGTCATCATTCTCGACCTCATGCTGCCCGGCATGGACGGCCTGCAGTTATGTGAGAAACTCCGCAAGGAGGGTCGACGCGCCACGCCGTTGCTGATGTTGACCGCCCGCGACACCCTGGAAGACAAAGTCGCAGGACTGGACGTGGGCGCCGACGACTACCTGGTGAAACCGTTCGACATGGAGGAGTTGGAGGCCAGGATCAAGGCCCTGATACGTCGCAAGCGCGGCCGCGTCAGCCCTGAAACCCTGTCTGTCGGCGACCTGGTACTCGATACCGGCACTCTGCGGGTGCAAAGAGAGGGCAAAGACATCCGCCTATCGCCAATCGCCCTCAAGATATTGACCGTGTTGATGCGTTCTGCGCCACGGGTGGTCAGCCGCCGCGAGGTGGAGCGCGAGGTGTGGGGCGAAATCCTCCCGGACAGCGACACGTTGCGCAGTCATCTGTACAACCTGCGCAAGCAGATCGACCGCCCTTTCAACAAGCCGCTGCTGCATACCATACAGGGTGCGGGATACCGCATCGCACAAATGGATGAGTGAGGCCGGGCTACGCCGCAAGCTGGACAAGGCGTTTCTTCTCCAAGCCGTCCTGATCAGCGTGGTCGCGGCATTGAGCGTCTATGCGGCGGCGTTCGTACTCGAGGAAGTGCTGGTGAAACAAGCCCTGCGCGCGGAAGCGGATTATTTCTGGCGTCATTATGACGCACAAAGGCAATTCCCGAAGCCGGACACGCTGAATCTCACCGGCTACCTGGGCGCGCTGGAAGGAGGTGAGGGACTTCCACCCGAACTCCGTGAATTGGGCCCCGGGTTCCACGGATCTTCGGCACTGGACTACTCTGTCGTCTACGTGACGGAGCACGCGGGGCAGCGGCTGGTGTTGGTGTTCGACGGTGGAAGTGTCAACGAACTCGCTTTGTACTTCGGCCTGGTGCCGCTCACTATAGTACTGGTGATGCTATACGTCGGGGCCTGGATCGCGTACCGGCAGTCACGGCGGGCGGTGTCACCGATCATCAAGTTGGCCCACGCCGTACACGATCTGGATCTGGAACACCCGAACGCAGCCGTGTTCGAGGCCAGCGGGTTCAAAGACGACCCCAACGAGGAGGTGGCATCCCTCGCCGCCGCCCTGCACCGGTTTGCCCAACGGATTAACGAGTTCGTGGACCGCGAGCGATCGTTCACCCGTGATGCCAGCCACGAGTTACGCAGCCCGTTGACGGTCATCAAGATCGCCGCGAACATGCTGCTGAGCGAGCAGGAACTGAGCACCCCGGCCAAAAATTCCGTGGAACGAATCAAGCGTTCCGCGACCGACATGGAAGATCTGGTGGGTGCATTCCTGTTGCTGGCACGGGAATCCGAGCAGGGTCTGTCCCGGGAACCGGTGTGCGTCAATGAACTGGTGGCGGAAGAAATCGAGCGGGCCTCCCCGCTACTCGCCGGCAAGCCAATTGATGTGCAGTCCACGGCCAACGTCAGTTTAGTCCTGAACACTTCCGAAAAGGTGCTGTCGGTCCTGATCGGCAATCTAATACGCAATGCATTTTCCTATACCGACGAGGGCCGGGTGACGGTCCATATCGGTGACGGTTTTGTGTGCATTGAGGACAGCGGCATCGGCATACCCAAGCAGGAAGTTGAAAAGGTATTCAAACCGTTCCATCAGGGCCATTCGCAGCGCCGCGGCGGTTTCGGCGTCGGTCTCACCATCGTCCGTCGTTTATCGGAGCGCTTCAACTGGCCCGTCAATATCGAGAGCCAACCGGAAATCGGGACCCGCGTGACGGTGGAGTTTCCCGGCGCTCAGAGTGAACCCCTAACACATACTGCGTGACGTTGACTTGAGGTCAACGCCCGCTGGAATCTGACTTCACGGTTTGCGTTATACCATCCCCATTAAATCGTCTGCCGTGGCTAGCGCTCATATGATATGGAATTTGCATTGAATTCAGACATCATTCCCCGAAGATCAAGCGGAGCATGAGCGACGCACAACCCGTCATTGTGTGGTTCCGGCAGGACCTGCGCCGGTTCGACAATCCGGCCTTGAGCGCGGCCGTCGGAACCGGTGCGCCCGTGCTGCCTGTCTATGTGTTGGATGAGGCGAACGCCGATGAGTGGGCCATGGGTGCGGCGAGCCGTTGGTGGCTGCATGAGAGTCTCAAGTCGCTCGACAATGACCTTGAGGGCGGTATGCACTTCTTGCACGGCAAAGCGGATGCCCTCATTCCACAACTCGCCGACAAGGTGAACGCCAGCGGTATCTATTGGAACCGCTGTTACGAACCGTGGCGCATTGCCCGCGACACGATCATCAAAAAGGCGCTGCTTGCCGACGGACGCGACGCACAGAGTTTTAACGGATCGCTGTTGTTCGAACCGCCGACCATCACCAAGGCAGACGGAACGCCATACAAGGTGTTCACGCCATTTTATCGTAAGGGCTGCCTTGTGGGTGGGCCGGCGCCACGGGAGGTAGTGGACAAACCGTCGAAGTTCCGTTTATACAAATTAAAAACCGAAACCAAGCTCGCGAACCTCGGGCTGCTGCCGGATATCCGCTGGTACGACGAAATGGAGCGGACCTGGTCGCCGGGAGAACGGGGCGCGCAAGCCCGCCTGGACACGTTTCTCGAGCAAGGCATACAGCATTACAGGTCGGGCCGGAACCGGCCCGATCAGGAATTCGTCTCCCGCCTGTCGCCACATCTGCATTTCGGTGAGATCTCACCACACCAGGTTTGGCACGACGCGAAGGCCCTGGAAGGCGACGCCGCCATTGCCGACGACATCGATCACTTTATGAGCGAGCTCGGGTGGCGGGAATTTTCGCATCACCTGCTCTACTACTGGCCCGAGCTGCCGAGGGACAACCTGCAGCAAAAGTTCGATCGGTTTCCCTGGCGCGACGACGCCAAAGCCTTGAAAAGCTGGCAGCGAGGCCAAACGGGATACCCGATTGTCGATGCCGGCATGCGTGAACTGTGGCGCACCGGCTACATGCACAATCGGGTGCGCATGATCGTGGGATCATTCTTGGTTAAGAACCTGCTGTTGCACTGGCATCATGGCGAAGACTGGTTTTGGGATACCCTCGTCGATGCCGACCTTGCGAACAACAGTGCGAGCTGGCAGTGGATCGCGGGTTGTGGCGCCGATGCCGCGCCCTACTTCCGCATTTTCAATCCCGTCACGCAGGGACAGAAATTCGATCCCCACGGTGCTTACGTGCGGCGCTATGTGCCAGAGCTCGCCGAACTGCCGAACAAGTATCTACACAACCCGTGGGACGCGCCTACCGACGTGAGAAGTGACGCGGGTGTCAGGCTGGACGACAACTACCCCGCGCCTATCGTCGACCTCAAAGCGTCGCGCGAACGCGCATTGGCGGCATTCAAATCGCTGCCATCAGTGGCGACGTAACAGGCGCGGGGAATTAGTTTACTTCTTCCGGAAGCATCCTAACGAA
>CALZGZ010000312.1 GCA_945787105.1 uncultured Gammaproteobacteria bacterium
CTCGTCTCAGATGTGAGAGGTGAGGGGTAGTCAAAGGCCATCGCGGCGTTGTCAAGTTATCGGCGTGGAGACAACCGATTTGACGATTAAAGGTACTCGTGGTGTTTAGTGGGCGCACGCCACCTGCTGCCACGCACCAAACTCCTTGGCGCGGAACGACCGATAATGGCAAGCACGTAGTAAGTGACGACCCAACCGAAACAGATTATTTACCGCACCCTGTGCAGACAGGAATCGTTACGTCTGTCCGAGTGATTTGAATCGTCGCATCTGTCGTTCTTGCTCACGGGTGTGTAGATGCGAAACGTGCGCACGATTATGCGCGTATCGATGCTGACCGTGAGGCACGGCCGGCATCATCTCCCTTTTCGCAGCAGCGTAGCTACGTAGCTTCTCCGTGATGATACGGGGTAACGAAAGCCGCGGTAGTCAGTATTCTTTTTCATCATCCTATTGTCCGCGATGCCATCTCAACTCGACCGTGCCCGGTACCGCCCGATTGATAGGTTTCTATAAGATAACGTATGCTTTGTACTTGTTATACTCGGATTGACCTCTATCGCATGAGTCGTCGCTGCAGTCAGCCAATCCAAAAGAAGCGTCCCTGGACGGGCCCACTGTTCCTCTTCTTTCTGTGCCTATACTTTCTCATCACTGATGGGCATTTCTTTTCCACTGATGAAATCCAGATTCACCAGACGACTGAAGCCTTATGCATGCGAGGTAGTCTGGGAATCGATCCGATCAACGATACGTCATTAGGTCAAGGAGATCAGTACTATGCGAATAAAGGGCTCGGCCTGTCGATCGTCGCTATTCCTTTTCACTTGGTAGGACATCTGGCAGAGGAGCAATTTCCCGAATCCTGGAGTGCCTATTTTGCCGGCAACAGACTGGGAGCCAAGGCATCATGGGGTGGGAAAATAACCATATTTGCCGTCAATCTAACAAACGCATTTGTCACCGCCCTCCTTTGTATCGCATTTTTTAAGCTCTGTCTTGCGCTAGATTATAGTTACCGAGTTTCCGCGGGACTCGCGTTTGCACTTGGCATCGGGACCTCCTTTTTTGTCTACGCACAGACGTTTTTTAATCACACCTTAGTATCGCTGTGTCTTGTTTACTCAGCTTATCTGCTCTGCAGCGATGGACCGACGACGCGACTATTACGCGTCGGAATAGCTGGATCCCTGCTTGGGTTTGCCGTGATCACGCGTTTCGAGACGGTGCTCCTGGTCCCGTTATACATCCTGTATGGGTGGTACCGGGCGAAACAGAAAGGGGATTCTCAAATCCGTTCAACGCTGGAATCCTTTGCTTATATCGGAGTCCCGGCCATGGTTGGCGTCTTGGTTTTCCTTTGGGTGAACTACCTCAAATTCGGTGCTATCTTTGATTTCGGATCCGAACAATTCACCACCGGATTTCGTGGCTCGCTCTTGGTTGGTCTCTACGGCAACCTATTCAGCGTTGGGCGCAGCATCTTTCTCTACTCACCGCCGCTCATTGCTGCGCTGTTCAGTTGGCGGATGTTCTTCAATCGCCGCAAGCCTGAGGCCTTATTTTTTCTCGGTATCGGGACTGTCTATCTCGCGTTCTATTCGGCGTATGTTGACTGGCATGGTGATTGGGGCTGGGGAAACCGCTTTCTCTTGCCTGTTATACCGTTTATGTTGGTGCCTCTTGGTGAGCTCATGAGACAGGCCGATCTGGCGCCGGTGGGAAAGTGGGCGCGTATCTGCTTGCTGTCAGGGATCGGCATCATCGGGACCTTCGTTCAACTGCTGGGGACGACCTCCTATGTCTCGTATATCTACTGGGACTGGAACTACATGAATCTGAATCCTGAGCAGAGCTTCCTCTTTGTTCCGCAGCTATCGCCCTTGGCCATGCACTGGAAGGCGTTCGGTGATCCCTATTATCTCAATTACTGGCTCCACTTCATCTACCAGAAGTATGGCTATGGCTATGTACTGGCTACCGCGGCCCTGCCTTTACTGGGCATTGGCGTTTCGCTGGTTCTCCTCACCCGAGCTATGCGGACCAGAGCGGTCGCGTGTATAGAGGGAGAGCGCTGTGGAGAAGACCATGAGGGCGAGAACCAGCCAGGGCCGGGATAGGCGTGACGACGGTAACACCCTGTGTCGAAACTTTGGCGCAATGCCTTAAGCTCTACTGCGGACTCGGGGTTTGGCGCCGCCCGGTGATCAATGCGGGCTAGAGTCGGCAAGTTCTGCTGCGGTTATTGGCCTAAGGTTTTGTGCCACCGTCTGCTTGCGGACGCGGAAATTGGTGATCACTTAGGTCGAACCGATACCCAAGCGGAAGACGTGGATTCGATGCCTATTAACCGCGCCAATTTTTCCGTAGCCGATTAACGCCGCACCGGGATGTAGCGGCGGCAAATTTTCGGTTTTCACCCGCTCACGCCGGGAGACCAGACGCCGAGAAAAGCGTATATTGATACAACCTTTGATCTGATACCTAAAGCGAGCGAACCATGGCAGAAGAAAAAATCGGTGTCGTCATTCACTACTGGACAAACCTCGGCGTCGCGGGGGTTAAAGTCACCGATGGAGAAGTGAATGTCGGTGACACGATCCATATATTAGGTCACACCAGCGATTTCACGCAAAAGGTAGAATCCATACATGTCGGCGATGATACCGTCGATGTCGCTCGGGCCGGCGATGAGGTGGGGATCAAGGTCTCCGAGCACGCACGCGAGCACGACGACGTGTACCGGGTGGCCGAGGACTGAGTCTTAGGGACCACGTCCTTGCGGTGTCAATGTTTCGATCACGCTTTGCGTGGCGAAGGCCAACACCCTAACCGTCGACCGAATTGCACCGGCGACGGCCGGCTGCTGCCGGCACCGGCCGCTTATGCGTTCGTTGATCGCGATTGCGGTCATGTGAGCATCCGATGACCGCTCTGTCCGTCCGCGTGCTGGGATGGTATGACCAACACGGACGCAAGGATCTGCCGTGGCGCCAACACCACGACCCCTATCGGATCTGGGTATCGGAAATCATGTTGCAGCAGACCCAAGTGGTCACCGTAATTCCCTACTACCAGCGCTTTGTAGCGCAGTTCCCCACAGTTCAGGCCCTGGCCACCGCCCCCGTGGATGAGGTGTTGCATCTGTGGACCGGATTGGGTTACTACGCGCGCGGCCGTAATCTTCACGCCACGGCAAAGATCCTGGTGGACGATTACCACGGTGAATTTCCACGCGAGATCGAACGGGTATGCCAACTGCCCGGTATCGGCCGGTCTACGGCCGGCGCGATTTTGGCGTTCGCCTTTGGGCAGCGGCATCCGATCCTCGACGGCAACGTCAAACGCATCCTCACCCGTTACCATCGGCTGACCGGTTGGCCAGGCCGGCGATCGGTAGAGCAGCAGTTGTGGGAGTTGGCCGAACAGCACACCCCCAATACGCGGATCGCGGATTACACCCAGGCGGTCATGGACCTGGGGGCAACGATCTGCCGACGCGTGGCGCCACGGTGCGAGGCGTGCCCACTGCGCAAACAATGCGCAGCCTACCGCTGTGGCGACCCCCGCGCCTTTCCGACACCCGCCCCGCGGCGGGACAAGCCGGCCAAGGCGGTGTCCATGGTCATGATCCGCAACACCGACGGCGTATTACTCGAGCGCCGGCCCGCCACCGGAATCTGGGGCGGACTATGGGGATTTCCTGAGTGCGCGCCGGGGGCAGACATTCGTGCAACCATCAAGGCACGTTACGGCATGATCGTGAAACCCGAACCATGCTGGGACTCGATCCGCCACAGTTTCACGCATTTCCACCTACACATCACGCCGGTGCCCGCGCAGCTGGTGATAAACGGGTCCGGCATCATGGAGACCGCGGACTTAGTCTGGTATAACCCTCTCCATCCAGATGAACGCGGCTTGGCCGCACCGGTAAAATCCTTACTAAAGAAGTTAAGTAGAAGCTATGGCGCGTAACGTAAACTGTGTAAAACTAGGGCGTGAGGCGGAGGGTCTAGACTTTCCACCGTGGCCCGGCGAACTGGGCAAACGCATCTTCGAGAATGTCTCCAAAGACGCGTGGCAGCAGTGGCTCCAGCATCAAACCATGCTCATCAACGAAAATCGTCTGAGTCCGATGAATCCGCAACACAAGGACTTCATCAAAAAAGAAATGGAAAATTTCTTCTTTGGCACCGGTTCGGAGAAACCGGCAGGGTACGTCGAACCGACGGAGTAACCGTCCGCCGCCAGCATTAATTCAGCGTCTACAGGATCACCACGACAGCGCTTCGGACACGATCTTCGCGAGCAAGGCATTCACCTTCTCGATCGCCGCCTTGGAGGCGTCATTACCGGTCACCGGCACCCGCCGGTACCCGACGAACACCTTGCCGGGCTGCTCGGGTATCGCGTACACCTGTATCGTGTATGGGCAGAACACGATGTTCACTTGATCCGCCTCCATCATCTCCCGGGACAGGCCGGCACTGCAAAACTCGAGTACGTCACCCTGCGCATAGACTTGCCGCTTTGCGCCAAGGTCTTTACCGGTGCGCTCCAACATATCTCCGACGGTGGATACGTTGTTGATAACGAGGCCCTGATCGGTAATCGCAAGTTCGACGTTACTCTTCACCTCCGCAAACGTTCCGTCGGTCACATAAAGCACCTGATAGGGATTGTCTTGAACCTTCTCCGCTGCGAAAACGGTGATGCCGAATGCCAAACCCAGAAAAAGTGCGAGTAATCTGTTCATGATGGTCTCCTTTGGGTGAAAAGTTTTAGGACGTTATGGTCACCCTGCGTACTTAATCTTACCTGTCTATTGGCCTGAGCAATATCGATCAAGCGGCTATCGGGTTAGTTATTCTATAGTTTATTGTTGAATTGACACACATTGGGTATGACTCGGAGTTTATGATGCGAAAGATGCTATTACTACTGACGGGTCTGTTATTTCTAACGCCTGTCACCGCCCAGACGACGGACGTGACAGTCTACATAAGTATCGCCTGTGGCTGTTGTAAGAATTGGGGCCAGCACATGAGGCAGAACAGATTCGATGTGACCGCGCACAACGTCAACGACCTCATTTTCGTAGCCATCACGGATTTGTAAGACGTCTTCATTGCAACTTCCGCTACGCGAACCAGCAGAAGTTAGTTCGCTGCCAAAACCTGATTACAATCGTATGAAATCGTAATGGTCTATTTCGTTTCATAATTCCTCAGGCCCACGCTAAGGAACAAATCTTTGCGGGAGAAAGACCATCGGATTTTCACCTGCGTGTGGTATCGTATCGCACCACTAAACCTCGCAGCTCACAGGAGACATCTCGACGACAACCGTAATACTGATCCTGTGACAACGCACAACGACAACACCTCACCGTCGGTCAAACCATTTAAGCCAGTTAGCGGCGACCGCGAAACAAAACGCGTAGTTCAACTGTTACTTATCAATCCGCGTTTCCCAGAGAGCTTTTGGAGCTTTCGTTGGGCTGTCAACCGTATCCTGCCTGGCACCCGCGCACTTAATCCGCCGTTGGGCCTTGCCACCATCGCCGCCCTGTGTCCCGTCGACTGGGAAATACAGATCATCGACGAGAACGTGGAACCGGTACCGCTCGATCCTTCGGTGGATCTAATCGGTGTCTGCGGAATGGCAATCCAGTATCCTCGCCAACGGGAACTTCTCGATTACTATCGCCAACGAGGCTACTACGTCGTGGCGGGGGGAAGCTATGTGTCGCTGTGTCCGGAGCGCTACGAGAAGCTGGTAGACACGATCGTTGTTGGTGAGAGCGAATACACCTGGCCCGCTTTCTGTCGACAGTTTGAGCAAGGTCGCCCCCTCGAGATGTATCGAGAAACCGGAACCGTGGATCTTGCCGATTCACCGGTTCCGCGCTATGACCTGCTCAAACTGGACCGCTATGCTACGATACCAATCCAGTTCTCGCGGGGATGCCCATACCGTTGTGAGTTCTGCGACATCATTGTCATGTTCGGTCGGCGGCCCCGTACTAAAGAGCCTGAACAGATAGGCCGGGAACTGGACCGGTTGCGTGCTTTGCAGGTGCGTAACGTGTTTTTTGTCGACGACAACCTGATCGGCAACAAGCGCAGAGCGAAACAATTGCTACGCTATCTAGTCGATTATCAGAAATCTCACGACTGGACTTTCCATTTCGGGACCGAGGCGTCGCTCAATCTGGCTGAGGACGAAGAATTATTACGATTGCTTCGCGAGGCCTCGTTCAGTTGGGTATTTATCGGCATTGAATCACCGGACCAAGCAAGCCTGGAAGAGACCAAGAAAACCCAAAACACGCGAACCGATATCCTTGATTCAGTGCGCCGCATATATCGTCACGGTATCGATGTGTTTGCCGGCTTCATCATCGGATTCGATAACGATACGACTGAGACCTTCGAGCGACAGCATCGGTTCATTCTCGACTCAGGAATCCTGGTAGCCATGGTAGGACTACTCACTGCGTTGCCGCGGACTCCACTGTACCAGCGTCTCAAACAAGCCGGGCGGTTGCTCAGCGACCACGAGGCTATGGACAACACTAAGCCGGGGACCAATATTATTCCCAAACGGATGAATAGCGAGACGATGGTGGAGCATTACAAAGCATTGTACGCGAGGCTGGTCGACGATCGTGAAATCGCCCGCCGCATCCGCAACAAAATGCGTTATCTACGTCATCCCGTTTACCAAGGGGGCTATCGCTTTGCCGACAGCTGCAAGATCCTCCGTCGGTTGTTGGTGCGGGGTATATTGCCGGGAGGGCTAACTCGCATTGGTCGGTTCGCACATACCCTCGCCGCAAGCCCACCCCGCGCGTGGCCACAGATCATCTCCGATTGGATAACCGGTCTTGCCATTCGCGATTATGTCCAACGCTACTTTGGCATCGATCCCGCGAGCGAGCGAAAGTTGGCGGAAGAGACACTTGGGTTTATCCGGCGAACCTACGCGGCCCAGCTTTATCGTGGCCACCTTGAGGTGTCCTTGATCCCGACACAGACTGTCACCCGTCTGGCACTCACGCTGCGCACCACCATTGACCCCTCGTTTTTTGCCGGTGCTGCACGCCGCTTGGAAAAATTGCTGCGCTCCAGTGCCGCCACCGTAACCTTTCATCTCAAAGGGTTTAAGGAAAACCAGCCTTATCAGCTTGACCGACTCCTGCGTCGCTTGTCCCGTTACGGTGATCGGGTATCGCTAGAACTCAACGAGACACTACGACGTAATTTAACCACCGATCTATCTTTGTTCCATCTGCGGCTGTAGACAAAATTCCGGTAGGTTAAGGACCTCTCCGGCATGATAAAAAGTGGGCGCTCAGCTGCATCAGTTCGCTTAGTCAATACCGAGTGAATCTAGACATCTTAGGCGTTAACGAGAAGCCCGCTTCTCATTCGAGTTCTTTCATGAGTTCGTCGATGCGCCGCACGACCTCTTCGTCCATGGCAATGGGACGGCCCCACTCACGCTCGGTTTCCCCCGGCCACTTGTTGGTGGCATCCAAACCCAGCTTCGATCCCAGACCCGAAGCCGGGCTCGCGAAGTCCAGATAATCGATCGGTGTCCGCTCGACGATGAGGGCATCACGCGCCGGATCAACGCGGGTGGACAACGCCCAGATCACCTCTTGCCAGTTGCGGACATCGATATCGTCGTCGGTGACGATCACGAACTTGGTATAGGTGAACTGTCGCAAGTAAGACCAAACCCCAAACATGATGCGTCGCGCATGACCCGCATAGCGCTTCTTAATGCTGACCACCGCCACCCGGTAGGAGCATGCTTCAGGGGGCAAGTAGAAATCGACGATTTCGGGAAACTGCTGCTGTAACAGCGGCACGAACACCTCGTTCAGGGCGGTGGCCAGGATCGATGGCTCATCAAAGGGCGACCGCCCCATGTAGGTGCTGTGATAGATCGGTTGATGTCGATGGGTGATGCACTCGATGGTGAACACCGGGAACCGCTGTTGGGCGTTGTAATAGCCGGTATGATCGCCAAACGGCCCCTCCAGCGCTTCTTCACCCGGCTCGATATGACCTTCGAGAACGAACTCGGAAGACACTGGGACTTGCAGGGTATTCGTTCGGCAGCGCACGACTTCGCTGCGGCGGCCGCGCAGCAATCCCGCGAACTGGTGCTCCGAGAGCGTGTCGGGTATCGGCGTCACCGCGGCGATCGTAGTGGCCGGGTCCGCACCGATCACCACCGTCACCGGAAATCGCTCTCCAGGGTGAGCCTCCTGCCAGTCGCGAAAATCAATGGCGCCGCCACGATGCGCCAGCCAGCGCATGATCACCTTATTCGGCGCGATCACCTGCTGCCGGTAGATGCCGATGTTTTGTCGCTCCTTGTACGGACCCCGGGTGATTACCAATCCGAAGCTGATCAATGGGCCGGCGTCCTCCGGCCAACACTTTTGAATCGGCAGTGCGGCAAGATCGATGCTATCGCCGGTCACGACATTGGCCTGACACGGTCCATCCGTCACCTCACGCGGCGGGGTGTGCAACACCTGGCGAAACGCCGGCAACTTCTCGAGCGCGTCACCCAGACCCTTGGGCAGGCGCGGCTCACGCAGGAAGGCGAGCGTGCGTCCGATCTCCCGCAGCTCAGAGATCGACGATCGGCCCATGGCCATCGCCACCCGCCGTGTGGTGCCAAACAGGTTGCTAATCAGCGGTATGTTGGAATCCTTGGGGTGCTCAAACAGCAGCGCCGGTCCGCCCGCGCGCAGGGTACGGCGACACACCTCCGTCACTTCGAGATTCGGATCCACGCTCTGCGCGACACGCTTCAACTCACCCACAGACTCGAGGTGGGTGATGAATTCCCGCAAGCTGCGATAGGTCATCGACATATTATTGTCCTGTGTCCATACCTTGTCGCTGGCACATACATATATAAGGTATCATTGCGACCCAGCGATTCGATCAGACGCCTTTCGTTATCAAGATTGGGAAATAAGTCATGTTTGCGTTACCTAACCCCCTATTGTTGCCACTGCGCGTCGTTCCGGACTTGGTTCACACCGCGGTATTGACCAGGGTTTTGAATCGACTGTTGATCGGTCAATCCATCGCCGCCCGCTTGCCCGAGCTCGATGGCAAGGTGATCGGCATTCACATCACTGATGCGCCGTGCCATTTGACCTTCCGGATCACACGAGGCCGTCTGGCCGCGGCGTCTAATACACCGGCGGAGGTCTGCATTCGCGGGCAACTTAACGACTTCTGGCTGCTCGCCACCCGGCGCGAAGATCCCGACACGTTGTTTTTTGAACGCCGCTTGTGCATTGAAGGCGATACCGAGACCGGGTTGTATTTGAAGAATCTGCTCGATGCGATGGAATTCGATTTCATGGCCCACGTTGAGGCCACCTGCGGTGAATTGTTCAATGGCACCGTGGGCCGTCTGCTCCGGCAGCAAGTCTGAACTCAACTCCCGCCGGTCATCGATCACGCACCGACGCTCCAGTCCATACCAGGCTGTTGATGCCAATAGCCATCGCAGGCCCCATCCACGGCATAGCGCAGCAACTCCCGCGCGGCCTGTTGTGACTGCAAACACCCGTCGAGCACATTGCGAAACGTCGCAATGATCTCGTCCATACCCTCCGGCTGCGGTGACAAGCGGATCACGTCCACGTTCAGCGCGCGCAGCGCACTAGTCTGGCCGACCAGGTTGTGCGTTCGGGCCGACTGTACTTGTACCCCGTTGAGCACCAGAAATGGTTTGCGCTCGCGGGTATGCAGCAGCAGGCCGGCGGGATAGTCCGCGCACACAAAATCACACGAGTCTTTGGCCACGTTGTGAGCCCGGGCGGTGAAACATCGGGCCGAGAACGCCAACGGCAGACGGCCAAAACCAAACACCTCGGTTTCCATCCCCGCCGGTCTTTGCTGCTGCAGGGCGGTCAATACCTCGGCGCCTAATTCCACCGGCAGCACGAAGCGCCGTGCGCCGGCATCGGCGAGGAGCTTCAGTGTGTCGGCGTTGTACACATTGACATGGGGGCCGACGACGAATGGGACATTCCCACTTAGTATATTGACCGCGCCCATATCGTTGGCCTCGACCGCGAAACGCCCGTTGTCCGCAATCCGCCGCATCGCGCTCAATTCCGACTCGGCCTCCGACAACGCCAGCGTGCTGAGCACCACCTCCTTACCGGCGGCGGCCAACCGGTCGCCAATCTCGAGCCAGTCGGACAACGCCAAGGAACGTCGCTTTGCGCAGACGACTTCACCCAGATAAACGATCTCCACCGGCGCCTGGCACAAGCGCTCATAGAATTCGAAAACCGCCTCCCGCTCCCACAGATACAACAACGGTCCAATCGATAGTTTCATTGGCTGTGTCATTGCCACGGACGGTGATAGGCCCCGAGGGTATGGCATCGACCCTCCGCCACCTTGTCGAGTTGCGCCAGCCACTCCGGTTTGGGTACAAAGTGCTCCGGATCGCGCTCACAGGCATCCAGCGCACTGCGCATGACCCGGGTCACATGGGCCACATACGCGGGGCTGCGTTGCCGCCCCTCGACCTTGATCGCCGCCACCCCCGCATTCAGTAGCTCGGGGAGGATGTCCAGCACATTCAGACTGGTGGGCTCTTCGAGGGCATAGTACACGTTACCGTCGACATTGAAGCGCCCCTTGCACAAGGTCGGATACCCGGCCGGTTCTTGTGGCGCGTACACATCGATCAATACGCCATTCAACCGCGATTTGCGACCCGCTGCCGACTCTTCCCAGCGCACCGCTTTGGCCGGTGAACACACCCCGCAGGTGTTCGGCGAATCACCGGTCACGTACGATGACAGTACGCACCGTCCCTCCACCATCACGCACAGGCTTCCAAAACCGAACACCTCGACCTCGGTGTTTACCCGACGGATGATATTGCGCACTTGCGACAATGACAGAACCCGCGGCAACACCACACGTTTGATATCAAAGTGCCGGGTGTAAAACGAGATCGCCTCGTAATTCGTTGCCGAACCCTGCACTGAAAGATGAAGCTTAAGCTGCGGATGGGTGCGCGCGGCATAGTTCATCAGCCCCGCATCGGCGAGAATCACCGCATCGACGTATAACCGCGCGGCCTGGTCTACGGCTGCGCACCATTTTTCCCATTGCCCGGGGCTTGGATAGGTATTTATGGCCAGCAGCACACGCACTCCGCGATCCCGGGCATAGGCGATCGCCGCGGTCGCTTCACCGCCGTTGAAATTAAGGCCGGGGAAGTTCCGTGCATTGGTGCCATCGCGAAATCCCATATAAACGGCATTGGCACCATTATCGACAGCCGCCTTGAGTGAAGGCAGGCTGCCGGCCGGGCAGACCAGTTCTACGTGGCGTTGCGTGTTGATCACAATCGGCTACCGTCATTTCGAAAACCAGTAACCATACCGCAACCGGTCAGTTGCAATACTTGACGTGTGTCAATATTGAAGCCCCCAGCCGCTTTCTACATCGACGAGGGCGGCGACAGGTAACCGGGACACCCAAGGTATCGGCACTAAACCTGACACGGCCTCAGGGATTCCCGGTCTTGACCCCGCCGGCCGCTGCAAGTCTAATATGCCACGCCACAGCGTCGCCCAAATCCCACTTGGCCAGGTAGCTCAGTCGGTAGAGCAGGGGACTGAAAATCCCCGTGTCGGCAGTTCGATTCTGTCCCTGGCCACC
>CALZGZ010000313.1 GCA_945787105.1 uncultured Gammaproteobacteria bacterium
CCGTCTTACCTGGCCTTCAAACAGATCTTGCAGGGCGATCTGTACGCGCCACCTGGAAAAATGGGGTCAGAGTCAAAGACTTCCTGACTCTGACCCCCATTTTCCGTCAATCGTTCGGGACGACCGCCCCTTCGTCGATCAATGTCTGGGTCTGTTCTTGGGAGTAACCGTGTTCGGTGAGTATCGCGCGTGTGTGTTCGCCGTACACGGGCGCGCCGCGCCGCAGCTCGGTCGGTGTGTCTGAATACCGCACCGGATGCCCCAGTGTATGGACGCCGCCGACGCGGCTGTGGTCAACGGTTTGCACCATTCCCCGTGCAACCGTCTGCGGGTCGTGGTGCATTTGTATGACGTCCAGGATCGGGCCCGCGGGGACGCCGGCCCGTTCCAAACGGTCCAGCCAGTCGGCGCTGGTGCGGTTGCGAAATATCGCTGCCAGCGCTTGTTGCAGGGCTGCGAGATTGTGCATGCGGGCGTCGTTGGTTTGGAAGCGAGGATCGTCCTTAAGCGGCGCGGCTTCCAGGGCCGCCACCAGCTTGAGCCAATTGTTTTGGTTGGCGGCGCCCACGGTGATCCAGCCGTCTTGGGTCGGAAACGCCTGGTAGGGGGCATTCAGGGGATGTGCCGAGCCCATCGCCGTGGGCGCTTCGCCGGTAGCGAATGCGATCGCGGATTGCCAGAAGGTATGCACGATGCCGGCTTCGAACAATGAGGTGTCGACACGCTGCCCGTGTCCGGTTCGCAGCCGATTGACATAAGCTCCGAGCACGCCCATGGCGCCCAGTAACCCGGCGGTGACATCGGTCATCGGCGCGCCGCATTTGACCGGCGCGCGACCCGGGCCCTCGCCGGTGACGCTCATCAGGCCCGACATGCCCTGGGCGATGAGATCGAAGCCACCGCGATCCGCATAGGGACCGGTGCGGCCGAAGCCGGATATCTCACAATAGATCAATCCCGGATTGAGCTTGCATAGCGCGTCATACCCGAGATCCAGCTTCTCCATCGTCCCTTTTCGATAGTTCTCGATTAACACATCGGCATCTTCGATCAGGCGGCGCAGTACGGCGCGTCCCCCGTCGGTCTTGAGGTCTATGGCGATACCCCGTTTATTCCGGTTCATCATCATGAATGCGGCCGACTCACCCTCTATTTCCGGCGGGATCATGCGGCGTGCATCGTCGCCGCCCGGCACCTTCTCAACCTTGATCACGTCGGCCCCCATATCGGCGAGCATCATGCCGCAGGTAGGTCCGGCCATGATGTGAGCCAGCTCGATGACCTTCAGACCTTTGAGCGGTCCCATGTTAACGGCCTACGAACTTGGGCTTGCTCTTGCTCAAGAATGACTGGTAACCGATCTGGAAGTCCTCGGTGTCGTAGCAGGCATAACCTTCGTCGATCTCGGCGTCGGTCGGGGGTGCAGGGTCGGCGAGTCGGGTGACGAATTTCTTGTGCCAGCGGGCGACCAGCGGGGCGCCCTCGGCGATGCGTTGCGCGGTGGCATAGGTTTCTTGCTCCACCGCGCTGTCCGCCACCACCCGATGCACCAGTCCTTTGGTGAGTGCTTCTGTGGCGCCGAAGACCTGGCCTTCGAGCAGGATCTCGAGTGTCGTCGCTCTGCCAACCAGCTCTACCAACGCCTGCAGTTCGGTCAGCGCCATGACCAGACCCAACCGTTTGATCGGGATACCAAAACGGCTCGACGTACCGCATATCCGAATGTCGCATAGGGCAGCAATTTCCAGTCCGCCGCCGACGCAAATACCGTTGATCAACGCCACTAACGGCACCGGGCAGTTGCGAAACGCCCCCAGGGTACGATTCATATTGGCACCATAGGCGCGGGCCTGTTCCGCATTGGAACGTTCGGTCTTGAACTCGCCGATGTCGTTGCCGGGGGAAAAAGCCTTATCTCCCGCGCCACGCAGTACCACGCAGCGCACTTGAGCGCCGTTCGACAACGACTCGATCACGTCCCCCAAGTCCCGCCACATGGATTTAGTCAGCGCATTTAATTTCTCAGGCCGGTTGAGAATCACGGTGGCGATGAACCCGTCGCGTTCGACGCGGATCAAGTCGGACATGGTTGGCTCCTAAAGCAGGGTTGTCATCAGCGTTGTTAACGGTAGAAGAACTCGACCAATCCCATCGGGATCACGGGTACGTAGGTGACCAGTAACAACAACGCCAACAGCACCGCAATAAAATAGACGTTGACCTTGGTGACGTCCCAGATATCGGCTTTGGCCACCGAGCAGGCGGTGACCAGGACACTGGCCACCGGCGGTGTCTGCTGCCCAATGGCCAGATTCAAGGTCACGATGATGCCGAAATGCACCGGGTCAATACCGACTTGATTGACCAGCGGAATAACGATGGGGACCACCAGAATGATTGCCGCCGCGGAGTGCAGGAACATGCCGATCGCGAGGAAGAACAGATTCAGAATCGCCAACACCGCGTACTTGTTACTCGTTAATTCGCTGATAGCGCGCGCGATATCCTGCGGCACCTGGGCCTCGGTCAGATACACGCCGACCAACGCCGATGCGGCGACCAGCAGCATCACCACTGCGGTTTGCACCGCGCCGTCGATCACTGCCGTTTTCAGATGGCCCCAATCCAACTCGCGGTAAATAACGCCGCCGATGAATAGCGCCGCCACGACCGCTAATCCCGCGCCTTCAGTGGCGGTGACAAAGCCGCCGAAGATGCCGCCGAGAATGATGAACGGCAGCAGAAACGCCCACGCGGCGTCTTTGAACGTTTTTGCCACGCGCCTGAGCCGAAACACCTCTTCGACCGGGTAGTCGTAGCGAACGGCAAACCAGTAGGCGAGCACCATCATCATCCCCCCGCCTAATATGCCGGGGACGATGCCGGCGACGAACAGTTGCACCACCGAGGTGTCGGCCATTACCGCATATAAGATCATCGGAATCGACGGCGGAATAATGATGGCGATCGACGCGGAAGACGAAGTGATAGCCGCCGCAAACGGCCCGGGATAGCCCTTTTTCTTCATCGATGGAATGAGAATCGAACCCAGTGCGGCAACGTCGGCGACGGCGGAGCCGGAGATCTCGGCAAAAAACATCGATGCGCCAACGTTCACCATCGCCAGGCCGCCACGAACAAACCCGAGTATCGCCGAGGCAAAAGCGATCAACCGCCGCGAGATGCCGGTGGAATTCATGATCGCACCGGCGAGGATGAAAAGCGGTATCGCGATCAACGGAAACTTCGTCGATCCGTCGTACATCACCAACGCAAGATTGGGCAGAATATCGGGGCCCTGGGTCCAGACCATGGCCATCACCCCGACCAGCCCCAGCGCCACGGCGATCGGCACGCCGAACATCACCAGCACGAACAATGCAAGCAGCATCGAGAGCAGAATCATGGTTCTTGCATTTTTGGGTGGTGGGGGGTCTGCATGCGTGCCTCGTGCAGTACCTCCGGGAGGCTCACCAACTGAGCGATGATAAACAACACCGCGCCGATCGGTATCACCGACTGGGTGTATTGGACCCCGATCTGGGGCAAGCTGACTAAGGTGTCGCCGACCAGCACGTCCAAAACGACGAAACCCATCCACGCCAATAACGCGAAGAATGAGATGATGCAGACTTCGCCAAACACCACCATACCCAGGCGCCATGGTGGCGGTGTCGCATCAACGATACCGGAAAAGCCGATATGGGCACGTTTATAGGCGGCGAGGGCCGCGCCATAGTAGGTGAGCCACGCCAGGAGTATTTCGGCGATCTCGTCATACCAGACCAATGAGTGGCCTGCCTTGCGATAGACCACGCCGAGCACGACCACCACCACCAACGCCACCATCAACAGCGCGACGATGATCTCGAGGAGGCGCTCAAAGCCGTTGCGCAGTCGCGACCACATCACTGATTCTTAGACAAAAAATCGGCGCTCTCTCGTGACTAAGAGAGAGCGCCGAATTACGTAAAGGAGCTAACCGCCGAGTGCTTGTGCCTTGGAAACCAGATCGCCTCCACCTGGTACCGAGGTGCTGAATTCCTTATAGATGGAGTCGCTGGCCTTGATGAACGCCTGTTTGTCGGCATTGTTCACTTGTACTCCACCGGCCTTGATCTTGTTCAAAAGATCCACTTCCAATTTCGCCGCCTGGTCGTAGACGTAAGCTTGGGTGTCTTTGGCCACTTGTTCCAGGGTGGTGCGAATATCGGCGGGCAGGGTGGCCCATTTCTTGGCGCCAACGGTCACGTAGGCGGGCGTATACACATGCCCGGTAATGGACAGATATTTTTGCACCTCCTGAAATTTCGCGCTGTAAATCTGGGCGTAGGGATTTTCTTGCCCGTCCATGGTTCCCGTTTGTAACGCGGCGAACACTTCAGAAAACGACATCGGAGTCGGATTGGCGCCGTAGGTTTTGAACATCTTCACGCGCCACTTGCCCTTGGGGGTGCGCAATTTCAGTCCTTGTAGATCGGCGGGAACGTTGACCGGCCGCTTGTTATTGGTAATGTGACGAAAGCCATTTTCCCACACCGCGATGATCTTGTATCCCTTGGGCCCGACCGCGGGCGCGAGTTTGTTCCAGAAGACCTCCTTTTCGATCCGCGCCATATGGTCGCGATCCTTGACCAGATACGGCATTTCGAACAGCCCGAACTCATCGACAACCGTTGACATCACGGTCGACGGTAGCGCGAAATCCACCGTGCCGAGTTTGAGTTTTTGCAGCAGCTCTTTGTCCTTGCCCAGCTGACTGGCGCCGAATACGGTGATGTTTGCCTTGCCGGCCAGTTTGGCGTTGGCCCGTTTCGCGAATTCCTCCGCCGACATGGCGAACAAGGATCCCGGTGCGCCCACGTGCCCGAATTTGAGTTCAATGGTGTCCGCCTGACCGACGGGAACCAGCAGCACCGCGAACGCGGCCGCGACGATATAGCGTAATAGTCTCATGTTACTTGACTCCTCTGGTTTCGCTAAGCGCCCGCAAGCGCTCTTGGTTAAAAAGTTGAATACGGGTCTCGTACCCACCTCAACTGCAGTTATGTTGTTTTATGAATAATGTATTTTTTTGGCTCAAGCCGCAGCCATGTTGTTGTGCTCAGCGGCAGTCCCTGCCAGGTAGTCCAATGCAGCCTGTACGCCGCCTTTCTGGTATGGGACCTTTGCCAATTCTAACCCCATCTCCACACCGCTCAAGGTTCCGGCCAACATCAATTCGTTAAAGTCGCCCAAGTGTCCGATCCGGAACACCTTACCTGCTAATTTGCCGAGGCCGTTGCCCAGCGACATATTGAAGTTCTCCCGCACCACGCGGCGGTAAGCGTCGGCATCGTGGCCGTCGGGCATCAACACAGCGGTCAATGAATTGCTGTATTCGCGGGGTTCCAGGCACAGGATTTCGAGCCCCCAGGCACGTACCGCACGGCGTGTGGCCGCGGCCAGCCGTGCATGGCGGGCAAACACGTTATCGAGTCCTTCCTCGAGCAGCATGGCGATGGCCTCTTGCAGGCCGTAGAGCAGATTGGTGGCCGGGGTATAGGGAAAAAAGCCGTTTTTGTTCGCCGTCAACATCGCTTCCCAGTTCCAATAGTAATTGGGAAGCGTGGCATTTTTGGCGGCGCTCAACGCCTTATTGCTCACCGCATTAAAGCTCAGACCCGGCGGCAACATCAGTCCCTTCTGAGAACCCGCCACGGTTACATCCACGCCCCATTCGTCGTGCCGATAATCCATAGACGCCAGGGAAGAGATGGTATCCACCATCAACAAAGCCGGGTGCCCGGCGCGGTTAATGGCGGCGCGGATCTCGGCGATGCGTGACGTCACACCGGTGGATGTCTCGTTGTGCACGATACACACCGCCTTGATTTTATGCGCCTTGTCGCCGACCAATTGCAGCTCGATGGCTAGCGGGTCGGCGCCGTGCCGCCAATCACCCGGGATAAAAATGGTCTCTAAGTTATACCGGCTGGCAAGGTCGTGCCAGGTGACGGCGAAATGGCCGGTCTCGCACATCAACACGGTGTCGCCCGGCGACAGACAATTAACCAGCGCCGCTTCCCAGGCCCCGGTGCCGGAAGCGGGGAATATCACTACCGGTTGACGGGTCTTGAATATGGTTCTCAGCCCGTCGAGAACTTCCAGGCTCAGCTGCGAGAAATCGGCGCCACGGTGATCGATGGTGGCAGAATCGATGGCGCGTAGAACGCGATCGGGGACATTGGTGGGTCCGGGTATCTGCAGGAAGTGACGCCCGCTCATTGAGCCCTCATTTACAGTGCGCTTGCGCGATGGATTGCATTCTGTAGGCAATTTTGGCGTAATGTCAAGGCGCCGACCCAGGTTCCCTGCTCGCGTGTGATTCACACCACCACTAAGTTTCGGGAAAGACGTTTTCCGCGAACGAGTGTTCGGCGCACGCCCGGAACGATTGCACAATACCGTGAACGACCCACCGACATCGGCCACTGGTAAACCCTCCCCCGCGGTTGCGCCGGAGCGTGCCCCCCCTGGGGGTGTCGCGCGGCGTGGGCACCGCTCGCGCATTGGCGACCCCCAGCTTGCGGCGCGCCTGGCACGGGAGATCGAGGGCGATGTGTTATTCGATCCCTATAGCCGCGGCCGCTACAGCACC
>CALZGZ010000314.1 GCA_945787105.1 uncultured Gammaproteobacteria bacterium
TCTCGGTCACCGGTATCGATATCACGCCTTCGCGGTCGCGAGACGAGCGATGTGCCGGCGCCCAGGCATGACCATAGATAATCTCGTAGGAGCACTGGAGCCGCCCCTGCGGGTCCTTGTGCGACTCCATTGCACGACGAAACCGCGCAAACCGGGTTTTACCGACCAATCCTTTGAAGCGATACGCCGCCGCGTTGTTAGAGCCGATCAACTTCAAATCCATCAACAGGTCGTTAAGATTAGCGTACGTCAATGCCGCGTAATCCACATCCACGACAGGCGTCTGGAATTGATTACGGGTCATGGCATCTCCGATATCGTGCATATCGATAAACGTGTGCACATGAATGTCATCATCTACTTGCCGCCACGCGTGGCGAATCTCTTTGAGGGTATCGGGACCAAAAGTAGAAAACATCAACAAGCCGTCGGGCTTTAGCACTCGCGAGAACTCCGCCAAGGCCAAGTCCAGATCACACCATTGCAACGTTACGTTGCAAAAGATCATGTCCATCGACCGGTCTTTCAAGGGACAGTGTTCCGCATCACCGGCAACCAACGGCTGCGATCGAAACCACCGGCGTCGACGGCACGCCTGTCGCAACATCGCCGGCGCGATATCCAGTCCAATCACCACCGCCTTCGGATAGTGCTTTTGCAACTTGCGAAGTGCGTAGCCAGTGCCACAACCCACATCGATGATCGTGGCGGGTCGGGTCTTGATGATGTCAAGCCGGCTGATCATCTCATCGGCAATTTGCTTCTGTAGCACCGCCGTTTTGTCATAGGTGCGTGCGGCGCATTCAAAAGACCGGCGCACACGCCGTTTATCGAGTTGGAACCGCATTGGATCATGCATCGTCGCGAACCAATAGGCTGACGAATTCCTGTGGATGAGTCACAAACGGCGCGTGCCCGCCGGGTAACCAGAAGAGACGTGCGTTCGGGATCCGGTCGGCCAGATACTGGGCGGCGGCCGGCGGCACCAGTCGATCGAATCGACCGTGGATGACGTCGGTGGGGACCGTCACCCGTGAGAGCAGCGGACGAAGATCGCAGGATTTCAAGATGTCCAGACTGCGCTCCAACGCCCTCTTGTCGGGTGCCCCGCAAGCGGCTATCAAAGCGCCGAGTTGCCGGGCCAGTTGCCTGCTGTGACCAAGCTTCGCGGATTGCAACAACAAAAAGCGGATCAAAGCCGCGTCGTAGTCGGTCGACAAGTGGTGACAAAATCGGTCCATATTGCCGGCGGAGACGCCGTGCTGCCATTGACGGTCGGCAATGAACTTGGCAGTGCTCCCAACCAAAATCAACTGGGTCACCTGCGAGGGGCGGGATATCGCCACCTGCATCGCCACCATCCCACCCAAAGACCACCCCATCCACACCGCCGGACCGGTGACCGAATCGGCGACGGACTCCGCCATAGTCAGTAACGAATCGCTCCCATCTAACGCGGAATGTCCGCCGTATCCGGGTAGATCCGCAGCCACTATTTGATACCGATTTGCCAGCGCGTCGGCGATCGGCCGCCACACACAACGATTGACCCCCCATCCGTGCACCAACACCAGTTGTCGCTTGGCCGCGCCGGTCATGGTCTAACCGTGAGTGCCGTTCATGATGCCGCTCAAGGCGTCGAGCAGTCGATCCACGTCCTGTAAGCTGTGACCGGCGGAAAATGTCACCCGCAACCGTGACGTATGCGGTGGTACTGTGGGCGGCCGGATTGCGGTTACCAGCACGCCGGTTTTCTGTAAGCCGCGGCTAACCGCCAGCACCTGCTGCGGTTCGCCGATGATGATCGGTTGAATGGGCGTAGCCGAATCGGCCAAGGGCAGGCCCAACTCACCCGCTCCGCGGCGAAAGCGTTGCACCAGGTGTCGTAACCGCTCGCGCCGCCATGGCTCTTCCCGCACGATGCGCAACGCCTCACAAGTCGCCGCCGCCACCGCCGGTGGCGGCGCGGTAGTGTATATATAGGTCCGCGCCTCCTGGATCAGGGTTTCGATCAGCACCTCATCCCCGGCGACGAACGCACCGAAGGTTCCCAGCGCCTTGCCCAGGGTCCCCATCAAAATCACCGGCGGCGCGATCGATAGCGAGTGGTGCTCCAGGGAACCGCGCCCATCCGCGCCAAGTACCCCCAAGCCGTGCGCATCGTCCAGCACAATACGGGCATCATGATCAGCGGCCAACGCAACCAATTCCGGTACCGGCGCGAGGTCACCGTCCATACTGAACACCGCATCAGTTAGCATCAATTTACGCCGTGCCTTGGAAGTTGCGAGCAGCCGCCGCGCCGCATCAACATCGGCATGTGTGTAACGCCGCAACTCGGCACGACACAACAACCCGGCATCGATCAACGAGGCGTGATTGAGCCGGTCTTCGATCAATAGATCGCCGCGCCCCAACAGCGCATTGGCGATACCGAGATTGGCCATATAACCCGTGGAAAACAACAATGCCCGCGGCGCACCCACAAACTCGGCTAATGCCTGTTCCAACAACTCGTGTATCCTCTGATGACCGGTTACTAGATGCGAGGCGCCGGCACCGACACCATACTGAGTGGCCGCCTCCTGCAGGGCGCGGATCACACGAGGATCACTGGCCAAACCTAGATAGTCGTTGCTGCAAAAACTCAAATAACTGCCCTCATCGGTGGTGATTTGAGGGCCCTGGGCGCTAGTTAGGGTAATGCGCCGGCGGAACAGATTGTCGGCATGGCGTTGCGCGAGCCGGCGCGTTAATTCAGCATCCCAGATCATCTGCGGCCGGCCGTGAACTCCGAAGCAGCGTTCAAACCGAGCAACAGGACCGAGAGCGCCGCGATCACGCTGTCTGCGGCCGTATTCCCAAGCGCTCGAACAAGGATTGGTCATGCGCGACGGTCGCATTGCCGGTGGTGAGCAATTTCTCTCCAGAAAAAATCGAGTTGGCACCGGCAAAGAAACACCATGCCTGCAACTCATCGTTCATTTCGGCTCGACCGGCGGACAAACGCACGTAGGCGGTCGGCATCGTGATGCGCGTCACCGCGATGGTGCGCACGAATTCGAACGCGTCGGGTTTCTCCGCACCGTGCAGCGGAGTGCCCGGTACTTGAACCAACATATTGATTGGCACACTCTCTGGATAAACCGGCAAGTTCGCCAGGGTGGTGATCAGGGCAGCACGATCGGTTCGCGACTCACCCATACCGATGATGCCGCCGCAACAAACGCGGATACCACACTCGCGTACAAAATTCAGCGTCTGCAATCGATCATCATAGCTGCGTGTGGAGATGATCTCGCTGTAAAATGCGGCGGAAGTATCGAGATTGTGGTTGTAATAATCCAGGCCCGCTTGTTTTAGTCGCCGCGCCTGATCAGCGGTCAACATACCCAACGTGGCGCAGGTCTCCAGGCCGAGCATCTTCACGCTTTCAATAGCCGCAACGACTGTTTCCAAATCATCAGCTTTGGGATTCCGCCATGCGGCGCCCATGCAAAACCGGGTTGCCCCATTGTGCTTGGCGTTTTTGGCGGCAGTGACGATGTCATCCACCGCCATGAGTGGGTCGGCCTTGATTCCGGTCTTGTAATGCGCACTTTGCGGGCAATAGGCGCAGTCCTCGGGACAGGCGCCGGTCTTTATGCTAAGCAGGGTGCTGAGCTGCACCTCATTGGCATCGAAGTGTTGCCTATGGATGGTGTGTGCTTTAAAAATAAGGTCATTGAACGGCAGCTCGAGTAGTGCTAACACCTGGTCGTCGCCCCAGGACGGGGCATCGTGCTTCGAGTCGCGGGACTGGGCAGTGCCAGATTCGATATCAGTCATCAGATCAACGGGAAACTGTTAAGGATTATGCGTCAACTTACAAGGATGCCACGGATTGACCATTGTGTAAAAAATGTGCTCGAATGGCTGTATTCAACGCAATGCGCAGTGTGCATCGATCCGGTAGAGGGACCGTTGGCATTGTGTTCGGACTGTATAGGCGATCTGCCACGGCCGTCACCGCAGTGTCCACGTTGCGGTGGGCGTTACCCAGGCATTGGGTTGTGCGGCCAGTGCCAACATCATCCGCCGGCGTTTGACGTAACTATTGCACCGCTGGCGTATCGCCCACCCGTGGATTATCTCATTCATGAATTCAAATACCGCCGCCGGATGCAGCATGCCCGCTTACTCGGCGAATTATTTTTAAGCGAGGTGGGACCACGCATCACCATCTTGCCCGACGTCATTATTCCGGTTCCGTTGCACCGCTCGCGTTTGCGTCGTCGTGGATTCAATCAGTCTATGGAATTGGCTCGACCGATCGCACGCTCGCTGGGCATCCGCATCGAGCGGCGTGCCGCGATCCGCACGCGCGATACGCGACCGCAGGCCGAGCTACCGATCAAACAAAGGCGGCAAAATATACGCGATGCGTTCGCAATGCGTAGCCCGATTGTCTACCGCCACGTTGCGATTGTGGACGATGTGATGACCAGCGGCCATACTGTTAGCCAATTAGCTCAGTGCTTGAAGTACGCTGGAGTGGAACATATACAGGTCTGGGCATTGGCCAGGACGTAGTCGTCTTAGATGGTGCAAACCCAAAAAAATACCCCGTCTGCCTTGCAAACCGATGCCAAGGCGCTGTGGCAAGCCCTTTATTACTTCAATCTTTATCGGTTGGTACTGGCGACGGGATTTTCCGCGTTAGCGCTTGGGCGTGCGGAAATCGTCAATCTTGGAGAGCGCTCACCCGGTTTATTCTTGTCCGCCAGCATCGCCATGCTGATTGTGAGTGTTGTGAATACCTACACCATCACTCAAGGAACACCGGCGTTCCGTATCCAGGCGTACATTCAGTTCTGCTTGGATATCGTTCTCGTCACCCTGCTGGCCCATGCCAGCGGCGGTATCAGCAGCGGATTGAGTTTACTGCTCATCGTCTCGGTGGCCGCCAGTGGCGTAGTGCTTCCCGGCCGCATGGCAATCTTCTTCGCCGCGGTGGCAACCCTGATCAGTCTCGCTGATCATGGCGTCAGCCTCACGCTCTATGCAGGCACCAGCGGAAGCTTCACCCAGCTTGGTTTCCTCGGGATTGGCCTTTTCAGTACCGGCATACTATTGTCTTTTGTCTCGGATCGCATCCGCCGAACCCAAGCCCTCGCAGACCGCCGCGCCGCAGAAGTGGTCGATCTAGCCAAACTCAATGAGTTGATTATCGCACGCCTGCAAACCGGAATATTGGTGACCGATAAGACCGGCCACGTGCGTTTGTCTAATCTGGCGATTAAGGACTTATTGGGTGCCCGCATTCAATCCATGACCCAGCCCTTCACGTTGGAGACCATTAGCCCCGAACTGGCCGAGGCCTTTGAGACATCGAAGAGCGCTCCACACGTGGAGCCGCAGCCGTTGCGACTGCGCGAACATGGCCCCAATGTGCTGCCACGCTTTGTTCGCGTGGCCGAGAGGGAAGGAGGGATCACCGCAATCTTTCTGGAGGACATGTCTCAGACCGAGCGCCAGGCACAACAGTTGAAGCTCGCCGCGCTCGGCCGTCTAACCGCGGCGATCGCCCATGAGATCCGTAACCCACTGAGCGCAATCAGTCATGCCAGCCAGTTAATTAATGAGTCCCCACAACTCAAAGAACAAGACCGTCAGTTGACACGCATCATCAACGACAACACCAATCGACTTGACCGGATTATCAAGGCGATCCTGCAATTAGGGCGGCCGCGATCGTCGAATCCGGTATTACTGCACCTTGAGAAATGGCTCCAGGAATTTCGCACCGGCTTCGTTCAGACACAGAACCTGCCGCCCGAGTCGATAGCGTTTCAAAACGTCGATCTCAAGGCGTGCATGGACCCTGACCAACTGCATCAAGTCCTGGTCAATCTGTGTCAGAACGCAATCCGCTACAGTCCTCCCTACACCGGTCAGCCAATCGTAGTCCTGGAAGGCGGTTGGAATGATGAACTAAGCGTACCCTATCTAGATGTGGTAGATCGCGGTTCAGGAGTACCGGCAGAGCTTGAGGACAAAATCTTTGAACCGTTCTTCACCGCGGCCAAGAGACGCGGGACCGGCCTCGGCCTTTATTTGTCGCGAGCGCTATGCGAAAACAATTACGGACGTCTAGAATATATTCCCATGGAACCACCGGGTAGCCGGTTTCGAATTCAGTTTGCACCTAACGAAATGTGTAATCAGGCCACATGAATAAGTCCTGGCAACAGGTTCTGGTGATCGATGACGAACCCGACATTCGGGAGTTGTTATCCATGACGCTTGCGCGCATGAATTTGGCAACCAAGGAAGCGGGCACGGTTAAAGAAGCAAAAGAATTGCTCAAGGATAAGACATTCAATTTGTGTCTAACCGACATGCGTTTACCTGACGGCAGCGGCATTGATCTCGTGCGTTTCGCACAAGAAAGGTATCCTCATCTACCCATCGCGGTGATCACGGCCTACGGGAACGTGGAATCGGCGGTGGAGGCGCTCAAAGCCGGCGCATTCGATTTCTTATCCAAACCGGTTCAACTGGACGATCTGCGAAATCTGGTCGCCGCGGCGCTCAAGGCGTCGTCGCCGGCCCATGAGAAGGAACGCCGTCATCGGCACATGCTGATTGGCGATTCACCAGCGATGCAGGAAATACGCGGGAAAATCGGTAAGTTGGCGCGAAGCCAGGCCCCCATCTACATCAGCGGCGACTCGGGCACCGGTAAGGAATTGGTGGCTCGCCTCATCCATGACCAAAGCGCACGATCGGAGGCGCCGTTCGTACCCATCAACTGCGGCGCTATCCCCTCGGAGTTGATGGAAAGCGAATTCTTCGGCCATAGGAAGGGCAGCTTCACCGGTGCCACGGCGAATAAACCTGGCTTGTTTCAGGCCGCTGATGGCGGCACGCTGTTCTTGGATGAAGTCGCCGAGTTGCCCATGCACATGCAAGTCAAACTGTTACGTGCGATCCAGGAAAAGGCGGTACGATCCGTAGGAGCACAGTCCGAGGTACCGATTAACGTGCGTTTTTTGAGCGCGACACAACGGGATCTGAGCGGCTTGGTAGCCAAAGGCAAATTTCGTGAAGATTTATATTACCGGATCAATGTCATTGAGTTGCGCGTTCCCAACTTGCGCGAACGCGTCGGAGATATTCCGTTGCTCGTTGAGCACTTCCTAAGACGACTCGATGAAGACGGTCCTCGCTACGCCTTAACCCAAGAGGCCTATGCGGCCCTGAATGCGTATGCGTTTCCGGGAAACGTGCGCGAGCTAGAAAATATATTACAGCGGGCGGTCGCCCTTTGTGAGGGCAACACGATTGCCGCCGAAGACCTCGGTCTCAGCGAATCCAAACCTGGGGCCTCGCAGACCGGCTTCGTGCCTGGGGGCGAACCCCTGGAGGGGTATCTGGCGCGTATCGAGAAGCGGGCTTTGATCGACGCGCTGACCCGTACCAGCCAAAACAAGACCGCCGCCGCCAAGCTACTGGGGATGTCGTTCCGGTCGTTGCGTTACAAACTGGACAAGTTTGGGATAGACTAGGGTCGTACTAACAAAATTTGTCAGTCAAAGTGACGAATCCCGTCGATACACAAAAATATACCGTTTATCGGTCTGCGGCCACGACCCGAGCGGGTTGATATAACTTACTGATTACAATATAGAAAACAAAGTCAGCCAAATAATTCCCCAACTTGGCACGGTTCCTGCTACTAAAACAAGCAACCGCAGCGAACCGAACATCGCTGGCTCAGTGGGGATGTCTGGGGTGTAAGGGAACCCGCGGCCAAGGATCTGGCCGCTGTTCCTTTAAATTGAGGTGACTTTGGGATTTCAGGTAACCAGGTGTGTAACACCAAGAAATTAGGAGATGTAACGATGAAACAACGTGGTTTTACTTTAATCGAACTGATGATCGTGGTAGCGATCATTGGCATCTTGGCCGCGATCGCAATCCCGGCTTATCAGGACTACACCATCCGTGCGAAGGTGTCGGAAGGCTTGGCCCTGGCAGCTCCCGCCAAAACCGGCGTTGCTGAATACTATGTCTCGGAGGGCGATTTACCCACCACTAACACCCTAGCGGGGATTGCCCCAGCGGGTGACATCGTCGGCGATTACGTCCTCTCGGTGGAGGTTGGGGCCAGCGGGATCATCACGATCACGTACAACACCGAAGAGTCAAAGATCAATGGCAAGGGGGTGACCTTGACACCGGCAACGAGCGCCGGAGCGGTCAACTTTGATTGCGACCCGGAATCTGGTAACGAGATAAACTCACGGTATTTGCCGCCCGAATGCCGTTAAGAAAACTAAGTATCTTTGATTTAACAAACGTAATGCTGACCCCGGTTTCGACCGGGGTCTTTTTTTAACCTTGGGTCAGTGCATTACCCGTTCAAA
>CALZGZ010000315.1 GCA_945787105.1 uncultured Gammaproteobacteria bacterium
CCGGTCCGAACCCCGGCAAATAGCGCGGCCCGTCCTCGATACCTTCAACGGGCGGGTCGGCGCTGCGGTGACATGTGTCCTTGGCGACGAAGAAGATGGCGTCCTCATCCGTAGTGGCGCCACAGCTATGCTCGATACCGGCCGGGATATGGACGCTATGCCCCGCCAGGCACAGCACGGTCTGGTCGTCGATGTCACATTGCAGGGCGCCCCGCACAATATCGAATGGCTCGTTCAGATGGGTGTGTCGCGTGGACCCGGAGCCTCGCGCTTTGCGGATGAGGCCGACGATGACCTTGCCGCCAAACAGCGCGCCCCCTCAGCGAACGACTTCCCCGAGGTGCGACACTTCAGCATGATTTCGCAGCGCGTTTCGCCTGCCGGCGCTGATGTCATTTCGTCCATCTTGTAAACGTATTGCGTCTTGCCTTCGTTCCCGGTCTTCAAATCCGCCTCACATGGCGTTGCCTGCTCCCTGTTTCATGTCGCAAGGATTACAGAGTAGAGCATTTTCAGAGTTTCCGGCTCCGACCGGCTGCCATGGGGCCAATGGGGCCTGCGGAATCAATGGAATTGGAGACTGGTCGGGGAGACTGGATTCGAACCAGCGACTTCGTGCTCCCAAAGCACGCGCTCTACCAGGCTGAGCTACTCCCCGTTGGCGGCATAACTAGGGATTCGCGAAAGCTTTCGCAAGCCGCGAATTTGTACGAGACAATACCGGACACTTTATTGATATTCTGCTGTATTGCCCGCGTACCACCTAGAGATAAAATCAAAATAATATTTCGACATATACGTGCCAGTATTTGCCTAATACTATGTAGTTCCTCTCTGGGTTTCTTTGCCTTGTACTCGGTTTACTATTCACAACCGAGGATCGAATATGATAGCATCAAACGTTGTTCGAAATTCAGCCCCCCCTTCTGTTTCTTCGGTTTGGCCAAGCGGTAAAACAAACGCAACAAGCTCCTCGGGTATCCATAATGAAAGAACGAACCGCTTCATTCTATTTCGGCGAAGATCAATGGCATTGCACGAACTTCTCCGTGGCAGACATCGCAATGTACGAGAAACACCCCGATAACCTGATACAAAGGGCCTATGAAGCTTGGACAGAGGCGTGTTACGGCGGACTTCCGGTCGACAACCAATTCAATCCAAACGAATTCCTGACAGCTGGCGAAGAAATACATGTCAGTCGCGTTGAAACGAGGAATGAACTGCAAAATTTCGAGATATTCGAAAGCGGTCCCGACGGTCAAATTGTTCGATTGCTCGACCTGAATAATCCAATTCAGCGGCGTGGTATTCTGATGGAGCTCCTGGAGTGTATCGAAACCCATCAGCCAATTTACCAGGAGATACGTAAATCCACCGGAAGGCTGGAAGAACATTATTGGCGTCTACTTCTTCCCGTAGCCGACACAAACAATAATGTTGTGGATGTTTATGTCATTCGCCGGCAAATCGCCGCCACATCCCGGAAACCCATTGACTTCGCGGCAATGGTACCGTGACACAGATAAATCGTTCAGGACATACTGACTAAATGGAAAAATACTTCGAACATAGTGTGGAAGGAACTCAGGACAGACGACGCTTGTCCGTTTCCAATCTTTTGAAGGTCGAGAGTCTAACAGGCGAACCGACGCAGGTCATCCGCCTGTTTGAACAATGGTGCGATAACGGTGACCTGCGTAGCTATGCCTGGATCGATGTCACCCCGGACAACCCGTTTAACTTCGTTCTCCACAATCATCCGGGAAACTTTGTCGGCGACCTGTCGAATAGTGTCTTAAATGCGTATCCATACAGAATGCACGCACGATCCTGCGCCGCCGAATACCTGGAATGCAAGACGGAAGCCCAACCGGTGGCGCATTATGTAAACCAGGAATTGTCCGGCAATCATCGGGAATATGTGCGGCTCATGATTCCGATCCTCAACGCCGATGGAAGGGTTAGCAAGATCGTTTATGCCTTCCGCCATATCAAGCCGCTGTAATGTTCAGCCGTAACTCCTGACGTATCTCGGCGAGCAATTCCTCACGACTGGAAAACACCAGCTGAATGTCACGCTTCCGGCCATGCGGCGGATAAAGCCCCCGCAGCAACGGAACCGCGTGGGCATATGAGAGTCCCTTGAGACCCATGTTCCTGCGACGATCAGTCCGGTGCATGAATCCCACAACCCAATCCAAGTGAAAATGGCGTAACGCCAGGGCCCGATCCATGCGTGAAAACATAAGAAGCGATCCGCCCCTCCATTCGGGATGAATCCACAATCCGCCGCCGATCAGGACCCGACCAGCGATCCGGATCATCCGTGCGTCGTCGTAAAGTTGGAGATTGTAGTGTTCGAGAACCGGTACGAGGTTTTCGAATACCGTGTGGGTTCTACAAGCCTCAATGAAATCATCGGTTACGAATAGCCGCTGCGCATGACACGCAACGATCCGCCCATCACCTGTCGACAAATAGGTGCAAAAACAATTTTCCGGATGCAAGTACGTCCGGTCAGGATCATGCGTTGACGGCACACCGTGCGTTTGCTCTTGTTTAAGAAGGAATTCCTTGAACGCCCGCATATCGGAGCTAACATCCAGCGTCAGGCCACGCGACGCCAGATAGGCGCACGTATGGTCGATATGCTGCTGAATATCAGTAAGGTCGTGGTCGTTGAAGCGCATGCGGATACCCCTGTTAATTGTAATTTTTTCGATTCATCATCTCCTTTAAATCGTATGAACACATTCCTATGAATGCAATAACTTCGTGGCATTTTTTTTCCTCGCGTGATCGTGTGAATCTGCCGTATTGACAGCGGCGCGTCGCCCTTCACTATTCACGCCGACCAACAAACTAGGGCCGGTGCCAATACATGGGATTCCGATATCTGCTCGTCGCGCGATTTGGGTTGACCAATCTCGTCGCACTGGCAATTGCGGCGGCGATCTATCTGCAGGGCTGGCTCGATGCAATGTTCGTTACGAACATCATCGAGCTGGTTCTCGTGATCATCGTTGTCTTCCTCTACGGATTGGCGCAATGCGGCCGGAAGGTCTGGCAAACCAGCATTGAGTTGAACGACCTCAAGTCAGAAGCACCGCCTGCGGACTCGCGCGCGGGCAAGTATCTCGAAAGCGTCTACGGAAGTCAGCCACACGGACGCGAAATGTTGGCTTCCGTTCTCAGGGCCAAACTGGCCAACCGGATCGCGGTCGTACGCAACGTTGCGAATTCATTGGTCCTGCTGGGGCTCATCGGAACCGTGATCGGGTTTATCATCGCGCTTTCGTCCGTCAATCCCAACACCGCCGCCGACACAGACAGTATCGCGCCGGTCATCGGCCGCCTGATCAGCGGGATGTCGGTCGCGCTTTATACGACACTTGTCGGCTCGGTCCTGCACGTCTGGCTAACGGTTAATCATCGCCTTCTCGCGAGCGGTACAATCAACCTTTATGCGGCCATCATCGAGCTGGGAGAACGCCGTGGACGGGTTTGAAGAACTCGAGGAAGACAGCTTCGATACGGTTTTCCGAGACGTTATCCTGCTGGCGCTGATCGGTTTTGTCGCCATGGTGATCATGCTGCTGCCGCATATCAAAAAGACGACCGAGGAGGCCCAGGACCACAAGGCGCCCGGTAATGTTATCGTCGAAATGCACTGGCCGAACGATATGCCCTTCGACGTCGATCTCTGGGTCAAAGCACCGAACGAAGCACCTGTCGGCTTCTGGAATCAGGGCGGTCGGGTCTTCAACCTGCTGCGCGACGACCTCGGCGGCGAAGGCGACGCGACCAAGGAAAACTACGAGGTTTCCTATAGTCGCGGCATTCCCGCCGGCGAATACGTTGTAAACGTTCACATGTACGGCCCGCTTCGTGCAAATATGACCATCCCGGTCAGTATCGTCGTCAGCGTCCGCCCGAAATACGGCGAGACGCGACAAATTTTGCAGACCACAGTGAATATGCACCGCCGGAACCAGGAAGAGACCGCTTACCGCTTCCGTCTCACAAACGAGGGCGACCTTGTCGAAGGCAGCGTAAGCACACTGCGCCGCTCACTCATTACACAGGCGTTCAAATGACTCCCCTCTTTTACCTGATCATCACAGCCCTGTTTCTCGCCGCCCTGTTGGCCGCGATCGCAATCTGGGCGCCTCGCATCCCCCGCGTCCGCGCCGCTGCTCTCGCTGTCACCGCCCTTCTGATCCCGGTCGGATATTTTCAGACCATCGAACTTCTCAGCCGGCCGAAGCCGATGAGCTTCGAATGGTTCCAACGCGATGTTGCCCTTGCACAGGTTCTTGGCGCCAGTTTCGACGAGGGGCGGGCGATCTATTTATGGCTCCGGGTCGAACATGAGATCGAGCCGCGCTATTACGTTCTTCCCTGGCGTCAGGAGGCCGCGCAAAAACTGGAAGACCTTATCGACAATGCGATACGGCAAAATTCAACTGTCGTTCTGAAAAACCCGTTCTTCCGGAAATCCCTGGACGAGATGGGTGACCTCAACGCACATATCGTCCCGCCGAAACTGCCGCCGCGGAAAAATCCGCCAATTCCGCCGCAAATCTTCAATCCGCGGGTCCAGGGAATATAAAACCGGTTATAAATTTATCATTTTACTACCGATAATTATATTAATAATCTTAGCGTTTTACTTTAATGAAATGCCGACAATCATTTGTCCCTCCTCTCACCAAAATTACGAACCCTCCTGCGGCTGGCATAGGCTGTGTGCAACAATTAGTATCGCACGCGAATTCGCACTGGACCTGCAGAAATCCCGTCCGGTGAACCACACCTGAACCCAGGAGATACCCCTTGTTAGATTTCAGCCTGTCTGAGGATCAGCGGCAGATTCTCGATACCGTCCGCCGCGTTCGCAAAGATGTCATTGAGCCGAATGCGATGCGGTGGCTCGACGGCACATTCCCGTATGAAAATATGGAAAAACTCGCCGAAGTCGGGATCCTCGGCATGACTGTTCCGGTTGAATACGGCGGCATGGGTGCAAGCGTCCTCGATACAGTCCTGGTGCTCGAGGAAATCTCCAAGGGCTGTTACGTTACCGCCATGGCTGTGCTCGGCGAAGTTGGTGTTCAGTGCCGCATCATCGCCACCTATGCGCCGGAGGAACTCAAGCAGAAATGGCTGCCGGCGATCGCCGAAGGAAAATTTATCCTCGCGATCTGCATGACCGAACCGAATGTCGGCACCGACCTCGGCGACATGACGACCAATGCCAGCGTCGAGAACGACCGGGTGGTAATAAATGGCACAAAAACGCTGATCAGCCGGGTGGATGAATCCGACGTCTATATCGTTTTCACCCGGGTCAACGCCGTTCCCGGAAGCAAGGGGATCGGCTGTGTTCTGGTCGAACGGAAAACGCCGGGGATATCAACAACCGGCACGTTTCACACGATGGGCGGCGAGCTGCTGGCGGAGTTGCAGTTCGATAACGTGGAAGTCCCCTTGGAAAACCTCGTCCTGCACGAAAACTCGCTGCGCACCCTCATGAACGCCTTCAACACACAGCGATGCTTGAATCCCTCGATCTGCCTCGGGCTGGCGGAATCGTCGTTCGAGCACTCCGTCCGCTACTTGCGTGACCGCAACGCCTTTGGCCACCCGATTGGCGATTTTCAGGGACTCCGGTGGAAAGGCGCCGACATGCTGATCCAAATCGAGGCTGCCCGTGGCCTGCTATATCGGGCCGCGGCCAGCGCTGACCCCTTTCCCGACCCGACGCTCGCCGCAATGGCCAAAGTGTTCGTCAATGAGATGGCCATCGAAGTGTGCAGCCAGGCTGTACAGATCCACGGCGGCTACGGATTCCTCGATGAATTTGCAGTTTCCCGCAATTTCCGGGGCGCCCGGTTCGGTGCACTTGGCGGCGGCACGACGGAAACGCTGAGAAACCTTGTCGGCCGCCATATTGTCGAGCGTATGGACATCGAAAGCGGGATATCCGGCCTCGGATTTTATTGAGCAACCACCATCATGGTCGACTGGCCCCACGGCGAATCGCCAAAGCCAACCAGAAATTCTGCACCGGCCCCGGATAAAAATTTACCGGGGCCGGAAACGGGTCTGCGCTGCCCGTGGCGGCGTTATTAATTGCCGGCCCTAAAAAAGCCATAAATTCAGACATTTTTGTTATGGTTAATTTGGCATTAATAAGTATTAATAATATTTTTACTATATTTTGTAAATAACCATTAACTACTTGATTTTTTTTTATTTGACTTCAGTAGCAAAATGCTATTGAAATACGCCATCGACAATTTCGCATATGCGAATCACACGGGAGAAAAGTCGATGTTTGGCAATATTACTACTCTGTTGAAAGATGAGTCCGGCGCGACCGCCATTGAATATGGCCTGATCGCCGCGCTCGTGTCGGTTGCTGCTATTACCGCGCTTGGCACGATGGGTCAGTCCCTGAAG
>CALZGZ010000316.1 GCA_945787105.1 uncultured Gammaproteobacteria bacterium
ACTCATCGCACAAAAGAGATTCAGGTTGCCGGATAGTGCTATTGCCTCAGCATTAAAGACTATCAAGCCCTATATGGAAGAGGTATTATGCAAGTGAATTTCGTGGGGATACCTCAGACTCTGACCCAAAATACCCCCAATCTTGTGGAGTCTGTAACACAGTAACCGATTAGCCTTTAGGTCCGTCTTCGTTACCATTATCGCCGTCCAACTCATCGTCCTTCTCATAATCCCTCTTTCGCATTTCCCATTCGGCCTCGGAGCGACGCTGTTCTGACGCTACCATGGAGTCAAGTTCTGCAATATGCTTTTCGGCGAATGCTTTTACCGCTGGACATTCGTCTACGAGCCATTCAGTCAAGGATTCTTTCCTGGACTGCCATGCTTCCACGAAACCAAATTTGCCAGAGACTACGCCGGTATTATCGATAGCTATCCCAACACCGCTCATTTTGCTCCCGTCATCTGGAAATCGTGACACAATCTCCTTCAAGACAACGTAAATGGATGTCTCTCCCTCATAGTTTTGGAGAATAGCCAGTGCAAATTCTGCCTCCCTATCACCACCAGTCTTTACCAACTTGGCAAGCGCTGCAGCGAACTCTGGGGGGCAATTGGGAAACACGTTACTGAGCAGGAGCCCCCCTCGAAACTGGAATAGCTTCGGGTCTTGAGCAAACCATGACAGCGCTTTCCTGATAGCAAGTTGCGGATCTTTCGAGAGCTCTTTTTCTAGGCCATGGAACTGAAATGGCACAGCTTCGAAGCGCTCTTCATCCTCACCTTCCGAAGCCTCCCTAGCAAGCCTGGCTTCGAAGTAGTCCCAGATTGCCTCCCGGTGGCGCTTGGCAAGCCGAACCAAAATGCGCTCAGCTTGATAATTCACTTGGCGAAGATAGCCAAGATTCTGTAGAACCTGCGACGTCCTCTCCGGCGTCAACTCCTCATAGAACTTTGTGGCCTTCTCCAGAAACCACGCTTCCGAGACCCATCGCGAGTCTTTGTGATTATTTAGGAAAGTCAGGGCGTCACGTACAAACGTGTCGGCGTCTGCGATCTTATCGGTACCGTAATGCTCCAAAGCAAACAATAAACATTCGATGACCGCATTTGGATCCTCTTCATCAATCGCACGCTTCAGTAGGCGATCGGCGAAATCAGGATTCGTTACTTTTGAATAGCGAAGGTGGCGTGCTACACCTACGAGGTTTCTGGCGGATTCAAGCTCACTATCCAAGATCCTTCCATAGATATCGCATCGGCCACTTAGGGCCATGCCATTTAAGAAGCCTGCAAGGAAGTGTCGCAGGTTGTCCGAGGCCTTTGCCAGGAACCTCTCGGCTACTTCGGGCCGACGCTCAGCCAACTCGCTGATAAAATTTCCGAAAAGGGGAAAGGTGGCAAGATCATCTGACTTAGTTTCCGCACAGCGCGCAATCAGGTCGAACCAATCATTCTCGTTCTCCTCGTTGATCCTGTCGATGTAGCGGTTAGCTGCATCGCGCCTATATGCATCGGCTCCCTTGTAGTCGAATTCCTCATTAGTCCAGTGATCTGGATAAACAGATTCAAACCCTACCAGGACCTTATATCGGACAAACCTATCATCGGCGTTGATTATGTCGCGGAACTTAAAGACCGAAGCTACAAGCGCCTCGGCTTCGGCTTGGCATTCGAACCGATTTTCCGGGTCGTTGGTAAGCCCCTTTGCTCGAAAATAGTCATGAAGGAATCGATGCTCCAAGTGCTGCAGTAGCTCGTAGCTCGTAGTGTTAGCTCGTTCCGTTACGAACTCGACAATGCGTCTAGCATCCTTGAGCGTCGTAGCCAGGAGTTCATTGGAATATTGCGCCTGGTTAGGCGTCCTTGTTGCGGTGTCCAAGGCTGAAAGAATTTCGCGTTTCTGCGCATCTTCAGTCGATCGATCATAGGCCGCGAAAAGGGCTTTAATTGCCTTGTCGCGAACCTCCCTGAGCTGATCGGACGCAGGTACGGCTCCCGTACTTAATATTACGGTTTCTGCTTTCCAATTTGTACTGGTGATATCTGATTTAATTGCTTCTGTCCAAACGGAAAGGGCTATGGGCCGAATACTGTCCACCTCGGCATCGCTCATACCGGCAAGGTGATCTACCAATTCTATCTGAAGCGTAGGACCTACCTTTTTGTAGATATCGATGTTGTACTCGGAAAGTTTTTTAACAACGTTCACAATCTGCTGGCGAATATCATCGTTTGGTTCATCTCGATAAATGTCGATGAGTAGTTTTAGCGTTCCGGTTACATCAACGTAGCGAAGACTCATGACAATTTCCACCACAAGCTCCGTTATAGCAACAGGCTCGAAGCCCTCCATACTTCCGTACGTAGTTTCTATCGGAACAGATTCCGTGCTGCGTGCGGATTTGACTGCCCTCAGCAGATGACTTTTCAATCCCTCGTAGACCATTGGCAAGTCATCGCAATTCGGGATCGCATAGTCTCTCAAGCCTGACAAAATCTCATAGCGCTCGTTGTTGTTATGCGCATTATCCAGCAGGTTGACGATGTCCTTGTCGAAGAGCTCTTTACCTTTGATAAACCGTTCATACTCTTGCTGGGCCTTCTGAATCTCAAAGCCAGCCGGTATCAGGTGCTTGTCCATGATCTGCTCAAATCGACGCTTGATACCCTCCATGGCTTTTTTGCCATAGCCATCTCCCAGCTTGGCTTTATAGATAGGATCGTGGGAGGTTTCGGACCATGCGTGGTGCAAAATGGTCTGAACCTGAATTTCACAGCGCAGTCCGGCGTACTTAGCATATTCTGGAAGGCATGTGCGATCCTCACGAAGCCGAACCGTATAATGAATTGCACGGTATCGTGCGCCTTTATTTTCCGTGGTAGGATGATGGATCTTGGTCGAGTCCTCTTCGATCTCGAAATTTTCTCGGATCAGTGGCGATGCTAGGAAACGATCAACATCATTGTTGGTGTAGAAGATCAGGCGGACACCGGCAAGATCTCTCCGATCAAACTCCAATGTCTGTGTCTCAAGTTTTCCCACCTCGGCAAGGCGGTCACGCAAACTTTTGATCTCTTTAGCGCGGCTCTGAACTGACTGAGGTCGAGGCAGATCATCAGAAGCTAGCAACGCTTTCTCCAAGATGAAGCAAACCGTTTCAGCGAAAGCTTCGTAGGTCAAAAAATACTTCTTCTCGTAGTCATTAAGATTCATGGGGCTTGAGTCTTACTTCCATTTTGATTCATCACCTTCACCTAAATGAGCAGGGCAGTATACATATCTTTAATAAGTGGTTTGTCGGTCCTTGGTAGTTTATGCGCCGAAGGAGCTATATCGGGTCGACAGCTGTCTATTATCATCTAAATTGAATCTCCGCTAAACAGTACTAACCAGTCGTTTGCTGGAATTTGTCGACTTGCCCATTTTTGAAAATTCTCCATACCTCGCTTTTTATTCTGAGGTTATTATACCGGATAAAAACCACGCCGCACCTTGGAGTGATTTTCGATTTCGTAGGAATACTCTACGAGTCACGATAGTCCATCGCATCGTCAGTGGACTATTCGTGCAAATGATAAGGAACACACATTCAAACTGCTTCGTAGCATTAGGGGTACTTGTTCTCGTACTTCTCGTTGTGAGCGTTGTACAGGCGACTGAGCCTGCAGCGGTGGCTCCGCAAATCGTTGAAGTATTCACATCATCCGATCTTCCCATCACTGGCAAGGTTGCTATAAATCCGGGTTCAGTTCGGTCGAAAACCGAACTCCAGATCTACGAACTGGATGGCATCCAGCGTATCGAGGTAGAGCTCTCCAGAGACCTTACGGCCGATCCGGAGCAATCCAAGCGCATTGTTCTACAACGTATCCAGCAGTTGGACGAGGCGAGTCGCAGTCGCATGCAACACACCGCGATGGGTTTGGCAAATGCCGTGCAATACGGCGTCGATCGCTATCCAGCCATGGTATTCGATGGTGAGGTTGCGATCTTTGGAGTGACCGACATCCGTGAAGCGCTTCATCGGTATCAACGGTGGCGGGAAGGTGGGAAGTGATGATTCCACGTCGGTTCATGGCCTTTGGTCTAGCCGCGTTGCTGATGTTACCGCTTGTTGGGAGGGCAGGTTCTATCACTACACCGGAGATCGTGGCCAAGACTACGGCGGCCGCGTTTTCCTGTATGCAGTGGATGCCCATTGGTACGTGTTTCTGGTTGCGGTGTTCGTTGTCGGGTTGCAGTGTCAGAACCTCTCTCAAGGTCGGGCACTACAATCCGGATTTGGTGGTCAGCAGCTACAACGAGTTGGGTGACAATCCCTGGACAGAGATCCGGGCGACGCTGGGTCTCGCCCAGAAGACTGCAGCTACTGGATTACTTGGTTCATTGTTGCCGGTGCCCATCGAGAGTGCGGGCAATCGCACTGAAGGAACTTCCGGTAATCG
>CALZGZ010000317.1 GCA_945787105.1 uncultured Gammaproteobacteria bacterium
GCCGCGATGACGCGGTAACCGTTTGGCACGGTTGCGCCGCACCATGCCGCTGTCGACCAGACGATACCGCATACTGCACCCATGCATACGGTTATGGGTCGCGCCCGGTACATCGTTACAGCTCCGAGGTGCGAAGCACCGTGAGGTCCTTGCCCTGCCGTCGCAACAGATAAGGTATCTCACCCCTTCCCTGTGTGAGTCTCGCCAACACCCCTGCCTCGTGGTTGAGGGTGACGCGACGGCTGTGCACCCACTCGGGTTTGATCGAATGACTGTCCGCCCAATCTCTCACCGCCTGGTCATCACCCGACTTCACGCCTGCGATATAGATATCGATAGCCGCGACCTTATCGATGCGTTTGAGCAACGTGCCCAACAGGGCATCACAGGCAGGGCAATCTGGCTGGGTGAAGAAAAGCACCCGGTCTTCTGGCTGCAAGGAACTCGTCTTTTCAGTGCGGCCTGGCAATCTATTGATATCGATCAATTGCTCGTTCGGATACAAGCGCTTTCCGGCCTCATCGTAGGCAAGCTGAAAAGCCAGTATCCGGCTCACATCCTCGCGCATGGCGCGCGCCCACCTCTCGGCATAACGACGCCGCTCATCCTGATCACGTGCATGAATTCCCAATACCTCGATGGGTGAGATGGTCGGCGGACTGATGCTGCCGCGAATGCCCTGCATCAATTGTTTGTAGCGACGCCATTCTATCTCCGACAGTCCCCAGTAACGGGAGCGCGCCAGGTCCGATGGCGTCAACCTGTTTTCATCCGTCGCTGAAACGCCAGTGTCGGTTTCTTTCACCCGCGTGCCGGACACATCCACGGCGAACGCCGGAACCGCTATTACAAGCACCAATGCCAAACCTGCCAACTTCAACCGATTACTCATCCGGGTACGCTCGCATCATCGCTACTTGCAGAACACCGTGAGAAGGCACCGGACAGTAAACGAATCGCAACAAACAGTTCCATTGGCATTACCTCCGTAACGACGCCGAGTAATCCTGTCCTGCAGGGCCACGAAACGCGACCTGCCCTTTAACCCGATCGATGTGTGTCACTGTCCAACCGGAGCGTTGCCCGCCTTCACGCAAGAAGGCAACGAGACCATTCTGGGAGATGGCCACGTAGACGACGGCGTCCCACAGGTCGATGGCATCGATGTGAAACGGTGGCATTTCTACCGTGTGTGTTCGTTGTTTCGCTACCTTATTCTTCGCCGCGATCCTGAGTCCACTCACATCCCTGGCGATGGCCTGCAATCGGGACTGCGCGGCGTCAATGCGCTGATTGAGTTCCTTGTTGCCTTTACGCAATTCGGCGATCGACTCATGAATCGCATTCATACTAATGGCAATGCCAGACAGTTCATGATTCACACTCGAGTGATCGGCCTTCAAAGCATCGAACCACTGACTGATCCGCTCCGACAGGCTTTCGATGCTGCGCCCGATCGTCTCAAACATCCCATCGATATCTGCGCCTGATTCGTTCGCTGTCATCTTGTCCAGCGTCACCACATTGTGCTCGACCACCGCTGCATCTTGCTGCGGACTGTCGACCTGGCCCCGCAATATCGCTAGTGAGCCGATCGTAATCACACTGATTACTACGGTTAACAGGATCGTCTTCCACGATGATCGGGATCGCTGCGCCTGCACTTTAGTCTCATCGTGCGCAACACTCTGTTCACGGTTATCCGACTGCTCCAACTGTGCCTCATTCTCCATCTTGCAGGTCCTCCGTTTTCAAACTGGAATCGAGTTCGTGCGCGGCTCGCTTAACGGGTATGTACAATTCGAATGAGATCAGTCGATGCACCGGATCCTGTACCAGGCGAAAAACAGATCCTATCAGTGCTTCCAATGCTTGCTTCAATTGGATGGGCCCGAGGTTTCGGTGTACGGCAGGCAATGGCAATGCCAACAGGTCCGCCGTTACAGAATTCACGGTGTGGTCGTCCGTCAACCGGTAACCGCTGCGCTGCAGGAGGTAGCGCACCGCTTCGCCGACTGTCTGAATGCGCTGCGGAAACTCGACCGTGATGATCGTGGATAGCAGGTCGGCCTGCGCGTCGGTCGGCATGACGCGCAGTGCCGAATATCGGCCGACCTGTACTTCACTGGCATACAGTTGGGGGCTGATGGCCACATAGGCCCCCGCAACACCAAACATAAAAACGAGGAGCGACCGGAAATTGCGAGGTATGCGTATCGTCATATTCAACTCAGCCTCAAGCGTGTGAGAACAAAAATTCCGTTTGTATTTGAGCGGCTATCATTGCGCCGCTTACCAAACCTTGAAACAGGAAATCTATTCAGTCATCAGCGCGGTTTCTCGATCGGCCTGTCAGCGGCCAAGATAACCATTATGGAAAGCATTACATAAGGCCTATTTAGGAAAGTAGGTGGTTATGTAAAGTAGCCATCACATGACCAATCAAATCAATCACCTACCTCTAAAATACTTTACATAATATTTCCGTTAGTTTTGTTGTGGCCATAAGCGCC
>CALZGZ010000318.1 GCA_945787105.1 uncultured Gammaproteobacteria bacterium
ACCCCACAGCTTTAACGTTATCGAATGTCCGCACTCTCAATCTCGTTTGGCCGGAATTGGCCGTTAGCGACCGTAGTCAGTACGAGCGCTCACCAGCCGTTTTCTGGCTTGTTTCCTTTTCGACTCACTTTTTGTCGTCGCATTTATTTCAAATGGCAAAATGGCGCACGCCTTCCAACAGTAACCGCACAATCCCGCTCACCAGCAGCGCCACACCCACAGACAGAGAAATCGAGAATAGTGCTTCTTTACGGCCTATGGTTTGCAGCATCACCGCAAACGTCGAGATGCACGGGATGTAGAATGTAAGGAAAAGCAGGAAGGTCACGATCTGCACCCAATCCAAATAAGCGCCAACTTCGAATGTACCCAGTGCTTGATAGATCATCAACAACGACAACTCCTTGCGCAGAATGCCGAACAGAATTGGCACGCCCAGCACCATCGGTAAGCCCAACCACCAGGCGGTAACCGGTGTGAACACCGCGTTGATGATGTGGTCCGCACCGGCATGGCTGAGCAGCGCCAACACAACGCTGCCACCTACCAATAACGGCGTGACGATGGTTAAGATGTCGCGAGTGCGCGCCCAGGTGTTATAAAGCAGAGAGCGCCAGGTTGGCAGGGCGTAGGGGGGGATATCCAGTACTTGTCCGGGGCCGGTTTCGGGGTAGCGGAGCGTAAGCAGGCGTCCCAACACCGCAATCACGCTGATCGTCAGCATGAAAATCGCGAATACCCCAACTCCCCCCAGATACTTGCCGCCCAAGGCCAAGATAATGGCGGAACGCGCCGAACAGGGGACGAAAGTGATCAGCAGCGAAGCGACGACGCGATCGCGTCCACGGGCGGCGGCAGCGGCACCGGATATGGCCGGCACATTACAACCCAGCCCGAGCAGGAAAGGCACGGCAACCCCGCCATGTAAACCGATGTGATGAAAACCGCGGTCGACGACGAAGGCGATTCGTTGCATGACCCCTGCCTCCTCCAACGTTACCAACAACAACACCAGCGGAATCATGTACGGTACGACAATTCCGATCAGACCGATCAGACCATCGACGACCGCGCGTCCGATGACGCCACCGGTCGTTTGTGGCTGCCAGCCAGACACCCAATCGACCAACCGCGCCGCCGTCATCCCGTCGAGCCAGGTGCTAACCTCAACCACAACAAATAGCACAGCGGCGAACACCGCCAGGCTGCCGACTAAACCCCATTGGGGATGCAGAAACAGTTCGTCCAGCCAATAGCGCCAATCCCTCGCTTCGTGCGGGGAACCCACACGGGTCACCGCCTCAAACAAACTGGCTGCGCGGTGATGCCGGTCGGCATGCAGCTCCTCCTCGAGCGGCCGGGGTAGCGTTTGCGCCGCCTCGGTTCGCAAACGCAACAACTCCGGCAGCATCGTAGGGAAGTGTTGTTGCATTTCATCTAAAAAGTATTGGTCGCCTGCCGCTAGCTGCATGAGCAGAAATGAGTGCGGAACGCGGAACGCCCTTTGCAGCTCGGGGCGATTCAAGGCTTTACTCAAGGGTTGGAGGCGATCACAGATGTGCTTACTGGCGCGTTGCGGAAGTGGATATTCCCCCTCACGCACGGCGTCCACCGCTGCCGCAAATAAGTCCGAGACGCCGTGTCCCATCAGCGCTACGGTGGGTACCACCGGTACGCCAAGTAATCTACTCAGGGCATTCGTGTTGACGTACTGGCCCTTTTTCGAGGCCTCATCCATCATATTCAATGCGATAACTATGGGTCGCCCCAACTGGCTAAGTTCCAGATTGAGCTCCAGGTGGCGCTCCAGCGCCGTGGCATCGACCACTTGGATAATGACGTCGGGCGGGGTAAAGGGGGCGGGTGGTTCACCCGGCTCGTGTACCGAAACCAGCGGCAACTCGTCACCCCACAGCAGATACTGCAAGGCGACCAGATCATCATGCTGCAGGTTGTTCAGGGATTGGATGCTCGGCAGATCGACCAGACGCGCCTCGTCAAGGCCGATCTGAACCGCACACTCTCTATAAGCACGTTGGGTGCCGGCCAGCTGCCCGGTGTTGATCGCGGTACTCGATACCGCCTTGAACAGCGTGCTCTTGCCACTGTTGGGCATCCCGACCAGCGCGATACGTAAGCGCCGATCGCCACGAAATAGAGGTGTACGAAGTGGAATAGGGGTTTCGTTGGGTGGTTTTATCATTCGTCGCATATCTTCGCACGAGTATGCATCACAACAAGGAGAAAAGAATACTGGCAGATAGAATCCCACTTCCCACAGCTTGCGCAGTCCTACGCCGGAAGGTTCTCTTTTCACATTAGCTTAAAAGTCGGCGCTGCGTAAGACAGTATTGCAATTTGAAACACTGCCACCATCTTGGGTTTTACGACGTTTGACTGCGAATGCCCAAGTTAGAGTCTACACCGGCCGTTCAGATGCGGAAGATCAGTCGCGTCCGAATGACGGGAAGCTCTCTGTGTCAGGATAGTTGTCGCAAGGAGAATATTGCGTTGCGGCCCATAGATTTTTTTTGTGCGACACTGTACACGCCAATCAGTAGTGACGTGCTTCATAAACAGACGCTAACGCCCAAACCAAACGCGACTTAATTACGCCGTTTTGACGATCATATCCTTTTTCTCATTGTTCTCGAGATTGTACTGCGATCGCACAGTGTAATTGACGTGCTTGCCATAGGTGTGAAGCGAGAGCGTCACCGCATCGGTTTCGTTATGAACCGAATGTATGCCGCCGCTCTTCATGCAGACCAGTTCACCCGCATCGGCGTTGAAGTCGTGCTTGACGTCCAGCTTCGCATAATCCGGCCGGTTCCCATCGTCGAGCCGTCGATAGCGGACATTGCGTTCGACCCCTTCCACTCCAGCCACCACCACCCAGGTGCCGTGATCGTGCGGGGGTGTTCCCCGCCCAGGCAGCCATGATACAGCGAATACCGCGAGGCTGTGATCGGGCTCTTCGTGGAGGACGTGGACGCCATATCCCTGCTCGGAATCTGACTCGTAATGCTTGGGCTTAAGCCAGGCTTTTTCGACGGCCATCCGTTGGGCGAGTGGTCCAACCTGACGTATGATTTCGTCCTCGTCGTCGGTTTCCCCTGTAATTCGGCGCAACTCCGCAACGTAGCGATCGAGGGTGTACGGCTCTGAGTTCATCACGCTCTGCGTATTCTGGGGACAGTGTACTTATCTGTGCATAAATTCGCCGACGGACTACTCACTTATCACCGGCGACACCGACAAAGATCAGTTCAGTTAATCAACTATCCAACATATCCACAGATAAGTAAACTGTCCCCGGAACTCCCGGAGATCTCGCTCGACTAGCGGCCGCGCCAAGTGGGGTCACGTTTTTCCATAAACGCATCGATACCTTCGACCGCGTCCTCCGCCATCATATTACAGGCCATCACTTCGGCGGCGAATTCATAGGCGGCTTCGATTTCTTTGTCGATCTGCTTATAAAACATCTGTTTGCCGGTGCGCACCGCTACCGGTGAACGATCCGTAATATGCTGCGCCAGGGCCATCACCTGGTCGTCGAGCATATCGGGGTCCACCACACGGTTCACCAGCCCCAGTTCCACCGCAGCCTCGGCGCTGACGAACTCCCCGGTCAGCAGCATCTCCATCGCGTGTTTGCGCAACACGTTGCGGCTCAGCGGTACGCCAGGGGTGGCGCAGAACAATCCGAGGTTGATCCCCGAGGTGGCGAAGCTCGCCTCGCTGGACGCCACCGCCAGATCCGCGGTGGCCACGAGCTGGCAGCCGGCGGCGGTGGCGATGCCGTGCACCCGTGCAATCACCGGCTGGGGAATGCGATTCATGGTCAGCATCATGCGGCTGCATTGATTGAACAGGCGGCGGTAGTACTCTTGATCCGGCTTGGAGCGCATCTCTTTGAGATCATGCCCCGCACAAAAGGCTTTGCCGGCGCCCGCCAGCACCACCACGCGAGCCGACTCATCATCGGCGATGTCATCCAGGGCATCTTGCAGTGCGGTGAGCATCGCCTCGGACAGGGCGTTGTATTGTTTGGGCCGATTCAGGGTCAGCGTCACGACTCCGTCGGCTTGAGTGCGCAACAGAATGTCTGGTTGGCTCGTTTTTTCGGCTGGGGTGCTCACGATGGTCTCACCATGACTTGCGAAGCGGGAATTCTGCGTGAGCTTCGAGGTTGATGCAAGCGGGCAGCGTCATGCGGTTAACGCCCGAGTGGACATTTTTCCCAGCGTCCCGTTTAGGCTAAGCTTAACGCCCAACGGATCAAGGCACCTATGCAGCTTATCGACCCCAATTATCGGGATTTCGACACTATTCGCCGCGAGTTCCGGTGGCAGGTGCCGGAACACTGCAACATCGCCCACCAAGTGTGCGATAAGCACACCGGGCTGGCGAGTCATCCGGCGATGTTTTACGAGAACGAGCAAGGCGAGGAAAAGACCTACACCTTCGGGCAACTCAGCACCTTGTCAAACCGGTTTGCTAATGCACTGCGCGCCCTGGGCGTTGCGCGCGGTGACCGTGTCGGGATCATTCTGCCACAACGAATCGAGACCGGTATTGCGCACCTCGCGGTATACAAACTCGGCGCAGTCGCCCTACCGCTGTCAATTCTGTTCGGCCCCGACGCCATCGAATACCGGCTCAGCGACAGCGGCGCCAAAGCAGTCATCACCCTGGGCCATCACGTCACCATGATTCAGGATATGAAGCAGCTGGTGCCGGACTTGCAGACCGTCATTAGTTGTGACGAATCCCAGGGCGATGCGAGTTTTTGGAAGCTGATCGATGCCGCCGCGCAGCAATCGACACCGGTTGCAACCGAGGCCAACGATCCGGCGTTGTTGATTTACACGTCGGGTACTACCGGCCCGCCCAAGGGCGCGCTGGTTGCGCATCGTGCATTGCTGGGTAATTTGACCGGCTTCGAGTTGTCGCAGAATTTCTTTCCGCAACCGAACGACGTGTTCTGGACGCCGGCGGATTGGGCGTGGACCGGCGGTCTCATGGATGGCTTATTGCCGACTTGGTATTACGGCAAGCCCATCGTCGCCTTCGAGGGCGGCAAGTTCGATTCCAAGCGTGCTTGCCGGTTGATGGAAAAGTACGCGGTGACCAATGCCTTCATCCCGCCCACGGCGTTGAAGATGATCCGCAAAGTTACCGACATCGAGCGTTATAAATTCAAGCTTCGCGCCATCATGTCCGCGGGCGAAACCATGGGGGCGGAACTCTACGAGTGGGGTCAGGACGCGCTTGGCTTCCAGATCAATGAGATGTGGGGGCAGACCGAATTCAATTACCTGGTCGGTAATTGCGCCTTGATCATGACGGTGAAACCGGGGTCCATGGGCAAGCCCTACCCCGGTCATGTTGTTTCCATCATTGACGAGGACGGTAATGAACTGCCGGCCGGAGAGAACGGCGAACTCGCTGCCCGGCGTGTTGGTGATCCGGTCATGTTTCTGGGTTACTGGAACAACGATCGCGCGACCCGCGATAAATTCGCCGGCGATTGGTTTTGTACTGGGGATGTGGGGTACCGCGACGAGGATGGATACATCTGGTTCGTGGGACGCAAAGACGATGTGATCAGCAGCGCCGGGCACCGGGTTGGGCCCGGCGAGATCGAAGACTGCTTGCTGAAACACCCGGCGGTGGTCCAGGCGGCGGTGATCGGCAGCCCGGACGAACTGCGCGGTAATATTATCAAGGCCTATATCGTGCTGGCGGAAGGCTATGCTCCCGAGGACGCGTTAAAAGGCGAGATCCAAACCGCGGTGAAGACCCGTCTCGCCGCCCACGAATACCCGCGGGCAATCGAGTTCATCGCTGAGATGCCGATGACCACCACCGGCAAAGTCAGGCGCGTCGAATTGCGGCGCATGGATCAAGAACAGCAAAGTCTGAAGCCATGACCGCTGCCGACGAGATCCCGTCCCGCGAGGACTACATTCACTTCCTCGCTATTCCGACGCGTTGGATGGATAACGACATCTATGGCCATGTTAACAACGTGGTGTATTACTCGTACTTTGACACCGTGATCAACAAATACTTGATCGAGCAGGGCGGTTTCGACATTACCAACGACCCGGTGGTTGGCATCGCCGTGGAGACTCATTGTCAATTCATGCGCTCACTGCAATTTCCGGATGTCATTGACGCCGGTTTGCGTGTCGGGCACCTCGGAAACTCCAGCGTCCGCTATGAGATCGGTTTGTTCAAACAAGGAGACGACGCCGTCGCTGCGGCAGGTTACTTTGTGCACGTGTTCGTTGCCCGCACCTCGCAAACCCCCGTTCCCATCCCCCAAGGCATTCGTGCGGCGCTGGCACAATTAGCGGCGTAATTCGCGGGTATGGGATTCGTGTCCACTTTGTAGCAACGCGCGTGCCACCTTGGACGCTGGCTTTCGATGCAATGCATCGGCGATAAAACACGACGCGTCCAACAGCGCGTCCATGTCGACGCCGGTGTCGATGCCCAGGCCGTTGAGCATGTAGAGCACGTCCTCGGTGGCCACATTACCGGTGGCGCCGTCGGCATAGGGACATCCGCCCAGGCCGGAGACCGAACAGTCGATGGTGGCGATGCCCAATGGCAACACGGTGATCAGATTCGCCAGCGCCTGGCCGTAGGTATCGTGAAAGTGTGCGGCCAGGACTTCCACCGGCACGCGTTCGGCCACCGTCTCTACCAGTGCCTGGGTTTTGGCCGGTGTGCCCACGCCGATGGTATCCCCGAGTGAGATTTCATAGCAGCCCATTTCCTGCAGCCGTTCGGCAACCCGGGCAACCACCGCCGGTGCAATGTCGCCTTCGTAGGGGCAGCCCAAGACACAGGAGATATATCCACGCACCGCGATATTATTATTGCGGGCCGCGTCACACACCGCGCCAAAGCGTTTGAGGCTCTCGTCGATGCTGCAGTCGATGTTCTTGCGACTGAAGGTCTCGGAGGCGGCGCCGAATACCGCGATCTCTCGCGCACCGGCGGCCAGCGCGTGTTCGAAGCCCTTCATGTTCGGCACCAGCACCGGATAACGCACATCGGCGCTGCGTTGAATACCGGCGAGGACCTCGGCGGTGTCCTGCAATTGTGGGACCCACTTGGGGGACACGAAGCTGCCGGCCTCGATCACCGGCAGGCCGGCGGCGGTAAGCCGGTCGATCAGTTCTATTTTGATATGAGTAGGGACCGATTGCGATTCGTTCTGCAGCCCGTCACGGGGACCGACCTCCACCAGCTTGATGTGCGCGGGTAGCGTCATTTTCGCCATGTAGGTTTACGCTTGTCCAGAAATGCGCTAATGCCCTCCCTCCCTTCTTTAGTCTTGCGCATGCGGGCATTCATTTGCGCAGTGCTCTGCACCAGTTTATCGTCGATGCGTGTCCCGTCCACCTCTTCGATGAGTCGTTTCGCCGCGGCTTGCGCATCCGGACCGGCGGTCAGTAGATGATCGATCAGTCCTTGCATGGATGCGTCTAATTTGTCCGCCGCCACAACTTCGTGAATGAGTCCGATGTGACGCGCTTGTGCGGCGTCGAAACGTTCTGCGCTCTGGAAATAGCGGCGCGCGGCGCGTCCACCGATGGCGCGCACCACATAGGGACTGATCACCGCCGGAACCAGCCCCAGCTTGGCCTCGGACAGGCTGAAGATCGCGCGCTCCGATGCGATGGCGATGTCGCAGCAGGCAACCAAGCCAATCGCCCCGCCGTAGACTGCGCCGTGGATACGGGCGATGGTGGGTTTGGGTAACCCATCGATAACTTGCAGTAACTCTGCCAGGTGCATGGCGTCCTTATAGTTTTCCTGCTCTGAGGCGTCCGCCATTTTTCGCATCCATGCCAGGTCGGCGCCGGCGGAGAAGCTATTTCCGTTGGCTGCGAGCACCATTACCCGCACATCGTTCTCGTCGCTTAGCTTTGTCAAGGCCGCGGTCAACTCGTCGATGAGTTCACCATTGAGTGCATTGTGCACCTCGGGACGATTGAGGGTGAACGTGGCGGTTCCCTGGTCATTGATGTCTACGGTCAGCGTGTTGGCCATAAGTGGAGACTTGAAACTTGCAAGCCACACGATACAAGATGCAAGGTAAGACATACAAGGTGCCCGCGATGGGTGGTGCATAAAACTGTATGCAGACAGGAATGACGGGTCTTAATGTTTGGGTTGAAAACGGCTGCTATCTGGTCACAGAGTACGTCAACTCGTTAGTGCGACACGAGTTCTTTACGGTGACGCAAAGCACGTGTGGCGCCATATATGATTCTCTCATTCAGCTATGGCCAGGTGGTTGTATCGGTATCGCCATCGCGAAAACCGTGCCGCGCTTAGTTAAAATATTTCGCACACTCCGTGAGTGACGCACGAAAAACGCGATTCCGCAGAGGCAATTTGCGGTTACGATTGAACTGAACTGTGTATGCGCAGTAGCATCGGTGCAACTATTGCGACCAGATGTAATGATGGGTTCTATATGCAATCCATAAAAAATCATCCGTCGCGCATGTGTTAATCCCTGTTTGATTGAAAGGTAGGTTATAGATATGGAATGGATCGCATCACCCGAAGCCTGGGTAGCGCTGGCCACACTGACGGTGTTGGAGATCGTGCTCGGCATCGACAATATCATCTTCATCTCCATACTCGTGGGGCGGTTGCCCGAATCTCAGCGACAAACTGCTCGTATCGTCGGGCTGAGTATCGCAATGGCCATGCGCATACTATTGTTATTGCTGATCACGTGGATCATGAAGCTGCAAAGTACACTGTTCACGGTCCTGGGTGTTGGTATTTCAGGGCGCGACCTGATTCTCATCGGCGGCGGGCTGTTCCTCCTGGCAAAGGCAACCCTGGAGATCCACAGTGCAGTCGAGGGCAGCGAAGGACAGCAGGCCGGTGGCGCCGTGGCGGGTTTCGCCGCGGTGATGATTCAGATTGGTATTATCGATATTGTCTTTTCACTGGATTCCGTGATCACCGCGGTTGGTATGGCCGAGAATGTTGAGGTGATGATCATTGCGGTGATCGTGGCGGTGATCGTGATGATGTTCTCCGCCGGTACCATCGGTCAGTTTGTCGAAGACCATCCGACAATAAAGATGCTGGCATTGAGTTTCTTGGTGCTAATCGGCATGGCGTTGGTGGCGGAGGGCATAGATTTGCATATTCCCAAGGGGTACATCTACTTTGCGATGGCATTTTCGGTGTTGGTGGAATTACTCAACCTGCGAGTGCGCGGTCGCGGCCGGCCGGTTGCATTACACAAGCGCATGCGGTAAGCCCGCTGTAAACGGGACCGGGTGAACTTGCCCCCGTTTTCGTGGACAATCGATCGAGAGACATTCGTGTTTTGTATATCTTGCAAAAGTATTTGGCTCGCTAACTATACGTGGTAGCGCCATTGTCGGTCGATCAACTAACGATTTATAGACAGAGTTTGATCCATCGCCAATTGCTCGCTGCCTACGGGAGCGCTATTCTGACCCCCATGCAGATCGTCGCAGAAGCCGGAGCGGTTTTTTCGTTCCAACTGGCATGGCACTCCGATGGCAGCGGGTGGCTCCGGGAAAACACCCGTGCTTGACGTAGCACAGTGGCGCGAGCGCTTATTGACGACGCACTATCCCGGTCCATGGCTTTGTGGGTTGTATTTGGGCGTTATCTGCTCGGTAGCGCCCTGGCTGCGCTCGGTGAGCCCGAAGCTGCGCTGGAGGAGATGCGACGTGGTCGGGCCGAGGCCGAGCAACTGAACCACTCGTGGATGAGGCCTATGACCCTGCGCTTCGAGGCGCAGGCGCTGGCGACGCTGGGTCGGTTCGATGCAGCGATTGCACGTCTTGACGAAGCGGTGCAGGCTATTGCGGCGACCGACGAACGCTGGTGGGAGGCGGAGGTGCATCGCGTCCGGGGCGAGATCAATCAGCAGCGTGGTGGCGCAACAAACGACAGTGCGGCGAGCTTCCAGCGCGCCATCGACGTCGCGCGGCGCCAGAAGGCAAAGCTGTTCGAACTGCGTGCAGCGACCGGCCTCGGCAGTCTGTGGTATGAAAACCGGAAAGCCGATCAAGCCCGTAACCTGATTGCCCCGCTCTATAACTGGTTTACCGAAGGCTTGGATACACCCGATCTAATCGGGGCGAAGGCGTTGCTCGACGAAATCTTGACCCAGGAGTCCGCAACATCGCGTCAAGGCCAAACATGATCTGTGTGCGTTCGCCAATAGCCGTGAATGAGAAACCATATTTCGACGACCAGGCCGCAAAACGCGTTGAGGCACTCTATTCGACCTCCGATGTCGTCGCCCAGCGACACAAGGTAATCAAAGCGTTGGCGCCGCGAGTTGGCGAGCAGATCCTGGATATCGGGTCCGGTCCTGGTTTTCTGGCATTGGACCTTGCCCACGCGGTGGGCCCAACCGGCCGCGTGACGGGCATTGACATCAGCGACAGTATGTTAGCGCTGGCGCAAAGCCGATGCGTCGATCAACCCTGGGTCGAGTTCCGCGAGGTAGACGCGACGCACCTGCCGTTCGAAGACAATGAGTTCGATGCCGCCGCGGTCACCCAGGTCTACGAGTATGTGGCGGACATCGGGTCTGCATTGGCGGAGCTACATCGGGTTCTGCGCCCCG
>CALZGZ010000319.1 GCA_945787105.1 uncultured Gammaproteobacteria bacterium
ACCAATAGTCACATGTTGGTGATCGCGAGGGTCGACAAGAATTGAATGTATGCCGGCGAAGTCATAGCCACCGCCCACCCATTTTTGGCGGCGGGGGTCGTCCCACAAGGAGCGGATCAGGACCCAACTATCGCCGCCGTCAGTGGAGTGAAACAGACCGCCCGGAATGACGCCGCACCAAAGTTCGCCAGGACCTCCCGCGTCCAGGGTCCAAATCAACTGCGTGCTCCAAGGTAAATCGATACCGCGCATCGGGTCCTTGTCCTCCAAGCCTTCCGGTTTGGGCGGGAAGGTCGGCGCGGCTGACTCTGCCCAGGTTTGGCCTGCGTCGTCCGAACGTTGCAGCTTGACACCAAAGTGGCCTAGATTGAGGGCCGCGTGGAGCCGTTGGCCACCGGGTTCGGGTAACAGCGCGGAAACCGGATCGCCCAGAAACCAATTGTGGGTGATGCGCCACTGACCGCCCCCATCGCGCTCAATCCGAAACAGCCCCTTGCGGGTCCCCACTAACAAACGGTTACTCATATCAGCCTCCGGAAAGGGCCTGAACCACAAAAATGTCGTCGTTTTCCCGCACCGGATCGGACAGTTCGACACGGTCGCGGATCATTTCTTCGTTGAGGAAAATTGCCACGTGCTTGCGCAGGGCGTCCTGGTCGTCGAGGACGTAGCCGCGCACGCGAGGGTTGGCCTGAAAATACCCCTCCAACACCTGCCGCACCGTGGCCCCCACAACCCGCGCGCTTGGTGTGTCTACGTGGCGGAGCAGGTTAGGTGTAAAGCTTAGAGTCGTCATCGTTAGGTCCCGGCATACGCACGGATAGTTTGACCGCGTATCACACTAGAAGTTATACGGACACAGGCGCAATATCACGCATGCAGCGCGAGGACCCCTAGCAGGATGCCTGCTCCGTAGGGCGCATGCCAACACCTCCCGTGTAGTCTGTATGCATGTGCCGTGTAATTTCATTCACGGGCGAAATGAATAGGGCTACCCGATGACTTTGGAGACTCCCTCGTCGCCCAGAACGGCTGTGATCTCAAACAGAATTCGGGGGACACGATACTTAATTCGATGTTCGCTTGGGTTCGGGCTGCCGTTTGCGCAGATTCCGGCCGATTTATAAAGATTAAGTATTCCCTCCCCGGAATTCATTCGCGGCCAGAGGCCGCGCCCACAACACACTGTGGACTTCCGTTACATCGGCATCGACGACTGTAACGCAGGCTGGTTCTGCGTGCCACGCGACGACATGTGGCAATGGCGCACTGCGGTGGCTTTGGTTGTTGACGCAGAGCCTCCTGTCCAGCTGAGTTAAAAAAGTTATCATTACTCCATGGTGCAGTTTGAGAACGTTAGTTTACGACGTGGGCCCAGGCTTCTGTTTAAGAACGCCAGCTTTCGTATTTACCCCGGCCATAAAGTCGGTATCACCGGCGCGAACGGCAGCGGGAAGTCCAGCATGCTTGCGCTGATCAGCAAGACGTTGCAGGCGGACGTCGGAGATGTGGTTGTGCCCAAGGGGTGGGTCGTCGCGTCCGTTGCCCAGGAGACCGTGGCGGACGCACGCGCGGCCATCGACTTTGTGCTGGATGGAGACCAAGAACTACGAAAAATTGAACGGGCTTTACAGGTTGCGCACCAAAACGATGACGGTGCGCGAATCGCTACATTATATGGGCAGTTGGAAGCGATAGACGGCTATACGGTACGCAGCCGGGCGGCCCGATTACTCCAAGGACTGGGGTTTCAGGCCGAAGATGAACACCGAGCGGTGTCGGAATTTTCCGGCGGTTGGCGCATGCGGCTCAATCTCGGTCAGGCGCTGATGTGCCGGTCGGATTTATTGTTGCTGGACGAGCCCACCAATCATTTGGATCTTGACGCGGTCATCTGGCTTGAAAATTGGTTGTTGAGTTACACCGGCACCTTGCTGTTGATCTCTCATGATCGTGACTTTCTCGACCGTATCACCAACAACATCATTAATATTGAGCGCCAGCGGGTACGCGCATACAAAGGCAATTACTCGGCCTTTGAAAAGTTGCGTGCAGCGTATCTCGCCAACCAGCAATCACAATACATAAAACAACAGCATGAGATCGCGCATATCCGGTCCTACGTGGACCGGTTTAGATATAAGGCGACCAAGGCTCGCCAAGCACAAAGCCGGCTCAAGGCATTACAAAGAATGGAACAGATTGCCCCGGCGCACATAGATTCACCGTTTCATTTCAGTCTGCATGCACCGCGAAAAATCCCTAACCCATTGTTGAAACTGAGCGGGGTGGGCGTGGGTTACCTCGACACCCCCGTTTTGTCTAACCTCAATTTAAGTCTCACGCCGGGTGATCGAATTGGATTATTAGGCCGCAATGGTGCCGGAAAATCGACGTTAATCAAATTGCTGGCGAGTGAGTTGGCGCCGATGCAGGGGACACGAGAACCATGCAAAGACCTATGTGTTGGCTATTTCGCACAACACCAATTGGAACAACTGCACCCGGATCACTCACCCATAGAACATCTGCTGCAAATAGATCCGGACATGCGTGAGCAACAGGCGCGCAACTATTTAGGCGGCTTTGGATTTGGAAACGATCAGGCGGTGTCTCGAGTTCACCCGTTTTCCGGTGGCGAGAAGTCGCGGTTGGTATTGGCGCTACTGGTGCACAAACGACCCAACCTTTTATTGCTCGATGAGCCCACGAATCATCTGGATTTGGAGATGCGGCAAGCACTGGCGGTGGCGCTGCAGGATTTCAGCGGGGCAATGGTGCTCGTGTCTCATGATCGGCATTTGTTACGGGTGACTACCGATCAGTTGCTATTGGTCCATGACGGCAAGGTGGACGAATTTGAAAACAGTCTGGATGGGTATACAAAATGGTTGCTCGATCATAGTAAACCGGTAGCCAAGCCAGACAATGGAGAAGATTCCGCAGACCGAGCAGCCGTAGCACGCGTGGACCGAAAACAACAACGACGTGTACAAGCAGCCAAGAGACAAATCCAACAGCCGTTACACAATAAAATCAAACAGGCGGAGGTATTGCTAAAAACTTTGACCGAGAAGAAAAAGGAATTGGAAACGCAGCTCGCCAATTCCGATATCTATCTGGACAATAACAAGGAAAAATTGCGGGCGGTATTGGCGGAGAAGGTCAGTACGGAGCAACAACTCAAGGTGGCGGAGGCCGACTGGTTGGCGGCAAGTGAACAGCTCGAGGTGTAACCTAGTCGGTGGTTAGTTTTTCCGCCACACCGTGGCCAGCCAAGGTTGTTGGCTGTGGGGCTTTCCGGGCGGTCGATAATAATGCTGTAACTCTGTAAATCCGGCCTGAATGACATAACGTCGCCACTGATCGAGATCGTGGTAACACCCATAGCGGGTGTCACTCCATCCTTCTTGATTATTGCCGCGGGGATTTGAAGCGAACAGTACGCCACCCGGTTTGAGCGTATCCCAAAGTGCTTGCAGCACCCCGCCGAGCACTTGTCGGGGGACATGAAATAATGAGGCGTTTGCGAACACACCATCGAAACGGGACGCCGGTAAATCCAGCGCCAGAAAATCCTGTAGCAATACCTCGCACCCGGAATTTTGACGTGCCACGGCGACCAGTTCGGCAGAACCGTCCAGGCCCACGGGTTCATGCCCGAGGGCTTTGAATTGGATGAGGTCGCGCCCGGGTCCACAGCCAAAATCCAGGATACGAAACGGCGGATTGCCAATCATGTGGGTCAGGAGCGCAACGACGTTTTGCGAGACATCGTGGTCTTTGGTGCCCACCCAAAAGCTTGCGGCGTTCTCATCATAGTGCCGAATGGTCCTGCGCATGATGGCCTGTAATTCATCCTTGGACAACGGACTCTCATGGTCTTGATCTGCAGACATAGGGTAATTGCGGTCGGGAATTCCGCGGACAGTATACTTAATTTGACTTACCCCTGGGTTCGGGGCTGCGTATGCACAGATCCCGTTAGATGCATAACAATTAAGTATACTGTCCCCGGAATTGGAGGCTGTCCCCGGAATTGGAGGTCCCCGGAATTGAAATTCACACCGGAACGGAGATATAGATATACTCAGCGTATTTCAGGGGGCTTTGGAAATAGAGCGGCATCTAAGTCCGACTATGTAATCT
>CALZGZ010000320.1 GCA_945787105.1 uncultured Gammaproteobacteria bacterium
AACTTAATCATGAGACATTATTTAAACGCAACTCGATGATAAAGTGAACCTCATTCGTGAGCAATCTTGTTACTGCCTACTATATCCCGCATATTGCACCACGGCAGCGAATGGAGAATCTAACAATTTGCTTGAGATATCGAATGCGATAAATGTTCCAACAGACACAACGGCGTCGGAGTCATCGACTCTGACTCCCTTTTTCATCGCTCCAGCGCGGCGCTTGTCCCCACACAGCAGGGGGCTTGTCCCCGCCTTGTCCCCGCACAGCAGGGGAACAGCGGGGGAACTACGCGCAGGACTTTTCCTGCACGTAGTCGCGGGGCAAACCCCTTCGCCATCATCTGGCATCCTGGGTGCAACATGCGGGCTACGGTTCTCACCTGCTATACTCAATTCGATGCCACCTCGTACTGGAAACCACAATAAAATCCGCTTGCTTGCGTGTGCGCTCACTTGTCTGTTGTGTGGCACGAGTATTGCGCAGACGGCGCCCGACCAACCCGTCACACCGGCCGATCTCGTCCTGCACTACCTGCAACAGGACATGTTCTTGCGCCCCGGCAGCGGATTCCAGCGGGTACACATCGGTCAAACGTTCAATCAAGCCGCGCAGGCGTGGGGCAACCCAAAGAAGGCAACACGTCAGCGCGTGCGTGCGACCAAAAAATGGGTTTACGAGGCCGCCGACGGCACCGTGTTGATTCTGAACGGAAACCAGACAATCAAATCGATTACCGTAGCGGGCGCATCGAGCTCGCTTTATCAATCCGTACAAGGGGCGCGCTTCGGCATGACCCCCGCCGAAGTCGCCCGACTTTACCCGGGAGCTGCTCCTCGCGGCAAGGTGAAGCAGCTTGCCTATCCGCGTCTCGGCATTTCCTTTCGTTTCGCCAACGGCACCCTGGCCGCGATGCAGGTGTTCCCGCCCGGCAGCCGCTAAACTGCATGCATTAAATTCGGTGGACTGCCTCGCTGCGCGCGGAATGACAATGCATTTTTCCTCATTTCGACCGCGTTGCTGCAATGTCCGGGCTAGAGGCCGGTGAAACGGACCTGACATCGGTGTGCAGTAGTTGATGAAACAATAGGTAAACCGCCGGCACCATCCCCAGGCTGACAATCATCGCAAATGACAATCCGGCGACGATGGTCACCGCCAGCGGTTGTAGCATTTCCGCACCTTCGCCAAGCCCCAACGCCAAAGGCAACATCCCCATCACTGTGGTCAAGGTCGTCATCAGAATCGGGCGCAGGCGGAGCCGCGCGGCATGTGCGATGGCGTCCTGCAGTGGCTCGCCGCGCTCCCGCAGGATCTCGATATACTCCACCAACACAATCGAGTTGTTGACAACAATGCCGGCGAGCATGATCAAGCCCAGCCAGATCGGCATCGATAACGGCAATTCAGTGACAACCAGTCCAATCGCCACCCCGATCACGGTAAAGGGTACACACAGAACAATCACCAGCGGGTTGCGCAGCGATTCGTACTGCACCGCCAAAACGACGAACACCAGGAACAGGGCCAACGACAATACTATATTCGCAATCCCCTGCCCTTTTTGTAACGATTCCTCGGCGCCGCCAAAATACATTGCGTAGCCCGGCGGAAGTTCTAATTTACTCATCTCGTTTCGCACCGCCTCGATCACCTGACCCAAGGTGTAGTCTGACTTCGGCGCCGCGGTTACCTCGATGATGCGGTTTTGGTTATCACGATGCAGCTCCAGTGGCGCCGGCACCAACGTAACTTCCGCCACGTCACCGAGGTAAATGGCCGGCCGCTCCTCGGTGGCTGGAAATAGCAGCACGGAGTCTAAATCTTCAGGATGATCGAACTGCGTGCGCGGTAAGCGCACCAATATCGGATATGCGCGATCGCCTTCGAGAAAATCGCTGGCGACCACGCCTTGCAACGCAATACGTACTTGGTCACCCACCTGCGACACATCGATACCGAGGTCCGCCGCACGTTCCCTATCCACGGTAATGGCAAACTCCTGCCGCACCTCCTCAGCGGTATGTTCGATGTTCGTCAGCCCTGGAATCGTATTGAGACGAGCGGCAATCCGATCCGCGAGCTGATTGAGAACGCTAAGCTCTGGCCCTTGGATGCGCACGCTGATTTCCTGTTCCGAACGGCCGAATTGCAGACCGCGAATGCTGCGCGCCCGGGATCGTACCTTGACGCCCGCGATCTCGGCGTTGCGAAATGCGTTGCTGAAGCGGCGCACCCATTCGCGGTTACTCAACGGGCGATCAGACCGGGTTACGAGCTGGACTTTTATCGTGGTTCGGTTCGACACCTGGCGCTCGGTACGGCCGAAAATATAACCACCCACGACGGTAAACGCCGTCTCCACATACCCTTGATCCCATATGAGTTGCTCGATACGTCTAACCTTGTCGTCCATATCATCGACCGAACGGCTCGGATCGGCGGTGACGTCGATTCTGACCCGCCCGTCATCCAATCTTGGCAGGAACTCTCTTTTATCGGACATGAAAACCGGTAGGGCAAGAACCAGCGCGAGCACCGCCACGGCCAACAACAACCAATAGCGGTGTTTGGTCAGTATCCACGCCACGAATGCGCCATAGCCACTACTCAATCGGTTCACGAGCCGGTCGACCACATCACGAAACCGCCCGCTTTCGGACCGGCCGATGCGCGCCGCTAAACTGGGCACCAAGGTCAATGCGACCACCATGGATGCCAGAATTGCCGCGGAAATCGTAAAGATCAGCTCGCGAAATAACAATGCGACCAATCCACCAATAAACAAGAATGGCAAGACCGCCGCGAGATTAGTCGAAGTCGAAGCAACAATTGCGCTGGTCACTTCCGCCGCCGCATTGCGTCCAGCTTCAAGCGGCTGCTCTCCTTGTTGTTGATGACGAGTCATGTTTTCCAACATGACGATGGTATTATCTACCAACAAGCCGACTCCCAACGCCAGTCCACCCAGGGTCATGATGTTCAGCGTCAAACCGCCGGCGCCCATGATTGCGAACGTGACCATGATGGAAATGGGAATCGCAGTGCCGATGATTAGTGTGCGACGCAGGCTGCCGAGAAATAGATACACGACGATCATCGCCAGTAACGCACCCATTAGCGCCGCATAGGTTGCATTGCGCAACGCGTTGCGTACGTAGGTGGATTGGTCCGCCACGATGTCGATGCGAATATCCTCCGGGATCAACTGGTTGGCGCGTAACCACGTCATCCGCGCCTTGACGACGTCGGCAACGTCCACGGTGTTGGCATCGGGTTGCTTTTGCACCGAAATCTTCACGCCGGCCACACCGTTCAATCGCACCCGCAGTCGATTATCCTCATGGGCATCAATAACCTGCGCCACTTCGCTGAGCGGCACCTGCTCGTCTGCAATTGTGCTGATCGGTAGCTGTCTCAATTGTTCCAGGCTTACCACGCGTCCCGCGGTGCGGCTGCCAAATTCTAGTCCCGGTAATGTCAATCGCCCGCTCGGTTGGTCCACGTTGCCACGCTCTATGGCGCTGACGACATCGTTGATGGTCAATCCGAGCCCGGCCAAGCGATGCTGATCCGGCACTACATGGATCTCGCGCACCAGGCCACCGCCCACCTCGATCGCCGCCACTCCCGGCAGATTCAGGAAAAATTTCGCGAAGACATCGTCCCCCCAGGTACGCAGCGCCACTGAATCGCGTTGAGTGGAACTCAGCACATATTCCGCGATCGGTATCTGACTGGGGTCGAGCTTGTATATGATCGGCGGATCTATGCTATTGGGCAGGAACCGTTTGGCACGATCCAGACGCGTGCTCGCGTCCCGCAACGCGATATCGATATCCTTACCATAAGGGAACGACAGACTCACGGTGCTCGTGCCCTCGATGGTTTTGGACTCCACATGAATGGCATCTTCGGTAATCGCGAGCTGCTCTTCGAGTTGCCGGGTAACCTGATCCTCCATGACCTTGGCCGATACACCGGCGTCGATGATACGTACTCTGATCTGCGGGTAGATGAGCTTCGGAAGTAAATCCACCGCTAATCGATCCAACACCGACAAGCCCAGGACCACTACCGCCAGTGCGATCATGACGGTCCCCACCGGACGGCGAATCGACCACACCGCCAGGCCGCCGCTGCGTAACTTGGATTTAGCCCGCATAGTGCACCAAGGCGGCGAGAAGAAGAGCTAACATTGTGTTTCGCATAAGTAAATCGATTAAGGCTCGGTAGGACACTTGGTGCCCGAATAGGCGCCTATCCCGGCGCTAGCTCGGTCTCGAACACGTAACCCGCATTGCTCACCAGGCGGCCCGTAACTCCAAGTCCGGGGGAAAATATAAGGCATTGAACGAAGGGCTATAAGTCTCACAATTTTACTCCAGCCACGCCTATCCCGGCCCTGGCTGGTCCTCGCACACCTGCGCTCGGCCTTCACTTAAACCCATACCGCCCGCGATGGGTCTCACTCCCGGCGCGGCGCTTGCCCCTGCCTTGTCCCCGCATAGCAGGGGGCTCAGCTGCACGAGTCCTGCGCCGTCATCCAGGATCCTTGGTGCGCTATGCGGGCCTTAACCACCATCAGTCGCGCGAAGCGCCGCTGTGGAAGTCACGGGTTTCACCTTTTGTCCCTCCCGCAAACCGAGAAAGCCCGACGTCACCACCCGCTCCCCGGCGTTCACCCCGGAAACGACTTCCACTGCCTCCGACAAGCGCAATCCGGTGCGAATGCCGCGGCGATGGATTTTGGGATCCGAATCAACGATGAACACATATTCCCCCTGTTCATCGCGCCTTAGCGCGGCTAAGGGAATAGTGATTGCGTCCGTGCGCCGGCTGGTGATGACCACCCGGCAGAATTGGCCGGCCCGTGCCGACGCTGGGACCTGTTCCAACACCACTTCCAGCTTTCCTCTGCGGGTCTTCGGATCGATGGTGGGATAGATGCGACTGATTACACCCGGTGACCCGCGCCGACCTAGAGCATCAATACTAACCACCACTTCGTCACCCGCTTGCAACCCCGGTAACAGCAACTCCGATACACTGACATCCGTGACCAGAGACGAAGAGTCGACCAGTGACATTAAATGTTGATGTTTTGGCGCCACGTCTCCGGCGTTCACGAGACGTTCCGAAATGGTGCCGGCGAACGGCGCCTTGATGGTCATATAATCGTGACGCGTTTCCAGCAATCGTTCCTCGGCAACCGCTATCTGCAGATCGGTCTTCGCTTTGGTCAACGCTTCCTCGGTAGACAGGTTCTTCTTTTGCAAACGTTGCAATCGCTTGACATCGCTCTCGAATTGCTTCCGTTTCGCGACTGCCTTGTCCAATTCTGCGGCTAATACACGGTCATCCAAGCGCACCAACACATCGCCGGTAGCGACGTCATCACCCTCGCGCGTCAACACTTTCAAAACCGCCCCTTCCTCTTGGCTGATGATGCGGGCTTCACGCAATGCGCGTAAGGTGCCGGAACGCTCGAAGGCGTAGCTGAGTGTTTGTTGCTTGACGTCGCTAACTTCAACCAAATGAGATGCATCGCGACGCTGGGATTTCGACGACTTGGCCGGGCTGTTGCTGTCCACCGAACACCCGGCCAAAGCCAGAATTAACGGCGCCCATAAACACCGGATACAACGGTGTGCAATTACCAAAGTCACAGCTTTGTACCAATACTAGCGTGAGCGGCGGGAACTGAACGAGAGGTTAGGCAGAAAATGCTCGAGCTCTGTCAGCGCCATCTCGTATACCTGACGCTTGAAATCCACGATCTGGTCCACCGCACGCCAATAATCAATCCACTGCCATTCGTCGAATTCCGGCTTGGACGATGTATTGAGACACACCTTCGTGTCTTCACACAGTAGACGCAACAAGAACCATATTTGCCTTTGACCCAAGAAGTGTTCGTTTTTTGATCGCTGTCTGCGGCGAAATTTGTATGGTAGATCGTATTTAAGCCAATCCTGGGTTCTGGCAATCACGCGAACATGGTCCCGGGTCAGTCCAATTTCTTCATACAACTCCCGGAACAGGGCCTCCTCGGGCGTCTCATCAGACCGTACCCCCCCTTGCGGGAACTGCCACCCATCATGGGTGCGGCGCCGCGCCCACAGTACCTGGTTATAACGGTTAAAGAGGATGATACCGACATTGGGTCGGTAGCCATCACCCCTAGAGATGCTATCGTAATCCCGGCCGGTCATTGGCATTAACGTGATGGATACTATGACTACATTGTTTCATGAAGGTCATCTTGCCGCAATCGCTTGATCGCTACAGCCTATTTACAATCGCGCGCCGGTCGCTATGCTTGGTGACTTTCGGATTGCACAAGCCCGATAACCCATGACATTGGCGATATTCGATCTCGACAATACGCTGCTAAATGGTGACAGCGATCACGCTTGGGGGCTGTTTCTTGCCGAACTCAACATCGTTGACGCGAATCACCATCGGCAGCAACAAGAACGCTACTACGCGGACTACGTTGCCGGCAAACTCGATATTCATGAGTTTTTGCGCTTTCAGCTTCGAGCGCTCAAAGACAACGACCCGCTGGATCTAAGACAGTGGCGAGAACGCTTTGTCGCGGAAAAGATCCTGCCGATGATCAGCCAGCATGCCTGCGATCTCGTACAGCGGCATCGCGCTCAGGGACATACGCTGATGATCATCACCGCGACAAACCGCTTTATCACCCAACCGATCGCCCGCGAGTTCGATGTCGATGTATTGATCGCTACTGAACCTGAGATGACCAACGGCCGTTTTACCGGTGAGGTGCAGGGCGTACCTTGTTTTCAGGATGGCAAGGTTGCGTTACTCAATGCATGGCTGACGGAGAATGAAGAAGACCTCGTGGGCAGTTGGTGTTACACCGATTCACACAATGACCTGTCGCTCATGCGGATCGTTGATCATCCAGTAGCGGTTAACCCCGATGCCGTCCTGGCCGCGGAGGCAAACCATCACGGCTGGCCAATAGTGGAGTTTCACCACCACAGCGATCATGCTTAGTTAGTATTGTCATTACGTATTTTTTGATAGTGATCGTGAAATATCTGCTCCAGCTCATCAATAATTTCCGTCGCCTCCCGGCCCCGCATAACGTGTTGTGTCATCAGGCTCGATGCCTGGGTGAACAAGTCCTTGGTCTCCAACATCGGGTAGGTCTTGGTCAGTCGTTTCATCGCGCTCACCACAGTTTCCTTTTCGGGCCGGGGAATATCTCGTGGTTCCGTCACCGTCGGCGTATGGTCAACGCTTCGTGCGCTCAAGAATTCAGCAAAGTCAAGCAAGCTGGCCTGCTCACCACGGCCAAGGCGACGAAACAGGTTCAATAGTTTATTTTCCCGCGAGTTCAACCGTGACAACCGGCATACAGGTGGGTTATTTTTTGTCGCAGTGCTGTTCAGCGAGCTTCAAGAACTCCTCCATCGCCCGCAACCGAAACTTTTGCCGCTGATAAACGATGGAAAAAGGACGTATCATCGGTGGGTCCAGAGGGACCGCAGCCAGCGTACCCAGCTTGAGCTCCTTGTTTAGTGTCGATTCCGAAATGAGGGTGACACCCAGCCCGGCCTCCACGGCGCTCTTTATCGATTCCGGGCTACCGAATTCCATGATCAGGTTCAAATCATTGAGTGTAAGGTTGTTTTTCTTCAAATAACTGACGATGACATCCAGCGTGCCCGATCCTTCTTCCCGGCATATAAACGGAAACGTCAGGATTTCTTTGATATTGATGGAATCTTTTTTTGCCAGAGGGTGGTCCGGCGGACATACCGCCATCAACTGATCATGCCAACACACCTTGACCACGAGGTTTTTATTGGTCACCGGTGCTTCAACGATTCCCACATCGATCTCGTTGTCTTCCACCATGTGCACGATACCAACGGTATTGGAGACCTTGAGGCGAACCTTGACATCGGAATATTGCGCCTGAAACTGCCCCAACAGACTGGGAATCCGGTATTCGGCAATCGTCGTACTGGCGCCGATCACCAACACCCCAATGACGTCACCGGTTAAGGTGCGGACCTGATTGTCCATCTCGTTGTACAGGCCGATGATACGTTCGGCGTAGGTGAACACGTGCTCGCCGGCCTCAGTGAGACTGATCTTATTATGGGTGCGGTCGAACAGCCGGGTGTTGAAGTATTCCTCGAGTTGGCGAATCTGGAAGGTCACTGCAGGCTGGGTCATATGCAGCGACTCCGCGGCCTTGGTAAAGCTCAGTAATCGCGCGAC
>CALZGZ010000321.1 GCA_945787105.1 uncultured Gammaproteobacteria bacterium
ACATTGATCGAATTCCTCATTTCAAACAAAACGTTAGCTCTTCTTTTCCCGCCTTGGTGCAATATACGGGTCAATTACCGCCCGCGCCCTCAATAACGAATCGCGCGTAGAGGCCGGTTTGGTGGGGGGTGACATCAAACGGCTTGCCATTGTATTCCATACGGACACCACCCGCATTGCCCAGAAATACGCTAAACGGTGGCGTTCCCACCACTTCAACCTCACGTCCCGCGTGGAAACTTTGATGGAGCAAACGCTCATTGCTCGCGTCCCGCACCTCCGCCCACGAGGCCTGGGAGAATTTCAGCACTATCTTGCCGACCTTCGCCGCCGATACAGTTGGCGATTTTCTGGAGGCTGCCGCCGTAACCGCCTGCGGCGAGACGTTTTTACGATGCGGTCGCTCGTCTTGCTCGCCCATCGCAAGCGGCGTTGTTCGCTTCTCGGTATCCGCGGTGCCCGATGCGATCAACTTGGATTCCTGCAGCTCCGATCGACTTATACCCGTTTCCGCCGGTGAAACTGTTACCTGTATCGGCGTGTCTTCTTTCTCCGTGATTATCGCCACGGTCCGGTCGCGGTCCACCTTTTCCGCAACCAAATCAGGTAGTCCGGCGAGCAGATCTTTTTCAAAATCGAATCCGCCTTGCGACCTCCACCACACAATCACCAGACCGATTAACATGATTCCAAGACTATAACTCATGAGCCGTACCCAACGGTCACCACTTCTGGTCTGGCGTTGCACTGGCCGCGCGATAGTATGCATCGACCGTACTATAGGCTCTGGTTGCAGAGGGGGTAACACCGAATCTTCGTCAACCTTGACTAACCGGGCATAACTGCGTAGATAACCGCGTACGTAAGTAGCACCGGGTAACTCGGTGTAGTCATCTTGCTCCAACGCCTTGATCTGCGAGACGGACAGGCGCAGCTCGCCGGCCACGTCCTCGGCTGCAAGCCCAAGCCGTTCGCGCGCCTTCCTTAACCTCGTGCCGGAAGTAAGTGGCTCGGCAATCGATGCCTTGTGTTCCCCAATCATTTTCTAGTACGGGTCAGTTTCTCTAATTCCTGGGCCTGCTTTGAGCCCGCAAACTTGCCGCGGAGCAGCGAGGCATATTCCTCCGCGACTTTGGGAACGTTCAATTTTTGCTCGATTTTGTAGGCCAGTAGAAGGCTTTCAGGGGTCTTGGGTGCTATTGAAAAATAGCGCTCAATATACCCGCGCGCTGATAGATAGTTCTCGCGGCGAAAATTAATATCTGCCATATGGTACAAAGCCAAAGACAGTCCGGGATTGATGCGCAAAGCCTTGCGGAAATATGGCTCCGCAGCTTTCGCATTCCCTTGAGTTATCAGACATTCCCCGGCACGCAAATTGGTTATGTCCGGTTGCCGGTAGAGCGGATTGGACAACGCGGTTTCATACTGTTCGAGCGCCTCTTGCACCCGCCCACGTCGGCACAGGAACGTACCGAAATCATGCGCCGCTTGTGAATTCTCCGCATCCGAACGCACCGCTTGGCGAAAATGTCTTTCCGCTTGGTTATTGTTACCCAACCGTTCTTGCAGTGCCGCCATTGCGTGATTCGCCTCTGAATGATCAGGGGCTAGTTTCAGCGCATGTTCTAATTCCTCACGGGCCACCTCGAGTTGATTGCGTTGCATGTAGCTAATGGCAAGCTGAGTTCTAATGTCCGCCTGCTTCGAGGCAGCTGCCACCTTGCCAATGGGTTCGTTGCTTGCACATGCGGCCAGACCTAGCACGATTATCCCCATTAACAACACCTGTCGAATCATGCCATCGACTCCGCGGTGTGCTGATACCGCTGCCAGCGCGTTGACCGATGGGTCCGATCGCGAAACTTGCCCGCCAACTGTCCACATGCGGCATCGATGTCCTCGCCCCGGGTCTTGCGCGTAATCGTCATGATTCCTGCAGCCAGCAGCTGGTCTCGGAATCGGTCGATGGTTGCAGTGTCGGAACGGCGAAAATTGACACCGGGTACCGAGTTGTAAGGAATAAGGTTTACCTTTGCCGGTACCCCGCGCAGAACCCGGATTAGTTCGCGGGCGCTGGATTCCGAGTCGTTCATACCGGCAAGCATTACGTACTCAAAGGTGATGCGGCTACGCGATGCACCAGAAACATAACGGCGGCAGGCGTCAATAAGCGAGGCAAGTGGATACTTGCGATTGAGCGGGACCAATTTGTTGCGCAGTTCATCATTGGGCGCGTGCAGTGAAATTGCCAGACTTACCGGATAAATGCGTTTGAGTTCATCGATTTTTGGCACCACTCCTGCAGTACTCACCGTTACCCGTCTTCGCGAAAGACCGTAAGCAAAATCGTCCAATAAGACATTCAATGTGCGCAGCACGTTGTCGAAATTGAGCAACGGCTCACCCATTCCCATAAATACGACATTCGTGATGACCCGATCATCTTTCTCGGCGGTTTCCAGTATACGGTGAGCAAGCCATATCTGGCCTATGATTTCCGCGCTGGTGAGGTTTCGGTTGTAGCCATGCAACGCCGTAGAGCAAAAAGTGCAGTTCAGGGCGCAACCCACCTGCGACGAGATGCATAGCGTGCCACGTCCGGGCTCGGGAATGAAGACCATCTCTATAGCATTACCATCATCCAGCCGTAACAACCATTTACGAGTACCATCAACAGACACCTGTTCGCTGACTACCGACGGTGTTTCGAGACAAGTGGTCTCCCGCAGCTCGGCTCTAAGCGCCTTGCTCAGATTCGTCATCGATTCGAATTCAGTCTCCCCTTGCTGATGAATCCATTGCAGTACTTGATCTGCGCGAAAAGGTCGTTCGCCCAGGTGTTCAAAAAATTGCCGCAGAGCGAGACGGTCCAATCCAAACAAATTAATCGGTGATTTCAACATTAACGTGTTCGTGGGCAGATCTCGTCCGGTTTGAAAAAATACTCGATTTCTTGCGCAGCCGTATCCGGCCCGTCAGAACCGTGAACCGCATTTTCATCCACGGTGGTCGCAAACTCTGCCCGTATGGTGCCTGGCGCCGCGTGTGCAGGATTCGTTGCCCCCATCAATTCGCGATTCATTGCGATTGCGTTCTCCCCCTCAAGTACCTGAATCATAATCGGGCCCGACTGCATGAACCGAACGAGATCATTGAAAAACGGCCGTTCCCTGTGTACCGCGTAAAAACCCTCAGCCTGATCTTTCGTGAGGTGCATCATCTTGGCGGCCACAATCCGCAATCCAGCTTCCTCGAAACGCCGGTAGATTTCCCCGATGATGTTGTTCGCAACTGCGTCCGGTTTGATTATAGATAAGGTGTGTTCAGTTGCCATGCATAGTCTCCAAAATTGGATAATCCAATATAAAAGATCGCGCATTGCGCGATTTGGGGGTAAATCGGAAACAGGGGCGCGTAGTGTACCGTTTACGCCATACGGCGGGCAATTAGCCCGTCACCGTGAACGCCTTCATAACGCACTTGGCGCCAGCGCCCAAGCTCATGCACTTCGGCCGGCACATAGGCAGTCAGGTAATCCGCAGCGCGTGCCCGCTGGTAGCCTGGGGGAGGTTTGCCGCCACCTTCAATCAACACCCGGTGGACTTCGCCAATCCGGCTGCGTAACAGCCGCGCCCTTACCAAAAAGGCCTGGTGCCGCAGACGTTTGGCGCGTTGCCTGCGTATCGCCGGCGGTACTTGCCACTGTGACGGGATACGCGCCGCCGGCGTTCCGGCACGTTCCGAATAACAGAACACATGGGGAAATGCGATTTCAAGGTCGCGAACCATGTTCTCCGTATCCAGGAATTGGTCTTCGGTCTCGGTGGGAAAACCGACCATGATATCTGCGCTCAAAACCAGGTGCGGAACCCGCTGCCTCAAGGTTCGGATACGGTCATAGACGAAATCTGCGCTGTAACGGCGTTTCATACGCTTTAATAAGAGTGTGTTACCGCTTTGTAGCGACAGGTGCAGATGGCGGCAAAGCCGCGGGTCGCTCTGCAACGAGCCAATCAGCGCATCGTCGATGTGCGCCGGATCGATGGAGCTGAGGCGGATCCTGAAGTCTCCCTCCGTCTGCAACAGATCTGCAAGCAGGCCGGCAAGACCATGTTGGTGTACGCCGTCAACCAGATCATCGCCATAGGAACCAAGATCTATGCCGCAAACCACTACCTCCTTATACCCATTGACCACCAACCTTTGGAACTGCCGCCTAACCAGCTCGGGGTGCAACGAACGGCCGGGTCCGCGCGCGCGATGGATGATGCAGAACGTACAGCCTTGGTTACAGCCTTGCTGAACTTGGACGAACGCGCGGGTGTGGCCGTGCAGGCCTGATACGAGAGCGTCCGGCAGACTCACCTGCCGATCCAGATCACCGACCATGACCTTGGAAAGTTGGCCGCGTTCCAGGTCCGGTAACAGCCGATGAATATTCAATTTGCGGTCGTTCCCCAACACCAAATCCACGCCCGGAATCTTCGCGCACGCTTGAGGGTTCATCTGGGCGTAACAACCGGTGACCACCACGAGCGCGTGGGGATTCCGGCGGATGGCGCGACGTACCTCCTGCCGCGCCTGCCGGTCCGCCTCACCGGTTACCGTGCAGGTATTGATGATGTACAGGTCGGCAAAATCCCTGTTCCCCACAGCTTGCCACCCGTCGGCGCTGAGGGTTTGGCTAATGAACTCGGATTCAAATGTATTGACTTTGCAGCCTAAGGTGGTGACGCCGAAACGCTTTCTGCGGCTGTTGAGGGATACTCCAACGGAAGATTCAACCTCCGCGCCGATAATCGGTTTGCCCTGGGTGGCGCTTAGCTCCCCACACGTGTCGTGTCTATCCTGCATACCGCACCCAGGTTTTTTTGGCATTACGGCCTCTGATCAACCCGTTTACTATGCTTCTGGCCCGCCTGAGCGCAGTGCGAGAGACTACGTGCTAAAGCTCTCTCCGCAACCACAAGTACCTGTGACCTTCGGATTTCTGAACCGGAACGTCTCACTCAATCCGTCTTTTGCAAAATCGATCTCCGTACCGTCAACAAAATCCAGGCTCTTACTATCGACGATTATCTTCACTCCATGGCTTTCGAAGACGTGATCGTCTGACTTGATTTCATCAGCGTAGTTGACGACATAGGCATGTCCGGAACAACCGGTGGTCTTGATACCAAAGCGCAGACCTTCCCCATGCCCTCGGGACTGTAGGTATGTGCGCACACGATCCGCAGCATTTTCAGTTAGGGTAACCGGCATCTAATTTTAACCTCTAGTCTAGCGGCCTTAGTGCCATGTGCGGTCTAATGGGGAGACTGAATTTCCACCCAGCCCCCTTGCCGCATGGCGACTTCTTTAACATGGGGCTGGTTGACAAGATTTCCAAGACTGATATTGGTTAGAAAATCCCGAATCTGAACACTCAAGTCCTGCCATAAGAAATGAGTCAGGCACGGGTTATCATCTTGACAGTTTTTCAGCCCACCGCATTGCGTGGCGTCGATGTGCTCTTCAATGGCATCGATGATCTGCGCCACCGAGATCTCATAGGGTGAACGCTTGAGGCTATAGCCACCCCCCGGACCACGCGTGCTGACGACGAGATTCCGACGCCGGAGTTGGGCAAACAGTTGCTCTAGATAGGCCAGAGAAAGCCCCTGCCGCATCGATACCTCAGACAGCGCGACCACGCCGGTATCGTAATGGATCGCCAAGTCCAACATGGCGGTGACCGCGTAACGGCCCTTAGTGGTCAATCTCATCACTCGCTCCGATAGACCAGCCAGAAGGACGCAAATTGTCGCTTACTTGACTATTTTGATCAACTATTTTTCCCTGTGGCCGGGATCGTACCGGTCCGCGAAGCGTCCCCTGCTGCGTCATCTCCGAGGTGCTCCAAGTCAATTCCCGGTATTTCAAGCTCCCCGACATCGACTCCCGACTGCGCGAGTTTCTCGAGAATGAACGTCAATCTTTCGTCGGTCACGTGGAGGTGATCGAGGATGCAATCCACTGCGTGAGCGACCGGGTCACTCATTTGGCGAGACAGACCGTAGGCATCAAATCCAATGCGCTTCGCCATCTGTGCGCGCTTTAGATGTTCCTCAGCCACCCGCGGTTTGACGGTGTGGCCGGGAATACCGATCACCGTCGCCCCCGCGGGTACATCTTTGACCACTACTGAGTTGGAACCGATACGCGCGCCGTCACCAATGTTGATTGGGCCCAATACTTTGGCACCCGCACCGACCACAACATTGTTTCCCAGCGTAGGATGCCGTTTGACCTTTTCCCATGAGGTCCCACCCAGGGTAACCCCTTGGTAGAGGGTGCAGTCGTCGCCGATCACCGAGGTTTCACCGATCACCACTCCCATGCCGTGGTCGATAAAGAATCGGCGGCCAATATTTGCCCCTGGATGAATCTCGATCCCGGTCAACCAACGAATCAAATGGGATAAAAACCGCGCCAGCCAGTACCATTTCTTATCCCATAACCAGTGATTTAGACGATGGCCCACGACCGCGTGGAGTCCCGGGTAAGCAGTCAATACTTCCATAGTCGAACGCGCCGCTGGATCGCGCTCGAACACATATTGAATATCTTCTTTCAGACTTTTGAACATCTCGGTTTCCAGTGCCGCATCTGCGGTTTATGAGGCCAGTGGTACTGGTCTTTGTCAACTCTTTTTAGCGACATGCTGTTGAACGGCACTCAGTATCCCGCGCAAAATTTGTAACTCTTCTTCGCTAAGCCGGGCCCGGTTAAACAAACGAATGAGTTTTCGCATCAGTATCACCGGTGGCCTGGCAATGGGGAAATCCAAATCGAGCAACACCTCTTCGAGATGTCTGTAGAAACGGTGCATACTCTCCTGGTCAGCATATCGAGGCACGTCTTGCAGTGTGCCTAGTGATGAATGACGCTTTAGAAACACCTCATAGGCCATGATCTGCGCCGCGCTCGCCAGGTTTAAGGACGAATAGTCCGGATTGGTCGGAATACGTACCAGGTAGTGGCATCGCTCCACTTCCGGGTTCGCCAATCCACTGCGCTCCTGACCGAACAACAGCGCAACGGGTCCGTGACGACTCTCGTCCCAAAGTTTCTCCGCAGCTTGTTCTGGTGTCATTTGGGGCCACCTTATCGAACGTTTCCGAGCAGTGGTGCCGATGATCAAATGACAATCTTTGATGGCTCCATCCAGATCCTCGTGCACATCAGCCGTATATAATATGTCTTCTGCGCCAGCGGCACGTCGAATGGCCTCCTCGTTGGGCAGCTTAACCTGCGGGGCTACCAACGTCAGCTGCCTCACTCCCATGGTCTTCATCGCCCGTGCCACACCTCCGACATTACCAGGATGGGTCGGGTGTATAAGCACAAATCGAATTTGCCCCTGTTTTAATTCAGAATCGCTTTCTTTCACAGATACGCGCTACTACAATTCGGCGCCCGAGCTTTGCTTGAATAAATGCTAGCAACCCTAGGAAATTACCATGCATCCCTTGCTGAACACAGCGGTTAAAGCGGCGCGACATGGGGGTAACTTGATTGTACGTTATCTTGATCAGGTACACCGAATCGAGGTTGAAGAAAAGGGTCGAAATGATTTCGTCAGCGAGGTGGACCGTGCTGCAGAAGGCGCGATCATCGACGTTATTGAACATGCTTATCCCAGCCACGCCATCCTCGCGGAGGAAAGCGGCCGTAAACCAGGCAACGACTTCGAGTGGATCATAGATCCCCTGGACGGGACCACCAATTTCCTGCATGGCTACCCCCAATTTTCGGTGTCGATCGCGGTTCGTAAGGGCGTGCAACTCGAGCACGCTGTGGTGTTCGATCCATTGCGTAATGAAATGTTCACCGCTTCCAAAGGTAGCGGCGCACATCTCGACGAAAGGCGTATACGTGTAAGCCGTGTATTGCATCTAAAGGACGCGTTGGTCGGTACCGGTTTTCCGTTCAAAGCCCTTGCACATCTAGATGATTGGATAAGCATGTTCCGCGAAGTCCTGCTTCACAGTAGCGGTATCCGGCGCGCGGGTTCCGCAGCATTAGACCTTGCGTACGTGGCGTGTGGTCGATTTGACGGATTCTGGGAGCTTGGACTGAGTCCGTGGGATATGGCAGCGGGATGCCTGCTGATTCAGGAATCCGGGGGCTTGATCAGCGATCCGGATGGCCGACAAGATCATCTGTCCAGTGGCGACATCGTCGCTGGCAATCCGGAGATCTACCCACAATTGCTACAGCTGATCCGCTCTGCGATCCACTGACAATGTGCCCGCACCCTCAACACACACCGATGATGCAGCAATATTTGCGGATTAAGTCAAAGCATCCGGAAACCTTGCTACTTTATCGCATGGGAGACTTCTATGAATTGTTCTTCCAAGACGCCGAACACGCCGCCAAACTACTCGGTATCACGTTGACACAGCGCGGTAAGTCAGCGGGTAAACCGATTCCCATGGCCGGAGTACCGGTCCATAGCGTCGATCAATACTTAGTCAAATTGATAAAGCTCGGCCGTACCGTGGCGATTTGTGAACAAATTGGAGTTCCTGGTAGAACCAAAGGACCGGTCGAACGCGAAGTGGTTCGCGTGGTCACACCAGGCACACTATCCGATGAAGCATTGCTGGAGGACCGCCACGAGAATTTATTGGCGGCATTATTCACCCGGGACTCCGGCTATGCTATCGCGGCTCTGGAGATTTCGAGCGGTCGTTTTGAGGCATACGAGATACCGGATACCGAACAACCCGGTGACGAACTTGAACGGCTGAACCCGGCTGAGGTCATCATCGCGGAAGCCGATTTCAACATCTTACCCAAGTCCCCTGAATTTGTTGTACGGACTGTGCCGGACTGGTACTTCGACCTCGAACTGGCTACTCGATTACTCACAGAGCAACTCGGCACCAAAGACCTGTCATCCTTCGGGGCAGAGAATAATCCAAGCGCAGTAATCGCGGCAGGTGCGGTACTACAATATGCAAAGGATGCGGAGTACTCATCACTGCCCCATGTATTGGACTTTAGAATCGAACATACTAGTGAATATATTTCGATCGATTCCATTAGCCGTAGAAATCTGGAAATCGAAGTCAACTTGTTGGGCGGTCGCGAAAACACCTTAATATCCCTAATAGATCAATGCGCCACCGCAATGGGCGCGCGCCTATTAAGACGCTGGCTTCACCAGCCACCACGCGATCAACAGCGCGTCAAGCAGCGGCTGCATGCCGTTGCTTGTTTGCTGGAGAACCGTCGGCCCCAGTTACGCAAGTTGCTCACTCAGGCAGGCGATATGGAACGAATCTTGGCCCGCGTGGCACTGCTCAGTGCGCGGCCCAGAGATCTAGTGCGATTACGCCTGGCATTGGCGACGCTTCCAGCGATCATCGAAAGCATTCGTGACCATGATGCCGCAATGCTCCGAGACATCCTCGACGGATTAGGACCGTTCCCTGAAACCCATGACCTTTTACAGCGGGCAATCCAAGAAGAACCAGCATCCATAATACGCGACGGCGGCGTCATTCGTTCCGGCTACGACCCACAGTTGGACGAGCTACAACAATTGAGCCGCGACACCAGTGAATATCTGATGCAACTGGAAAATCGAGAACGTAAAGAAACCGGGATTAATAATCTACGTGTGCAATACAATCGAGTGCACGGCTTTTACATTGAGGTCACCAAGTCTCAAACGGGCGCTGTGCCGGAACGTTACATTCGCCGCCAGACATTGAAGAATGCGGAGCGCTATATCACGGCCGAATTGAAACAATTTGAAGACAAGGTTTTAAGCGCCAAGGAAAAGGCATTGTCAAGGGAAAAATGGCTTTACCAAGCACTTCTGGAACGGCTGGCGCGCGAGTTGGCGCCATTACAACTTTGCGCCCAAGCCTTATCGAGACTCGATGTGCTCGACAATTTTGCCGAACGTGCTGCAACTTTAAATCTTTCCTCGCCCATACTGACCAACGAACCGTGCCTAAACATCACTGCCGGACGACATCTCGTCGTCGAGCGGAATCAGAGCCACCCATTTGTCGCCAATGACATGTCCCTGCACGAGGAACAAAGGATGTTGATTATCACGGGGCCGAATATGGGAGGAAAAAGCACCTATATGCGTCAAACGGCATTAATAACAATCATGGCTTATTGCGGGTGTTATGTGCCTGCCGACCGGGCCGTGATCGGCCCCATCGATCAAGTCTTCACTCGCATCGGCGCCTCCGACGATCTCGCGGGCGGCCGCTCTACGTTCATGGTTGAAATGACCGAAATGGCGCGGATCCTGCGGCATGCAACTGAAAATAGCTTGGTGCTCGTCGATGAAATCGGCCGCGGTACCAGCACCTTTGACGGGCTTTCCCTTGCCTGGGCATGTGCCGTCGATTTGGCGCAACGGGTGCGGGCTTTCACCTTGTTTTCCACCCATTATTTTGAGGTCACCCAACTCGCCGATCGACTCACCTCCGTGTACAACGTCCACCTTGATGCGGTGGAGCACCGGGAGCAGATCGTATTTCTTTACTCGGTGAAGCCGGGACCGACGAATCAATCCTATGGGATTCAAGTGGCGCGGCTTGCCGGCGTGCCAGGCGATGTGCTTGCCGTTGCCCGCGATAAGCTGACGGAGTTGGAAATCCATTATCGCGACAATCCCCCTGGCACCGAACCGACTGGCGTTACCCAACTTGGCATTTTCGAAGCATCAGAGGCGCCGGTTCATCCCCTGACGGAAAAATTACGCACTCTCAACGTTGACGAATTGACACCGCGGCAAGCATTAGACCTGCTGTACGAGTTGACCGGGGCATTACACGAAGACAGGTAACCCGTATTTTGCGCCCATGACTCCGGATGATAGCGATGGGACTTGTCCTGCGCGTAGTCCCCAGTTGTTCCCCTGCTGTGCGGGGACAAGGCGGGGACGAGCGTCGCGCTGGAACGATGAAAAAAAGGCTCGAGGTCTGCGACTTGGCTCCGTTTTTTCTGTTGCGTGCAGCGCAGGCGTTCGAGACCAAGCCAGCGCCGGGATAACCTTGCTTCTATTCATGGTCTGCACCAAGGTGACCGGTGGCGGGTATTCCATGAAATGGCGACATTTGATGCTCCAGATTGCGTTGCAGGCAAAGAGCCGGCGCACGTTGGTGCAATATACGGATCAATCATCCACGCGCAATCAGTCGCGCGGTGGCGGGGCAAGCAATAGTTGAGTGAAAGAAGTGGTGCGTTCCATGAGACGCAATGGAGTGACAACGCGGGGTTCGCCATCCACATCGATCACAAAGAGCTTTTCTCCAGGTTGATTTATGCCGCGAGATACAATCAAGGATGTTGGCGATTTGAGAGCCCGATTGCCCGGCAAGAACAAGCCTTCAATGTAAACGGGTGGAGATTCGCGTTTGATTGCGACTGCTCTAGCCTCGGGTCCCAACATTTCGATTCCCAAATCCATAGACTCTTCGCTTAGACAGCGCAGCCACCGGACGACACCCACACGCCACTTTTTAACAATCGGCTCCTGGGCGGCAACCACATCCCCAACATGAATCTGTAAAGCCGAAGGTTTGGTCACGTGCAAACAAATGCCGGATGCGCTTTGGTTTTTAGTACGGCAGGGATGAATCTGATACACGGCGCGGCTCTGCCATGAGTTGGGTCCTGTACGATCTACTCCGGCCTCGTTTGGCGGCACCCCGAGATTGGGTTCACCCAAATCGACATATCGCTCAACATCGTCATTAGATGGCGATATAGCAGTATCGGGTTGCTCGTCAGGTTCGGGGTCGCGCTCATCGGGACCAACTGCAAGCCGCTTTTCTCCGTTCATGAAGTAGTGGATGGAACTAACACCACAACAAATCGATATCTGCTCGTCCTTTTCTATTCGTAGTGATCGCCTTTTGGTTTTTACACCAGTCAATAAACGTCCCGCGCGTCGTAGCAGGTCCAGGTCACTCGCATCAATTCCGGTTTTCACCATGGAACTTGACAGTGTGCCTAATGCTAAATCGCGCTTTAAGTTTCGCAGTACACTGTGAACTTCTCGCAGCACATCCAGTGCATTTAGTAGCCGTAAATGATCAGTCACCTCCATATGTTGTGTCTTGATCAAAGGAATGGGCGGTGAATCCGAATTCACGCTGATGATGAATCGGGCGGTAGTATCTTTCTTACCAACGTCGGGACCGATTTGGGCACTGCTCTGCCAATGCAGGAAAAGCTTGTACAGTTTTATACATTCATCTTGTAGCAACCCATAGGGATGGCATGCACCGAGCAACGTGATTTGTTGATAACTGTCGGTAATTGTGCACAGTCCATCCGGCGAATTGGAGTCAGGCGCAGCGACGGGAAAATTCAGCAACCGATGATTTTCTGCAAACAGATAGATGTGATGTAGTTCCTTCCATATGCCGGCAGGACAGGTAGCATAGGTCTGGTAGGCGTTGACTAACACCTGCCCCAAAAAGTGGGTTGCCCTCTGTAATGCCAGCACCAGGTCCGACTTATTCGTCCTACCTTTATCGCTGATGTCATTGGCAACGATCTTATAACCGTTCGCCATCTCACCGAGCAGCTTTGCCACCAGCGAATACAGTTCAAGACTTCGGCCTGAGAGCGGATAGGAGACAGTAGCAAAACCCTGCCGCAACACATCCACTGCGGCGATCACCGGCTCACGGTACAGCTCCATAATGCTAAGACGATTTTCCGCGTCCAGCGACGTGCGATTTTGGCCGAACAGTGCCTGCAAAAGTCGCTCGGCGCTGTCGCGCGCGCTGGCCCTGGGCAGAGACGCCAGCCAATGCTCAACTCGGCGCGGACGAACTTCAGCGGCTAAAGGTCTTCTTGCTCGTATTTTCGGTACCGAAACCGCAAGCACTGTAGATGTTTTTCGCCTATCCGGAAGATACTTTCAATACCTGAGCATAGCAGAAGTTCATCAGTAGTCGACTGCTAAACCACGTAAAAATGCTGTCAGTTGGGGATATTAGCGTTTACCCGTTGGAACCGAAACCGTAGAATACCGCCGCTTCAGCCAGTAGCTTAGACATGCGTATCCTTGGAGTCACACTATGACCTACTTGGTCACAGAATCCTGTATAAAATGCAAGTACACTGATTGTGTGGAAGTCTGTCCGGTCGACTGCTTTCATGAAGGTCCTAACTTTTTGGTCATTGACCCCGAAGAATGCATCGACTGTAGTCTGTGCGAACCGGAGTGCCCGGTGGACGCCATCTACGCCGAGGATGACGTTCCCCAAGGACAAGAACAATTTTTGGAATTGAATGCCGAGCTGTCCAAGCAGTGGCCGGTGTTGACGGAAAAGAAGCCGGCCCCCCCCGATGCCGCAGATTGGGACGCCGTTTCCGAAAAACTGCAGTATCTCGAGCGCTAAACACAAAAAAAGGCGATGGTTCCGTCGCCCAGCCCGCATTGCTCACCAGGATCCCGGATGCTGACGCAGGACCCGTGCCGCTGAGCCCCCTGCCGTGCGGGGACAAGCGCCGGTGTGCGCGCACCAGTCAGGGCCGGGTTAGGCGTGACTGGCGTAACACCCTGCAATTTGTAACTTCGGGTAACTGCCTTAAGTTCTAATGCGGACTCGGAATTTGGTGTCGCCTGGTGGAAAGCGCGGGCCAGCTGCAATATGCGCGTTAGTCCCGTAAATTAACATATTGCATTGGCAGCCCAAGCTGCGCATCCCGCAACATAGCCATCACTGCCTGAAGATCATCACGTTTTTTACCTGACACTCTAACTTGTTGGCCCTGGATCGCCGCCTGTACTTTGATCTTGCTTTGCTTGATCATCTTAACGATCTTTCTTGCTAATTCCGCGTCGATACCATGGCGAATTAAGATTTCTTGCTTTGCCTTACCGCGCGCAGTGGATTGCATCTCGTTTTCAACCAGACAATCAAGATCGACGTTGCGTTTTGCCATCCTGGTATACAAAATATCCCGAGCTTGACCGAGTTTATATTCATCATCCGCATACACGGTTAGGTGTTCCTGGTCCTGTTCCACGCGGGCGTCGGTGCCCTTAAAGTCATAGCGATTGGCGATTTCCCGGTTGGCCTGATCCACCGCATTACGTACTTCTTGCCAGTCGACCTCGGACACTACGTCAAATGACGGCATCGATTTACCTCAACCCGTTGCCAATGAATCGCCACGATGATACCAGCGTCCGGGATTGGTCCATAGCTTGCCAAGCTACCGCACGACAGAGCTATCGTCGGCCGGACCGCTGCTTCACTCCAAGCTTACACACCATGTAATCATCCAATCTGTCTGCGAATAGTGCGTTTTTTGATTACCCTAAACTGTCGAAACCAACTACAATAATAGTCCTATTATCAAGGACTTTTGGTCGTCTTCGTGATGCGATTCTTGCTCTGGTCAACCAACTTGGCGGCTGTCGTCGGCGCGTCCTTGTTCTACGTGAGCGTCGCCTCGGCGGCAAAGATCTACGTCTATGAACGCGGTGATGGCTCGCGATTAATCACCGATCATCGGCACATAGAAGCGGGTTATCGCCTGATCAAGAGTTACGGTGTCGATGATGACGGTTGGGCGACCGTTCGTCCCCAACGGTCGCGCCGACTGCGGCCGATTCCGTCGCGCTTCGATCCCTTGATCCGAAATACCGCGTCACGATTTGGCGTTGACGCCGCACTCGTCAAAGCAGTGGTACATGTTGAGTCGGATTTTGATCCCTATGCCGTGTCTGCCAAAGGTGCGTCGGGGTTGATGCAATTGATGCCACAAACCGCCAGCCGTTATGGTGTGCAGAGCCTCTTCGATCCACGCCAAAACATCACCGGTGGAGTACGGTACTTACGCGATTTGCTCAGTGAGTTTGCGGGTAACACGCGATTAGCGCTGGCTGGCTACAACGCCGGCGAAAACGCAGTGATCAGATACAACGGGGTCCCGCCATATCCGGAAACCAGGGGCTATGTTGCCCTGGTGATGTCGCTGTATCAGCGTTACCAAGTGCGTCGCTGATTGGGGGTTAGCCCGTATATTGCAAAGCAAATCCCATATGTAACACCGCCGCGGTGTAAAGTCCGGCCATAACGTCGTCGATCATCACTCCAAATCCCCCCGGGGCATGACGGTCCAACCAACCGATGGGCCAAGGCTTGAGAATGTCAAACGCCCGGAACAACACGAACCCGACAACCATCGCCGGCCATGTGATAGGCGTCCCAAACATACCAATCATGTAACCAACCACCTCATCCCACACGATGACCGGGTGATCGTGCACGCCAAGATAGCGCAGGGTCTCGTGACATACCCAAACACCCAGTGCAAAAAAACCCGTGATCAGCGCTAGATAACCCCACAGCGGCAGTGTCGCCGCCAGCAGCACCAGGGGTATGGCCGCCAAGGTGCCGGCAGTGCCGGGTGCTCGCGGTACCAGTCCGCTGCCGAAACCGATTGCGACTAGCCGCACCGGATGTTTCAAAAGTCCGCGCGCGTCTATCTCGGGCATATAATTTCAAGAACGAAAATGCGCATAACCCGCCGTTTCGGGCCGATACCCGTGACCGTCTCGATCCACGAAGATGATGTTGCGGTCTGCGGTGATGGTGCCGACACGGGTAACTGCCACATCGAGCTGTCCGGCGAGAGCCGTGATCTCGTGGTGATGACCGGGTGCCGCGGTGAAACATAACTCGTAGTCGTCACCGGCACTCAGCGCCACCTCCCAACCGATTGCGTCAAAATGCGCCTGGTACGACTGTGACAACGGCAGCTGCGCCAACAACACCTTTGCGCCCACCTCACTTTGAGTCACTAGGTGTCCTAGATCGGCGGCCAACCCGTCGGATACGTCAATCGCCGCACTGGCCAGCGATCGAAGCCGATCGCCCATTTCCACGTGGGGATCAGGATAATCAAGGGCCTGTTGCACCGCCGTAGCTTGGTGCGGGGACAAAACAATCGCCCCATCGATATGCATCAAGGCCAATCCGGCGTCGCCCAATCGACCGGTGACATAGACATCGTCACCCGGTCTTGCCCCCCTGCGCTGCAGGGCCGTCCCCTGGGGTACCCATCCGCTGAGTTGTACCGTGACCGTCAACGGACCTTGCGCGGTATCACCGCCCACGAGATCGACCTCGTACCGTTTCGCCAACGCGAAAAAGCCGGCACAAAAGCGCTCCAGCCAGAATCCATCAACCTCGGGTATCACCAGCCCCAGCGTCGCCCACGCCGGGGTCGCCCCCATTGCCGCCAGATCACTCAAATTGACCGCAAGCGCCTTATGGCCCACAGAGTGGGAATCCGCTGATTCATGGAAATGCACCCCGGCAACCAACACATCGACGGTGGTTACCAGCTCATATCCCGCGGGAACGATCGTTAACGCGGCATCATCTCCAATGCCCAAAGACACATCCGGCCGTGTCACGGGCCGGGCAAAATATTTTTCGATTAGGGAGAATTCGTCCAAACGACCGGCGGTTGCTGATGTCTGCGCTAATCCGTATCTTGCACCAGGCATCCCGGATGATGGCAAAGGGACTCGTCCTGCGCACAGTCGCTGGATCGAGCGGCGGAATGCCCGGGTGCAGTATGCGAATTAGTCCTTGATCGCATTGTTTGGTTCATTCAAGGCCTCCGTTGTTACCCCGGAGGGGCTTTGCATTCCGCTCGGCCGTAAATTTTGTGCTAATCGATCGAGTACGCCATTGACGAATTTATAACCGTAATCAGCACCAAATGTCTTAGCCAGTTCTACCGCCTCATTGATAATGACTTTAGTGGGTATATCGTGCTGATATTCCAATTCGTAAGCGCCGATTCGTAAGATGACGCGCTCTACTGGATCGATTGTATCGAATTCACGATCAAGACAGGGCTGCAGATTGGCCTGAATTTCCCGCCTGTACAGCGGGACCTCACAAATCAAAATATGAAAATAACCTCGATCGGTGTCTTCCAAATCATGCTGCTGAATGAAATGCGCCTCAATTTCACCAGGGTCTTGCTCGGTCAGGTCCCACTGGTAGAGCGCTTGTACCGCCGCCTGTCGCGCTGCATGTCGGCTACCGCCTGCCATTTTCCTCCACCCGCGTCCGCTACTTGTTGACGACGACTATTCCCGAAGTCGTTTCAAGACGTTGACCATCTCCAAAGCTGCGATTGCCGCATCCGCGCCTTTGTTCCCCGCTTTGGTTCCGGCGCGCTCAACCGCTTGTTCAACAGTGTCTACGGTCAACACACCAAAACCAATCGGAATATCACACTCCATACTCACTTGCGCAATCCCTCTCGCGCACCCCCCAGCAACATAATCGAAGTGTGGTGTTGCGCCACGTATGATCGCACCCAACGCAACCAACGCATCGAAATTATTTGATTTGGCTAGAGTTTTTGCCGCCAACGGAATCTCGTAGGCGCCGGGTACGCGTACTATGTGCATGTTAGCACGATCCACGCCGTGCCGTTGCAGCGTGTCCACCGCCGCTTCCAACAGCCGTTCGCTGATGAAGCTGTTAAATCGGCTGACTATTAAGGCGAAACGCGCATTGCGCGCAATCAACTCTCCCTCGGTTTGCTTTATATCTTTCATTGTCGTTCTAACACGTTCAATTTGTTACATATTCCACGATTTCCAATGCGAATCCGGACAACGCGTGGACCCGCTTCGGGGCACCCAAGACGCGCATCTTGCCAACCCCGAGGTCCGCGAGAATCTGGCTGCCGACACCCAACATCCTGAGGTCTTCGCCGGATTCATGCCATGGAAAGTCTATGTCTTTTCCTTCCATACTGGAATGGCGTAGGCGTTTCACGATTTCTATGCCGGGTTCGTTATAACGCAATATTACCAATACCCCTGAACCTTCCTCCCGGATACGGCGCAACGCTGTCCGGATCGGCCACTTTATCGCTTGCCGCAGTTCGCGAAATACATCAAACAGCCCCGACTCCACATGTACCCTCACCAACGTCGGATTCTCATGCTTGATCGCTCCGCTTACCAACGCAATGTGTGTTTCATTTTCAATGATATCCTGGTATGCGATGATCCGGAATTCACCGTCCTCGGTGGCAATCTTGCTCTCCGCTATCCGTTTGACGGTGGGCTCATGCTTCATTCGATGCCGGATCAACGCGGCAACCGAACTGATTTTGATCGCGTGTCGACGGCCGAATTCGATCAGATCCGGCAACCGCGCCATAGTGCCGTCGGGCTTAAGGATCTCGCAGATTACACTCGCAGGCTCCAGCCCAGCCAGCCGTGCCAGATCAACACCCGCCTCGGTGTGACCGGCGCGGGTCAGTACGCCGCCGGGTTGACCCATCAGCGGAAAGATATGACCCGGCGTGGTGATGTCATTGGGTGTTGCGTCGGGCTTAACAGCAGAACGCACCGTGGTCGCGCGATCCGCCGCCGAAATTCCCGTGGTGACCCCCGTCGCCGCGTCGATCGACACCGTGAAGTTGGTTGAAAAACGCGAGTTGTTGGCAGCGACCATCAAAGATAGTCCAAGCTGCTTACACCGCTCTTCGGTCAGCGTCAGGCAGATCAGTCCACGCGCATGGCTGGCCATAAAATTGATGATATCCGGTGTCACCTTCTCCGCGGCGATGAGCAGGTCACCTTCGTTCTCCCGTTCTTCATCGTCGGTCAAAATCACCATCTTGCCGCGACGATAATCTTCTATGATCTCGTTGATATCATTCAATCCCATGGGTCCAACTATTCCTGATCCTCAATACCTACAAAGCCATGTTTTGCGAGAAATGCTTTATCGAGCGCTTTGCCGACATGCGTATTTTCCACACTCATCAGACGCTCCACATATCTGGCTATCAGATCGACCTCGATATGTACCTGTTGGCCAACAGAACATGCACCGAGTGTGGTTTCATTTACGGTGTGCGGTACGATGTTCACATCAAAATCGTGTCCTTCCACGGTGTTCACCGTTAAACTTACGCCATCGATACTTATCGATCCCTTTTCGGCGATAAACCGGGATAGGACGGCTAATACGCGGAATCGCATTTGCACCGAGCGTCCTACTTGTTTGCGCTCGATGAGCTCGCCCAACCCGTCCACATGGCCAGTTACGAAGTGTCCGCCAAGTCGATCGGAGGACAACAGCGCCAACTCCAGATTTACCTTGGCGCCTTTTCTCAGGCAAGCAAATGTCGAGCGCGATACGGTCTCCGCGGAGACATCAAAGTGTAACTGCTCGTCCGTTAACGACACTACCGTTAGACAAACGCCATTTACCGACACACTGTCTCCGATACTGATTGCACCACGATCCAACCCGCCGGGGTCGATAGCCAGCTTCATTTCAGGGCCATGCCGATGCACCGCCTGGATCGTGCCAATGGTTTGTATGATACCCGTGAACATGATGGTTAGCCCGTCTATTGCACCAAGGATCCCGGATCAAGGCGACCGGACTCGTCCTGCGCGCAGTCGCAGGGTCGGGCGAGTGGACGCCGCGCGGGAACGAAATGCATAGCCGTAGCTATAGGTTGATTGAAGCGCGGGTCCGGCCCACATCGCTCACCAGGATCCCGGATGCTGGCGCAACACTCGCGCCGCTGAGCGCCGCGCCTGGAGCGAGACCGAAAGCGGGTTATGGGTCGAGTGACGGCCAAGCACAGGGGTGGGTGAACCAGCCAGGGCCGGGATAAGGGTGAATGTCGTAACACCGGTAATTCGTGACTTTGGCTCAGCGCCTTATATGCTGTCGCGGGCTTGGAGTTTAGCGCCGTTTGGTACGCGACGCGGACTTGTCGTTCGAGACTAAGCCAGCGCCGGGTTAAGCGGAACTCCGGATACAAAACGTCGCACTGAACATCTATCGAATTCGATATCTCAACCAACATTAGATCTTTTTTTTGTTGCCGTGGTGCAATATGCGGGTTAGGCGTTAATAATGCTTGTCAACGTCAAGGACACAAAATCAGCCGCAGATCGGGGCCAATCCGGCGAACATCTCCGATCTTGAACTCGACCCGGTCGCTCAACCGCTCGATTTCCGGCAGCCGGAACATTCCCCGCGCCGCATCACCCAAGATATGCGGGGCCAGGTAGAGAATCAACTCGTTAATCAAGCCGCTGCGAACTAAAGTTCCGCTCAACGTGCGGCCCGCTTCGACAAGTAACTCGTTCACACCGCGCGCGGCGAGATCTTCCATCATAGCGCTAAGGTCGACGCGATCCTTCGGCCCAGGTAGACGCACCACATCGGCTCCTATATGCGTCAAGCGGTCGACCTGTGCACGATCCTCGATTGCAGTGTAGATCAACACCTCTTCCGGTTGTGTCATCACCCGGGCGTTGGCGTCCATCGTCAGATGACTGTCCACGATCACCCGCATCGGTTGCCGGTCAAAGCCTTCTAAGCGTACCGTGAGCGCCGGATCGTCTGCGAGTATGGTGCCAATACCGGTCATGATCGCGGAACTCTTGGCCCGTAGCCGATGTACATCAGCCCGCGATGCTTCACTCGTAATCCATTTGCTCTCTCCGGAGGCCATCGCAGTCCGGCCGTCAATACTGGCCGCCAGCTTGAGCATCACCCACGGCCGCCGATGACGCATGCGGTGAACGAATCCCCGATTCAATCGCTCTGCTTGCTCTCGCATGACGCCAACATCGACATCTATCCCCGCATTACGTAAACTCGAAATCCCGCCGTTGGATACCTCGGGATTGGGATCTTCCATCGCCGTCACCACCCGTGCCACCCCGGCGTCGATGAGAGAAACAATACAGGGCGGGGTACGTCCTTGGTGGCAACAAGGCTCGAGGTTTACATATACGGTAGCACCGCGTGCGCGTTCTCCGGCTTGGCGTAATGCCAACACTTCCGCGTGAGGCTCACCCGCTCTCTTGTGCCAGGCCTCGGCGACGATCTCACCGTCCCGAACCACAACGCACCCAACCCGCGGATTTGGATGTGTCGTACATAACCCGCTTTCCGCCAAGCGCAACGTCTGCGACATAAACCGGTAGTCGTCACTTTTTGTCATCATCGTTGGGCAGGAGCGACATCTGCCGTTTTTTCGCCGTCGCGTTTGTTTGTTCTCGAAGCCTTTTAACCTCTTCACTGAACTCGTCGACATCTTGAAATGACCGGTACACCGATGCGAAACGAACGAAGGCGACTTGATCCAATTCATTGAGTTCCTGCATCACCCATTCACCCACCTGCCGAGAGTCAATTTCACGATTGCCGCTGGTTAACATCTTGTGGTGAATCCGATGAATCGCACTTTCAACGGCCTCTGCATCTACCGGCCTTTTCTCCAGTGCTCGCTGAATACCGGCACGCAGTTTATGCTCGTTAAACGGCTCGCGTTTATGATCCGACTTGATAATCTGCGGCATACGTAGAAGCGCACGCTCCAAAGTCGTGAAACGTTCCCCGCAATCGCTGCATTCGCGGCGTCTGCGGACCGCATCACCATCTTCGGCAAGCCGCGAATCGATCACTCGAGTTTCTTCCGATAGACAAAATGGACAGCGCATCGGTGATACCCAGGAATTAGCCTGGTGAGCCGAAGTAAGGCTACACGTAAACTGGAAAGCTTTGGCACATGTGAAGCACTTCTTGCTTAACTTTATCGCGAACGGTCCTGTCATCAATTTGATCCAAGACATCGCAAATCCATGCTCCCAGCCGTTTGATCTCCGCCTCCTTAAATCCACGCGTCGTCACCGCCGGTGTACCCACACGAATTCCGCTCGTGACAAACGGGGACTGCGGATCATTGGGAACCGCGTTTTTATTGACTGTGATGTTCGCGTCCCCCAGCGCTGTCTCCGCGTCCCGGCCGGTCAGCTCCTTGTCAATCAAATCGACCAAAAACAAGTGATTGTCGGTGCCGCCGGAAACGACTTTGTAGCCGCGATCCATGATTGCGGTTGCCAACGTACGGGCATTGGTGAGCACCTGCTGTTGATAATCCTTGAATTCCGGTTGCAACGCCTCCTTGAACGCCACCGCCTTGGCGGCTATCACGTGCATCAGCGGCCCACCCTGAGATCCCGGAAATACCCGGGAATTGAGTTTCTTTTCCAGCTCCGGGTTTTGCCTCGCCAAGATGACGCCACCGCGCGGTCCACGCAAGGTCTTGTGCGTGGTGCTGGTAGTCACATCCGCGATATTGACCGGGCTGGGATACAGTCCCACGGCGATCAGACCGGCGACGTGGGCGATGTCCGCAACCAGATAGGCGCTCACTTTATCGGCAATGTCCCGAAACCGGTCCCACTCAAGAACTCGCGAGAACGCGCTGAAACCAGCAATGATCATCCGCGGCTTGTGCTTCAGCGCGAGCGCCTCAACCTGATCGTAGTCGATGTCTTCGGTATCGTAATTGAGTCCGTATTGCACCGCATGGTAAAGCTGACCGGAAAAATTGACTTTGGCGCCGTGACTGAGGTGCCCACCATCTGCCAGGCTCATCCCGAGGATGGTATCGCCCGGGTCGAGCAAGGCCAAATACACCGCGGCATTGGCCTGGGATCCCGAGTGCGGTTGCACATTTGCATACGGGGCATCGAAAAGTTGCTTGACACGCGCTATGGCAAGCTCCTCAGCCTGGTCTACGTATTCACAGCCACCGTAATAACGCTTGCCCGGATAACCCTCGGCATATTTGTTGGTCAGCACCGACCCCTGGGCCGCCAACACCCGGGGACTGGCGTAATTCTCAGAGGCAATCAGCTCGATGTGCTCCTCTTGACGGCGTTGCTCCGCGGTAATCGCGGACCACAGTTCGTCATCGAATCCTGATATGGTCATGTCTTGGCTAAACATGTCGCTCTCCTCGCGCGAGCATCGGCTTATGGCTCGGCGCGTTCCTGATCCGCACCTTCTTTTTTCACCGGCATCATGTCCTCGCGGGTCACGCCCAAAGCCACCACCACCGGGCTGGCAACAAATATCGAAGAATAGGTACCGACAACGACGCCGATTATCAACGCGGTGGCAAAGCCATGTATCACCTTGCCGCCTAAGATGAATAACGCAAGCAATACCAACAACGTAGTGAGTGACGTGAGTATTGTGCGTGGCAGGGTTTGGTTTATAGAGCGATTCATGATCTCAAGTACGTTGCCGCGACGCATCTTTCTAAAGTTTTCTCTGACACGATCAAACACAACTATAGTGTCGTTCAGCGAATAACCAATCACCGCCAGGATTGCTGCCAGCACCGGCAGCGAAAACTCGAGGTGCAATAACGAGAATAACCCGAGGGTGATCAACACATCGTGAATCAAAGCCACCACGGACCCAATCGCAAACCGCCACTCGAACCGCCACGCGACATAGATCAGAATTCCAATCAAGGCATAGATCATGGCAAGACCGCCCTTCTCGGTCAGTTCTTTTCCCACTTGCGGACCGACGAATTCAACCCTACGCATCTGCACCCGGCAGTCAATTGCCGCAGTGCCGGCGCCTGTTACGCACTGCTGAGCAGCCCCTTGGCGGCTCTGCGACAAGGTTTCGTTGTATGGTTTTCGCAGTGCCTCCATCAACCCGCTGCTGAGTTTGGCGCCGGTGTCGTCCTCGCGCGCAGGTAATCGAACCATGATGTCACGTGACGTGCCGAAGTACTGCACCAGGGCATCATCAAAGTCTGCCTGGTTTAACTTATCACGCACCGCCTCTATCCTAACCGACTCGTCATAGGAAACTTCTACCAACGTACCCCCAGTGAAATCGATACCGTAATTCAATCCGCGAATGACTAACGACACAATTCCTACTACGATCGCCAACGCGGATACGCCCACGGCGACGCGGCGAAGTGACATAAAATTAATTTCGGTTTGCTTACGAAGTATTTCCATTAGATTGACAACCTCTGCACACGGCGGCCCCCGTAGATCAAATTAATCACCCCCCGTGTTCCCAGGATGGCGGTGAACATCGACGTGATGATTCCAATGCTCAATGTAATCGCGAATCCCTTAATAGGACCGGTCCCGAAATTGAACAACACGATCGCCGCAATCAATGTGGTAACGTTGGCATCCACGATCGTCGATAAGGCTCGGTCATAGCCCACGTGGATACTCGCCTGGGGTGTATTACCATTCCGTATCTCTTCGCGAATACGCTCAAATATCAATACATTGGCATCCACCGCCATACCTACGGTGAGCACGATACCAGCCACCCCCGGCAGCGTCAGCGTCGCCTGAAACAAAGACAACACGGCAACAATGAGCACCAGATTGAGCATCAATGCAGCACAGGCGACGGCGCCAAACAACCGATAGTAGGCCAGCATGAAGATCAGCACTAATATGAATCCGATTAGTACCGACTTGAACCCTTGATCGATGTTGTCTTTGCCTAGACTGGGACCGACTGTTCGCTCCTCAATTATCTCAATGGGCGCAGCCAACGCACCGGCACGGAGTAACAGCGCGAGATCCTGCGCCTCGCTAATGCTATCCAGCCCTTCGATCTGGAAACGTTTGCCTAATTGATCACGGATAACCGGAGCGGTGATCACTTCTTCGATCCTGCGTCTTATTTTGACTTCACTCCCTTGGTCATTAAACACTGGCCTGCCATCGGCGTCGCGTTTGGTTTCGGACTTTATCTCAATGTAAACCACCGCCATGCGCTTGCCGATGTTCTTGCCGGTTATGCGCTGATTGATCGCCGCACCACGTGCATCGAGGGTGATATACACTACTGGGCCCCCGGTTTGATTGTCGATGCCTGCCGCGGCATCGACAACGTTATCGCCAGAATAGACCAACCGCTTTTGTAATAGAATCTGACTTCCGTTCCTGTGCCGAAACAACTTAGAGCCTGGAGGCACCGACGTCGTCTGTGCGCTCTGTAGGTCATGCTCTTCATCCACCATCATTACTTCGAGGGTCGCGGTGCGGCCAAGAATCTCTTTCGCCTTGGCCGTGTCTTGCACACCCGGCAGTTGCACCACTATCCTGCGGTCACCCTGCTGCTGCACAACCGGCTCCGCTACACCGAGCTCATCGACGCGATTGCGCAGTGCGGTCATATTCTGATCTAGTGCGAACTTGGTGATCTCCTCGAACTGCTGCGGTCGAATTGTCGCCAATAGTATCGGCTTACCTTGCCGTTCTTCATCTTTGAGCTGGAGTTCGGGCAATTCACGCTCAATAGTTCCGCGGCCCGATTCACGTTGATCATTGTCGCGAAACTTGATCTCGATGCCGCCACTTGGGACTCTGCGCACAGTGAGATACCGCACCTTGGCATCGCGCAGGCTGGATCGAAGATCACCCACGTAACGATCTTCCGCCCTCGTTAACGCACCTTGCACGTCCACTTCCATCAAGAAGTGCACGCCGCCGCGTAGATCTAACCCCAAATACATCGGCACACCGCCGATACTGGTTAGCCAATCCGGTGTCGCCGGCATCAAATTCAGGGCCACAGTATAATTGTCGCCCAACTCGCGTTGTAGAAGATCTTTGGCTTTTAATTGCGTCTCGGTATCCACGAACCGCAATCGCGCGCCGCTGCCGTCCAGGCTTACTTTCTGCCAGCGGACACCGCCCTCACCGAGCGCCTTCTCCATGCGGTCTAGGACAGTCTCATCGACCTTGAACGAGCGAACGCCGGTTATCTGCACACCGGGGTCTTCGCCGTACAGGTTGGGCACCGCATACAGCAGTCCCGGAAGGATTACTGCGAGCATTAACAGGTATTTCCACAACGGATATTGATTCATCAGCCGGATCAAGCTTCCTTTATGGTGCCCTTGGGCATCATCGATTGGACGGAATGCCGCTGCACCTTGATTTCCACTCCATTCGAGATTTCCAAATTAATGAAATTTTCACCGACGTCGGTGATTTTCCCCAACGTTCCGCCGGCAGTGACCACTTCGTCGCCCTTCTTTAGGCCTTCCACCATCGCCTTGTGTTGCTTGGTACGTTTTTGTTGCGGACGAATGAGCAGGAAATAAAACAGTACGAAAATCAATATGATCGGAAGCAGGCCGAGCAAGCCGCCAGACGGATCACCGCCCGCGGACTGTGCCCAGGCGTCTCGTATCAACAGGCTCATGAGCGTGTACCCTTTTTGTAATGGAGTATGATGCGCCGCTGCCAACAGTCACGGGCCACAATCAGGCGTGGCGGGAGCCGGGCGGCGCGGCGCGGTATTATGCCACAGGGACACTGGAAAAATGAGGGTCAAAGCGTCATATCGCACCTAAAACTGCAGAACTGGCAGGCGGCTTTATGCCGCGTTTGGCGAAAAAGTCCTCCGCAAATTGGGTAAACCGTCCGCATTTGATCGCGGTGCGGATCTGTGCCATCAGCGATAGATAATAATGGATGTTATGTAGGGTATTCAGCCGGGCACCCAAAATCTCGTTCCCACGGTGCAGGTGGCGTAGATACGCCCGTGAATAATGCCGACATGTGTAGCAATCGCAGTTTGGATCGAGGGGCCGGGTGTCGTCGGCGTATTGGGAGTTTCGTATCTTAATCACCGAATCTTGTATGTACAACCACCCGTTGCGTGCGTTACGGGTCGGCAGCACACAATCAAACATATCGATGCCCATGCTGACAGCGAACACGATGTCCTCAGGAGTACCGACGCCCATGAGATAGCGGGGCCGATCACCCGGCAATATGGGCACCAGTTCCGCAACGAGTCGGTACAGCATCGCCTTGGGTTCGCCCACCGACAGACCTCCCAGGGCATAACCGTCAAAACCGATGTCCACTAATTCCGCGAGCGACAGGCGGCGCAGATCCGGATACATCCCACCTTGGACGATGCCGAACAACGCCGCTGGGTGATCGCCATGGGCATCCTTACACCGCGCTGCCCATCTCAATGACAGCTCCATCGACGCTTGCGCCTGTTCCCGCGTGGCTGGATAAGGCGTGCAGTCGTCAAAGATCATGGCGATATCGGCATCCAGTTCGTGTTGCACTTCCATAGCCCGTTCCGGGCCCAAGAACACCGCATCTCCGTCAACCGGAGATCGAAACATAACGCCTTGTTCGGAGATCTCACGCAGTTTCGCCAAGCTCCAAACTTGGAAACCCCCTGAGTCGGTGAGCACCGGCCGCTCCCAATGCATAAATTGATGTAATCCGCCATGTCGGCGAATGACGTCAGTACCGGGTCGTAACATCAAATGGAACGTATTCCCGAGAATGATCTCGGTGCCCGCCGCGACGAGTTCTTCCGGTGTCATTGTCTTCACGGTAGCAGCGGTGCCCACCGGCATGAATGCCGGAGTCTGCACGCGGCCGCGCGGCATCACCAGTTGTCCGCGACGCGCGTTGCCGTCTTGGTTGAGCCGCTCAAACCTCATCTGCGTTGTCCGCTAAATTAATCGCGCAGGGAGTCAGGAACATCGCATCTCCATAACTATAGAACCGATAACGCCGCTCAATTGCATGAGCATAGGCGGCCAGGGTATGAGCGGTGCCCGCGAATGCGCATACCAGCATCAACAATGTAGAACCGGGTAAGTGAAAATTAGTAATCATTGCATCGATCACACGAAACCGGTATCCCGGGTAAATAAACAAGCGGCTATCACCCGCAAAGGGACGGAGTTCCCCCGACGCCGCCGCGGTTTCCAGAGCTCGCACCACGGTGGTGCCCACCGCTACTACCCGCGCGCCGCGCGCGCGGGCGCGGGCGATTCTTTCGCACACCACAGACGGAACTTCGACCCGCTCCGGATGCATACGGTGCTGTCGAACATCGTTCACGCGGAGAGGTTGAAAACTACCGGCACCGACGTGTAAGGTCAAAAATGCGGTGTCCACACCCCGGGCCCGGAGCTGTTTTAATAGCGCACAGTCAAAGTGCAAGCCAGCGGTAGGCGCGGCAACTGCGCCGGAACGGCGTGCGTAAACGGTCTGATAACGCTCGGCATCGACCGAGGTGTCGCGCCTTTTGATATAGGGCGGCAGCGGCACATGACCTTCACGCTGCATGATCTCGGTTACCGGTGTTGAAAATCGCACCACATAAAAGTCGCCATGACGCTCGTTCACAACGGCTTCGATCGCCCCGGCCCGGCTTTGCAGATGAATCATACTGCCAGGTGTTAGCGCCTTGCTGGCGCGAATCTGGGTAAGCGCGCACATCGGATCAATGATTCGTTCGATGAGTAGTTCGATGCGACCCCCGCTTTGCTTGTGTCCATACAGCCGCGCCGGCACCACTCGTGTATCGTTCAGCACCAGCAGATCGTCGGGTTTCAGGAGATCCACGATGTCCATGAACATCAGGTCAGCAATATCACCGCTGACACCTTCCAATGACAATAATCGGCAATCGGTACGTCGCTCAGGTGGAAACTGAGCGATCAATTGCTCGGGAAGTTGATACTGAAACTGAGTAAGGTCCACTGGGTCCTATCTGCGGGGAATTTTGCTCGGCATTGCTAACCCCGTTATACTTTTGTGCCTTCGGATTGTGCCGAGGTGGCGAAACTGGTAGACGCGCCAGACTCAAAATCTGGTGGTGGCAACACCGTGTCGGTTCGAGTCCGACCCTCGGTACCACACGAACATCAATCGATGATAAGATTACTGGCGCCCCAACTCCGCTTCGATATTATCGATCAGACGCGCTTCTCCCAACCTTGCGGCAGCAAGAATCACCAGTGACCTGTCTTGTGGATCGGGATTCCCGAGGTCTTCTTGCCTGCGCACATTGAAATAATCCGGCGAAAAACCAAGGTCAACCAGCTTCCGATATCCCTCGGTCTCGATCTTCGATCTATCAACTTTGGTTCGCTGCAATGCATCGTGTGCTTCGCGCAAAGTTCGATATATTCCCGGCGCCACTGCTCGTTGTTGCGCGCTGAGATACCGATTACGCGAACTCAATGCAAGGCCGTCCCGCTCACGAACCGTATCCACCCCAATAACTTCGACCGGCATCGCCAAGTCCGACACCATGCGCCGTATAATGATCAGCTGTTGATAGTCCTTCTTGCCGAATACCGCGATATCCGGTTGCACGATATTGAACAAACGATTCACAACCGTCGCGACCCCGACAAAATGACCGGGCCGGTACTCACCACATAGTGTCTCGCTCAGGCCCGGTACCGTAACCTTGGTCTGCTCTTCGACCCCCCTGGGGTACATGCTGCGATCATCGGGAACAAACAGGATGTCAATATTGTACTTTTGAAGCGCGGCCTTATCCGCCTCTAGGGTACGCGGATAACTATCGAGATCTTCGTGTTGACCGAACTGAAGCGGATTGACGTAGATGCTGACCACCACTG
>CALZGZ010000322.1 GCA_945787105.1 uncultured Gammaproteobacteria bacterium
AGACTCGAACTGCCGACAGGGTGGTTAACAGCCACCTGCTCTACCAACTGAGCTACCGGGGATCAGGGTGAGGGCGCATCGTACTGGCCGCAGATGGCGATGGTCAAGTCACGCGCGGCATTGCAGCGGTTTCCCGTTCGCGCTGCGTGTCGCTACCCGCGGGCGGCCGGTCCGGTAGAGGATGACCGCGCGGGCGTGGGCGGCCCCGCGGCGGTCACAAATGGTAAACGTGCCGTTTTTGGCGCTACCGGTCGGTCGGTAGTGCAACCAGCGGTCGCCATTTCTTCCCGCACCGTTAAAATCGATCTGGATACCGGGGCTCGCGGGTGAATGGATATGCAGCACAGGCTCATCTCGATCGCGGCGATTATTCCGGTTGGCATCGGCAAACACAATCCAACCCCGGCTCCAGTCTGTGCCCCCGGTACACGAATCGCGATCACGGCTTGCGCATACCATGACCGTGCCGTTGCGGCGAATGGCCTCAGCGCGGGCGAGGTGCAGACCAGCAACAATCCCGTTTATGTGTATCCGGATGCGATTGGTCTGCAGGTGTTGGTAGAAAGAAGGGATGGCCAACGAAATCATTATCCCGGTGATCGCGAATGTGGTCAGTAACTCGACAAGCGAGAACCCCGGCCGGCAGCGGCCAATAGTGCGGGTGCAGTCCATGCGTCATCTCCTTATGTCCTTGAAGTTTCTCCTTAGGTGCGCCCTGGTGCACCCATGTGTACTTTATCGACAACCGCGCCAGGGGCGCAAGCGGTAAGGTGTTATTTGCGCTCAAAGAACACATGCACCCACAGTGTGCCCTCGAAGCGGCTCCACAGCCTGACCTCGCCATCGTTGCGGGTCACCTCCACACCGCGCCGGTTGCCGGGTACGACGCGTAACACCTCGAGCAGCGATGGTGGGTACTGTACGTTGAGGTGCACCTCCATGGGGAAATAGCCATCCAGAAATCGATAGAAGAAAGGTCCGGCGGTAATCCGGTAGGAACCGTCTATTTCGCGTTGCAACACACGGTTTTCGCTGTCGATGCACAACACAGATTGTTCGTTGACGTCTTTGAGCTGGATTGTATGGCCGCGCACCTCGACATCGCCAACATTGCTGGAATCGGTGATCGCGATGTTGCGAACTTTGCCGCTAGGAAACGCGATCTCAAGCAATGGGACAACGGAAAAATGACGATGACATTGGTGATTGCGTACCCAGCCACTGGCCAATGAGTCGTTGGTCACGGTCAACGCCTTGATGTGGTAAAAAGGTGGACGGTCAAGCGGCCTGTCGATGGGCAGGAAGTCCGCGTCGGCGATATCCGACAATCGCTCCAGTTCATCGTCCGCAGCGGCGATGGAGGATACAGCCGCGAGGCATGCCGCCAAGATCACAGCCGCACCCGGCCGCAACATCGGCTAATCCGTGCCCAACACCCGTCCCAGCCGGTCCAAGGCGTTATCCAGCGTGTCCATGTCGGTTGCATAGGATAAGCGCAAGTATCCCGGGTTGCCGAATGCCGAACCGGGCACCATCGCCACGCCGCATTCATCAAGGAAATACGAGGCCAACTCGACATCGTCGTTGACACCATCCAAGCGCGTGATGGCTTCGGAAAAATCCGGGAAGGTGTAAAACGTTCCCTGGGAGGTTATCGCGGTTACGCCGTGTAATCGGTTTAGCCGCTCCACCACGCGGTCATGGCGTTTTCTGAATTCGTCGACCATGGGTTGGATGCATGCCTGGTCACCGGATAGCGCGGCAACCGCTGCGGCTTGCGACACCGACGCCGGGTTCGATGTGCTCTGGGATTGAATCTTTTTCATCGCAGAGATGATCGCAGCGGGTCCCGCCGCATAACCGATCCGCCAACCGGTCATGGCATAGGCCTTGGAAACACCGTTGACCACCACGGTGCGGTCCTGCAGGTCTGGGCACGCATTCAAGATGTTGCAAAATGGCTCGCCGGTCCACATGATGTGCTCGTAGATATCATCGGTAACGACGACCACATCCGGATAGTGACTCACCACGCTGCCGAGTGCGGCCAGTTCATCCCGGCTGTATGCGCCGCCGGATGGATTGCTGGGGCTGTTAATGATCAACAGACGGGTCGCGTTGGACAACGCACTGTCCAGCTGCGCGGGAGACATTTTGAAGCCCTGGCTGATGCTGGTTGAAACCACCACCGGTTGCGCGTCTGACAACAGCGCCATATCTGGGTAGGATACCCAGTAGGGGGCGGGGATGACGACTTCATCGCCTGTGTCGAGAAGCGCCTGAAACAGATTGTACAAACAATGTTTTGCCCCCGATGACACCAGAATCTGGTCGGCTGTGTAATGAAATCCATTTTCGCGCGCAAATTTCTCGAGAATCGCGTCCTTGAGCGCAACGGTGCCATCCACGGCGGTGTATTTCGTGTCGCCTTGACGAATGGCGTCGATGGCCGCCTCCTTGATGTGGGTCGGGGTATCGAAATCCGGTTCACCGGCGCCCAGGCCGATGATGTCTTTACCCGCGGCACGCAGTTCGCGGGCACGGGCGGTCACCGCCAACGTTGCCGAGGGTTTGATCGCCTGAACCCGCGACGAGAGATTGATGCTGTTCACTGTAGTAATTTGATGATTGGTAGTGTAAGGGCGCGGCGTAGTTTAACCACTAACGCCGGACGCGGCCAGTGTGAAGCATGCGACAATTTGACTTAGTCAGCGATTTTGCACCGGCGGGCGACCAGACTATGGCGATCCAACAATTGATGGCCGGGCTCAACCGTGGTGAAGCCTTTCAGACCCTGCTCGGTGTCACTGGGTCTGGAAAGACCTTCACTGTCGCGAATATCATCGTGCAACTACAGCGGCCGACCTTGATCATGGCGCCAAACAAAACCCTGGCTGCGCAGTTGTACGCGGAAATGCGCGATTTTTTTCCACACAATGCGGTGGAATATTTCGTATCGTATTACGACTACTATCAACCCGAAGCTTACGTTCCGAGTACCGACACGTACATCGAAAAAGATGCTTCGATCAACGAGCATATCGATCAGATGCGTCTGTCGGCGACTAAGGCGCTGTTGGAGCGAAACGACGTCATTATTGTAGCGACCGTGTCCGCTATTTATGGGCTCGGTGATCCGGCCGCCTATCACGGCATGATTCTGCATTTGCGGGAAGGCGCGATGACGGACCAAAGGGCGATCCTGCGTCGATTGTCGGAATTACAGTACACACGTAATGACATGCAACTTCGCCGTGGAACATTCCGCGTCCGGGGTGATGTAATCGACATCTTCCCGGCGGAATCCGA
>CALZGZ010000323.1 GCA_945787105.1 uncultured Gammaproteobacteria bacterium
CGGTTCGGGTTGCGCTTGTCGAGACACGTCATAGGTAGTTGGTGCGTCAGCACGCATCACATCGGTGTTTGCAGCCAATGGATGGGCCAAGGCAGGTGGCAGGTCAATGCCGGGGAGTTCATCAACGACATTCCAGGACGCGTTGAACGCTACACGGCAGATTCCACAACGTACCATGCCCGCGCGAGCAGTCAGTATGTCATCGCTGACTGCGAATATCGTCTGGCAACTGGGGCAGCGTGCGTACATCGCGCAAGTTGGCTAATTTGCTGTCTAACGCTCCGTTGGACGGCCCACCAACAGAATCCAATCCTGGCGTCGATGGCGCTCAAATTCAAATTTTCCTAGAAACGCCTTACATACGGGTTCGACCTGGGAATCTAGGATACCCGTTAAAAGTATAGCCCCCTGGGGGCAAACCAGGGCGGTTAAGGTTGCCTCAAGTGAGACGACCACACTCGCTAGGATGTTAGCAATAACGATATCCGCCCGTTCAACCTTCGCGTCATCGGATGCGACCACCGTTATCCGTCCATCAACATCGTTTCGCGTCGCATTATACCGGGTCGCCGTCAACGCATGGGGATCAATATCAACGGCCCACGCGCGGGCCGCGCCCAGCTTAACAGCGGCAATCGCCAAGATCCCCGAGCCGCAGCCATAGTCCACAACATGTTTACCGGATACATCGGCGTTCGCCAACCATTCCAAACATAATCTTGTGGTTGGGTGGGTTCCGGTCCCAAACGCCAGACCCGGGTCAAGAATGATGTTTACAGCATCCGCAACAGGCGGCTCGATCGAGCTAGGGCAGACCCACAAACGGTCAGTGATCCGGATTGGACGACAAGTGCGCGACCACGCCCGCATCCAATCTTGTTCTGGTAACTCGTCTATCCAAACCGGCTGTGTCTCGCTTTCACTGATCTGCTGTACAACTGATGCGGTAATCCTTTCAGGGTCGACACCATGCTCAAATAATCCGCTGACATACACCTCGGTCCATTCAGGATTCTCTGGGGACGCAGCATCAAAACAATCGTCGCCACCAGCGTTCTTCGTGCTTACCGCAATCGCACCACAAGCTTCAAGTACGTCACTAATTTGGGCCCCAAGGTCACGCTTGGAACGATAACGGATGCGAAGCCAGGACACTTAACACTACCGTACGAACGTTTGTTCTAAATAATGAATGGTGACATCCCCACGTTGGAAACCCCCGTCTTTGAGTATTCTTCGGTGGAGCGGAATATTGGTCTTGATACCGTCTACTACCATTTCGTGCAGGGCGCTGCGCATCCGTGCGATCGCCTCGCTGCGGTCCGATCCATGAACGATTAGTTTGGCGATAAGCGAGTCGTAATAGGGCGGCACGATATAGTTGTTGTAAACGTGTGAGTCGACCCTAACGCCCGGGCCACCCGGCTGATGATACTGCACAATCCGCCCGGGCGAGGGCAGAAACGTGTCCGGATCTTCCGCATTAATCCGGCACTCTATGGCGTGACCGCGAGTCATTATGTCATCTTGGCGGATAGACAACCGCTCCCCAAAAGCAATTCTCAATTGCTCTTTCACTAAATCAATACCAGTTACCATTTCCGTTACCGGGTGTTCAACCTGAATCCGGGTATTCATTTCCATGAAATAAAACTCATCGTCTTGGTAGAGAAACTCAAAAGTGCCGGCGCCGCGGTAGTCATATTTCTTACACGCCTCGACACATCGGGTACCGATTTCCTTGCGTTGTTCGTCGGTAATCCCCGGTGCCGGCGCTTCTTCCACCACCTTCTGATGCCGACGCTGCATCGAACAGTCGCGATCTCCTACGTATACCGCAGCGCCATGCTCGTCAGCCATGACTTGGACCTCTATGTGCCGCGGCCGCTCGAGGTACTTCTCCAAGTAAACCATACTATTGTTGAACGAAGCATCCGCTTCCGCCTGCGTGAGGGAAATAGCATTGCGCAGCGTCGCCTCGGTGTGCACGACGCGCATGCCCTTTCCACCGCCACCGCCAGCAGCTTTGATAATCACCGGGTAGCCGATCCGGTTCGCGACGTCCAGGTTTTCGCGATCGTCCTCACCCAATGGTCCATCCGAACCCGGCACACAGGGTACCCCGGCTTGTTTCATGGCGCGGATGGCTGCGATCTTGTCGCCCATCAATCGGATAGTCTCCGCCCGCGGTCCAACAAAGATAAATCCACTTTGCTCGACTCGTTCCGCGAAATCAGCGTTCTCGGCCAAAAATCCATACCCTGGGTGAATCGCGCCTGCATCGGTTACTTCCGCGGCGGCGATTACCGCAGGGATATTGAGGTAACTTTCCGACGCCGCGGGGGGGCCAATGCACACCGACTCATCGGCGAGTCGCACATACTTTGCGTCACGATCGGCTTCGGAGTGCACCGCCACGGTGCGAATTCCCAGGTCGCGACAGGCACGCTGAATCCGCAGGGCAATTTCCCCCCGGTTAGCGATCACTAGCTTATCGATCATCTTCTGGAAATGAGTGCCGTGTGAAGGCTAACCCGCATATTGCACCAAGCATTCGAGACGATTACGAGGGGACTTGTACTGCGCGGAGTCGCAAGGTCGAGCGGCTGAATGCGGCGTTGGGGCGAGTAGGCAATGGGGTCGAGGCTCGTGACCCCGCCCATTATTTTTTTGTTGTGTGAAACGTAAGCCCAAGTGATCACCACCGAACCAGCACCGGTCCAGGTCAATACCCGAACACAAAATGTCAATTTGCCGTTTATTGGAGTTGTCTCTTTTGATCAATCCGTTACTCTTCATCGTGGCCGACTTGGTGCAATATGCAGGCTTAAATGTCAGTTGAGAATGAACAGAGTTTCACCGTATTCCACCGGGTCGCCATTTTCCTTAAGCATCGCAACGATGGTCCCCGACTTATCCGCCTCAATCTGATTGAAAATCTTCATCGCCTCGATAACGCATAACGTATCCCCCACCTGTACTTTGCCACCCACTTGGACAAATGGCTTTGCGCCTGGTTTGGGCGCAGCATAGAAGGTCCCCACCATTGGCGATTTAATATGATGACCTTCGGGAAACTCCGTGGCGGACGTCGCGGGTTCTAGCGGCAGCGCCGCAGAACCAGGGAACGTAGCCGGTACCATAGCCGTCGTCAGCACGCCGGGTTGCTGCACGACCAATGGCGTGCGACTCAGGCGGATGGACTCCTCGCCCTCTTTGATCTCCATTTCACTTAGATTGGATTCTTCCAATAGCTCGATGAGTTTTTTAATTTTGCGTAAGTCCATGAACTTATTCCGAACTTAGAGAGTTGATCGCGGCCCGCAACGCCAATTCATATCCGTAGGCACCCAATCCACTGATCACCCCGACCGCTAAGTCGGAAAGATAAGAGTGCGCCCGAAACGCTTCGCGACCGTGAATATTTGACAGATGAACCTCGATAAACGGAATCGACACCGCGGCGAACGCGTCACGCAGTGCGATGCTGGTATGGGTGAAGGCGGCAGGGTTGATCAGTATAAACGCCACGCCGCTGGCCGCCGCGTCGTGTATCGCGTGCACAAGTTCGTGCTCCGCATTGGATTGCAGGTGTTGCAGTTCGTGACCCGCGCTCGACGCGAGCCGCTCAAGACCTTCCTGAATCTGGGTGAGCGTCGTCACGCCATAGTGTTCCGGTTCCCGCGTACCCAGTAGGTTGAGATTTGGACCGTTCAGAACGAGGATTTTCGCCATTTGTGCCGTGAACGTGCGGTGATTTACCGGCAATTTATGGTCAATGTGCTTAGTGTGCACAAACTGCCCTGAAAAGTCCAGCCTCGAGTCAGTTCGCCGATTTTCGATGCAAGCTCGGCGAACTTTAGCAGATTTCGCCGCTAAATTAGCGCGATCCCACACTTCCCCGCAGACCCGCGTGGGCGCTCGGCCCAGCGACGGCGAACGTCTCGTCAAGCGGGGTGCTGTGAGCAGCCGTCGCGCTACGCGCCAAGCGCTGCGCCGACAATCGCGACCAGACTTGGGGCTCGAGCGCTTCTCGGCGCGCTGCGTGGCACCGACGCGTGGCCCGCCCGTGGCGACACGCGTTCGATGTGTTTTAGAAACTCCTCGGGGCCCATATATCCGTAGCGACGCAAATCCCGCCGCTCGCTCCCGTCGGGTGAGAAAAACAACATCGCCGGTGGACCGAACACGCCGAAACGCCGTTTGATCGCTTTGGTGTTGGGATCGCTAGGGTCGGTCACGTCAACCTGGATCAAGACAAACTGATTGCGCAGGACACGATTCACGTCCGGGTGACTGAAGGTCGCCTTCTCCATTCTGACGCAGTCGACGCACCAGTCGGCGTAATAATCCAACAACACGGGTTTTTCATTGGCCCGAGCCTGTTCCAGTTGGCGGTCCAAGTCTTGCATGGTGCCGACGCGGGTGAATTGTTGTTGCGTCTCGCCGTTGACTCCCTTTGAGGCGGACACACCGGCAATATCGAAGTCACCGAATGCGAAGGGGCGGGTGATGTCGCGATTCCCCGCCATACCCCCCAGTAGGGCCAGCACGCCCCATACCAAGAAAAATACACCGATGCCCTTCCACAGGTATCGCCAGCCGCTCGCACCCTCGGGTAAGTCATGCGTTGCGCCAAGATACACGGCAATAATAATCAACAGCGCGCCCCATAAATACAGCACCGGAATCTCTGGAATCGTGCCCAACAAATAAATCGCAACCCCCAACAGCAGCACGCCAAACACGTGTTTGACGCTGTCCATCCATGGACCTGCCTTGGGCAGCAGGAACCCGGCGCCCAAACCCAGCCCAATGAGAAACACGCCCATACCCAAGGCCATGGCAAACATGATCGCACCGCCGAGCACGGGATCGCCTTTGGCGATTGCCACGCCTAGGGCAACGATGAGCAGCGGCGATACACACGCGCCGACAATCAACGCCGACACGATACCCAGCACGAAAACAATGCTCAGGGCGCCGCCTTGCATGCCTTGCGTCTTAGTTTGCAACCGTGACTGAATGAACGAGGGCATCTGTATGTCATAGACCCCGAACATCGACAGCGCGAGCAACGCCAGTATCAGACTCACTGCTCCGATCGCCCATATATTTTGAAAATAAGCCTGGAGTTGCTCGCCGGTAAGCCCTGCCACCACACCGGCCACTGTATACGTGACCGCGGTGCCCAGCACGTAGGTACTCGCAAGCAGCCCGCCGCGACCCTTGGTCATATGCTCCCCCTGGCCGACAATGATGCTCGACAGGATTGGCACCATGGGCAGCACACAGGGAGTGAACGTCAACAATATGCCGGTCACGAACGCGGTCAAGATGTAGCCTAAGTAACCGCGCCCCGACCCCACGGGATCCGGCGCCGTGGATTGCGCCGGGGCTTCGGCGATAGCGCCGCTCATCGGCGGTTCCGGCGGCGCGGCGGCGGCGTCTGCAATGCCGGGAAAACTTACCTGCAACGTTTTGGTGATCGGCGGATAGCAGATCCCCTTGTCCGCGCATCCCTGGTAACTCACATCGAACGACGCCGTGGTCGACTGTGGGTCCGCTCGCAGTAGCGGCACGGTCACATCAAAGCCCTGGTAATACACATCGCTCTCGCCAAAAAACTCGTCCTGTTTCACCTTCCCGGGCGGCAACTGGTAGTCGCTCACGCGCACCCCGGATGTTTGGCTCTTAAACTTGGTTTTGTCCCGGTACAGGTAGTAACCGTCGGCGATGGTGAATGTGACGCCGAGCGTAACCGCGTCCAGCGCCTGCAACTCAAACTGGAACGCCTGGTCCGGATCGAGAAATTCATCCTGCTGACCGGCGCTGCCCAGCAGGTCGCGCAAAGACGACAAGGAGGTAATCGGTGTCGTTGTGGCCGGAGCAGCTTTCTGGACCGGGCTGGCTGTCTCCCCTGCCAGTGCGACGAGGTTCACGGTAGCGGTGTGTTTAATCGGCGGATAACACACACCAATCGGCTCGTTACATCCCTGCCCGTCGGCGGTGATTACGACCGACGTGGGCGCGGCACTTTGACGTTGCACCGGTACATCGATGCGGACCACACCCTCATAGATCTCTACTTCACCAAAAAATTGGTCTTGTTTCTTTTTGCCCGGTGGGATTTGCAAATTACCCAAAGTTGCGTCACCCTCCTCCAAGCGCACCCGGAATTTGTCCCGGTACATGTAGTAGTCTTTGGCAATGCTCCAGGTTACCTGTATGCGGTCCGCCGCGGTCGCCTGTACACCGAACGCAAAGGCCTTGTCCGGCTCCAGCAAGTCCTCGTCCTGTGCGTATACCGGAGTCCACAACCAGGTGAGTGCAAAAAGACCAACTAGGAGTTTCATAATTTCGTCGCTGCGCCTAACCATGCCAGATATTCCGCCGACCCACCTATGATCGGGACTGCGATGATCTCGGGAAGTTCGTAGCTGTGCAAGGCCTTGATCTGCGTTTCAATGGCCGCGAATTTGTCGGCACTCGATTTGATCACCAGCAGATACTCGGCGTCAGATTGTACTGAACCTTGCCAAACATAAACCGACTGTATTTGCGGAACGATATTGACGCACGCAGCCAAAGATTCCGCAACCAACGCATGGGCTATGGCTTGCGCTTGTTCAGCATTGGCGCAAGTGGTTATCACTACTTGGTAATAGACTTTCATACCGGCGTACTTATTCCCTTGGGCAACCTTGGAAGCAGGCTTCGTTGTCCGCATATTATGGCACGTGATCCAGGCGCTTGTTTGCCATGACCGCATCCATTGCTAATGAGCGCGACTTCACTGTGGAGACCACGCCGGATAACCGCGTGCGCGGACATATCGTCGACTTTAGCAGCGATCCCGTGGGCGTTTTCTTGCACGGCTTGCGCTCGGACTGCGACGGCAGTAAGGCCGTCGCTTTGGCGCAACACGCCGAACAGCGGGGTTATTCTTGGGTGCGCTTCGACCTGTCGGGACATGGGCGATCTGACGGCGATTTCACCGCATTTACAATCACCGACGCGTTGCGGGACACGCTTGCGGTGCTCAAGGCGCTGGCGCCAAGACCGGTCATTCTGGTGGGATCCAGCCTCGGCGGCTGGTTGTCGGTACTGGCTGCACAGCGCGCACCGCAACAGGTACAGGCGATGTTGTTGATCGCCCCGGCGTTCAACTTCGTGCAAAATTTTCTCGCCGACCTGGCCGCTGGCGACTTGCACCACTGGCAACAAAACGGCGTGCGTCGCTTTGCGGATCCTTACCAGGCTACGACTTACAGCCTCGGTTATGAAGTCGTCCACGGGGTCCATCGCTATGACGTCCTGTCCGAGCCGGTGCGCCTTCACTGCCCGCTAACCATCTTCCACGGCGACCAAGACGAGATACTACCCTTAACCAACACCATGCGGTTTGCCGATCGGGCGCAAGTCCCGGCGCTGCGGGTAGAGGTGGTGGCAGGCGGTGATCATAGACTAACATCGGCCATCCCTCGCATCTGCGCCGAATTGGACCGAATCTGGGAAACAACGACTGAATCGTGAGACCGTTCTCAATTCTGCTGACTATCTTTCTCGTCGTCCCGGTGGTCGAAATCTACCTGCTGATCAAGATTGGCGGCGTCATCGGCGCCCCGTGGACCATTTTCCTGGTGGTGTTCACTGCGGTGCTCGGCGCATTTCTGGTTCGATCGCAAGGTATTTCCACCGTGCGGCGGATCCAGGCCAATCTCGACGCCGGCGAGCTGCCAGCGATGGAGTTGCTCGAGGGCGTGTTTTTACTGGTCGCGGGTGCCTTGCTGCTCACCCCGGGATTCTTCACCGACGCCGTGGGGTTCGTCTGTCTGACGCCCCCGCTGCGGCGCGCCCTGATCGGCTACGCCTTGGAGCGCGGCCTGATCCGCGCGCGCGGCGAGGTCAGCCGCCACCGGCAGCCCAACCAGGGCCAGACCGTTGACGGCGAGTATCGGCGGGTCGATAAAGACCCTTGACATCGTGTCCCGTATGGATATTATTAGCACTCAATGGAAGTGAGTGCTAATAAACTCATTTCAATCGATAATTCATCAAGTTAAATCTGCAACTTATATAGGAGGTTGAGCGAATGGCTATTCGTCCACTTCATGACCGTGTCTTGGTGCGACGCGTCGACGACGAAAAGACGAGCCCCGGTGGGATTGTGATCCCGGACACCGCGGCGGAGAAGCCCATGCAGGGCGAAATCGTTGCCGTAGGCAATGGCAAGATTCAAGAAAATGGTGATATTCGCCCGCTCGACGTGAAAGTCGGCGAGAAGATCTTATTCGGCAAGTACTCGGGCACCGAGGTAAAAGTCGGTGGCGAGGAACTACTCGTCATGCGTGAAGACGACATCATGGGTGTCGTAGAGTAGTTGCTGGATGTCAGGTTAAGGCATAACTGGAGACGAAACAATGGCAGCAAAAGAAGTACTGTTTGGCGAAGCCGCGCGCGCTAGGAAACTGCGCGGCGTCAACATCCTGGCCGACGCGGTCAAGATAACATTGGGCCCGAAGGGCCGTAACGTGGTGTTGGACAAATCGTTCGGCGCGCCGACGATAACCAAAGACGGCGTGTCGGTGGCCAAAGAGATCGAACTGAAGGACAAGTTCGAAAATATGGGCGCGCAAATGCTCAAGGAAG
>CALZGZ010000324.1 GCA_945787105.1 uncultured Gammaproteobacteria bacterium
GGGGCAAGCTGACCGAGATGGGTAAGACCATCGCGGACTATGAGCGTGACGAAATCGTTCCGGAAGGACGGTTCTGGATGATGGCAACCCACGAGCGTAGCTATGACGCACGCTATTGGGGGACCATCGCGCAAGAACAGGTGGTCGGCCGTGTTATCCCACTTTTCTAAGGTAGGTGTTGCATGTCTATGCACGCTGATCTGTTGTGGCGCAATCGCCGAAGAGAAACGAACCTCCACCGAGGGTGGTGAATGGCTGGAAAAGTCTCGTGAGTTGATCGAAGAATCAGCGAACACGACAGCGCCTGAATGGATGAATACGGTTCCGAGCGAGGAAGCCATCGCCATCGCCGAAGAAATAGCGAGAGAATCCGGAATGCGACCCGGGCCTCGCGACAGACCCAACGTGGAACTGCCCGGCACCGTGCTGATATTTGGGTCATTTTCCATGCCCGAGGAGACTCTTCGGAATCTCCTGGATCAAGCGGCAGCGAAAGACGTCATGTTCGTCTTGCGCGGTATGGTCGACACCACCAATATTCGATCAACACTTAAACGAATCAAAGCCGTCATCGGTGATACAGACCGAATTCCGAATGTCGTCATTGACCCAACACTCTACAAGCGTTTCAACATCACGCAGGCGCCGACGCTTGTACTGGTTCGTGAGAAAGATTTACCGCCAGTAACCGCTGTTGGAGCGGTTACTGTAGATTGGCTTCGTCGTCAGGCAAGCCGTATTGGTCGTAGGGGAGATGCGAATCTCGGAATACGGGCCGAACACTACGACATCGCTGAAGTCGATTTGATCGTTGAAATGCAACGACGCCTTACGAATATTGACTGGAATAAGAAGCGCCAGGCATCGATCGATAGGTTCTGGCGAAACAAAACCGATTTCATCCACCTTCCAGATGCGAAGGAAGATCACGAGTTTGAAGTCGATCCGACTGTTCGAGTGACTGAAAACATCAAGGACTCGGAGGGCAAAGTGCTAGTCCACGCGGGGGAGGCGTTCAACCCGCTCGATGTCATTCCGCTATCGAAAACGGTCATCGTGTTTCGGGGCACAGACCCGGCCCAAATCGCAATGGCCAATGAAGTGGCAAGCCGCGTACGAAGCGAGGGACGAGGCGTGATATTGCTCACGACCACAGTCGACACCGAGAACGGCTGGAAAAGTATGTATGGGATGGAGCAGGATCTGAGAGGGCCCGTGTATCTGCTACAAGCAAACCTCGCACAGCGTTTCCAACTGCGTCATGTCCCATCAACGGTTACGAGTCGAGGCAATCGACTGGTCGTCAACGAAATGGCAGTGAGAGCTACGAATGAATAGGCTGAATCAGAAATTGATACTGTCGCTGACGTTGCTCTGTGTGCTGTTAAGCGGTCGCCCGGCAATGGGCCAAGTCGAAACGCCTGGCGAACTCATGTGCCCCAGCGCGGACATTTGGGGCGCGAAGTTGATCACCGATATTTGCTGGTCCTGCCTGTTTCCGATCAAGTTGCTTGGCGTTCTGCAATTTGGTACGGGCAACGTCCCAGCCGAGTCTTCAAACGAGTCCATTTGTTTTTGTGACGGAGAACTGGGAATCCCGGACATCGGTTTCACAGTAGGCATGTGGGCGCCCGCACGTCTGGTTGAGATCGTTCGCAAACCCTACTGCTCACCAACGCTTGGCGGGATCACCCTCAACGAGTCTTTCCGGCTATGGGGTATGAAAGACGGCGCTGATGGTCAGTCATCGAGCAACCAGTTCTATAATTACCATTACTTTGCGTTTCCGTTGTACGAGATTCTGGAACTCGTCGTTACCCCCGAATGCAACCCGGGCGGATTCAGCGATTTCGACCTCATGTATATCTCCGAGATCGATCCCACTTGGGTGGAAGATGAACTCTCGGTATTCACACAACCGGAAGTCGCGGTCGCAGCGAATCCATTGCTCCAGGCGGCATGCCCGGTAGATTGTGCCGCGTCCACGTTATCCGGACCCATTGATTCCATGTGGTGGTGCGCTGGCTGTTGGGGCAACTTATATCCCTTTACGGGGAACGTACCCTCCGGGGGAAGTCCACCACGAGTTTCGAGCCTTCTTTCTACACGCGCGGTTGCGTCTTTGCATCGTCGTGGTCTCGCCTGGCGGACCGTCGGCGACGAAGCGCTGTGTGGCGGTTCAATTTACCCAATGTTGCCGAAGCAGCAATATCGAATGTCAATGCTGTTTCCGTTGGCGGAGGCAGACAACAGTACTCGGATCCCTACGCCATCGACAAGCGCTCCGACGGGTGTTGCCGACATTGATGATTACGAGTGGACGCAGCAATGCTGTCACAACATTGGCGTACCAACGTTTTTGTGGGGCGAGTGGCGAAACATCCCCGCAGTCGGTGAGGATTTTGTCTACGTGCTGTGGCGTTGGACGGACTGCTGCGTGAGGTGAGTAAATGATCAGTCTCCGCCGACAAGTACAAAGAAGAACACTCGCAGCAAGAGGCGTCGTCTATGCAGTGATCTTGAGTCTTGTCAGTCAGCCGATTTTGACGTCCCTGATGACCACGACGGTTGCGACAACGGTATTTGTTCCGACGTTGACATGGGCGCAGGTCTTCGAGGATGCCGCAACAGAGGGGCAGGTCTTTGGCCAAGAGTTGATTACCGGACCAGCCACTGACGGTACGCAACTATTCTTCGATGGCGCGGGTGGAGTGGAATCCATCAACATCAACGAGATATTCAATCCCGGCGGCAGTGAGGACGACGTTGCGGACATGACTGATGCCTTCGGTAGCGATGCCGCGGCGGATGTACTGTCTACAACGATACAAGGACGCCTGGCTACAGAAGACTCGGCCCAGGCGGATGCGTACCGAACCGTTACTGAGTCGGCAAGCGCCCGCTCTCACCCGGACGCCATTGACGATCCCGCCTTTGCCCGCAGCAAAGAGATACTCGATGGCGTGGATCCCATATTCGATACCTTCTTTACAGGTTGTGACGAAGTCACGGTCCCGGGAGGGGATACCACTGTCCATGTGCCGGAGTACGAGTATTGCGCGCGCGTTGTTACACCCAATGAAACTTGCGAGATACAACACGACTACAACGTCGGTTTGGTTCAGATTGCCGGCGGCGAGGGGGGATCGATCTCGTGTGGGCCCGGGTGTATCGATCTCTTTATCGGCCGGGTAGGTGACAACTATTGGGGCGGCAGCTGCACGATCTTCGAACAGCTCATGCTACTCAATGTAGTTAATCCGGACGCGATCATCAGTGCGACACTGGTCCAGGCCGTGTGGGACGACTACATGCAGTTACTGCTCGACGGTAACCTGATTTGGAACGGTCCGAACGACAACTTCCCACCGGAAACCTTTGGGGCGTGTGAACTGAGCGCCAGTTGGAACCAAACTCTCAACGTAGACGTCACGGATGAGTTCAAGAACAACGCCAATTTGGAGTTTCTCATTCGTGTTTCAGTCACAGGAGGCGGTGAGGGCTATGGGCGGATTCGACTCATCTACGACGAAACAATGCTCATCACACAAGACCAGTACAACATCACTCCGGAATGTGACGCGCTGATAAATGGCATCAATGACGGCGCATGTACAGTTGATGCGCTGACTTGTCAAGATGGTCCTGATCACTCGGTTGAATGCATTGAAATGAATGGCGTGACGCTTTGCCAAGACGATTTGTCACCCTCCCCATTGGACGGCTACTCGTCGTTGTGCCGCCGGGGCACTATTGAAGCCAATTGTCAGTTTTTTACAGGTGAGCTGTCTTGCTACATCAACACCGACGGCGTCGAGGTGTGTCCGGATAACACCGGTGGCAACGAGAACGGTTGTGCCGATCAAGAGAGCCGGCCGGAGTGTGCCTTCGTCCAGTCTGAATGCATTCCGGAGGCAGCGGGCGGCGACGGTCGTTGCTATGCCTTCGAAGAAC
>CALZGZ010000325.1 GCA_945787105.1 uncultured Gammaproteobacteria bacterium
TAACGGTTCCGGGGCCAAGTGCAGTAGAACCGAAAAGCGGTACCGAAAACTCAATGCTGGTTGATCAGGCTCCTGATACCACTCAGGTTGATCCAATAATTTACCCGTATCCGATATATCCTTTCTGCCCCGACACACCAGTTACGGTCCCCGAACAAGGCGGCATCAAGGTAAGCATTAATTGCGACACCGGAATTCGATAAAGATCCAAAGTGTGAGTTCTGGGGACATATATGAATACCTCCCGTGAAGTCAAGTAGAACAGATGTTTGAAAAGAGAATGATTGCGGACATATATCCGGCTATGTAACAGAAAGGGGGAGTTCTGGGGACAGTTTACTTATCTGTGGATATGTTGTGTGAGTTCTGGGAGTTCTGGCAACAGTTTACTTATCTGTGGAGATGTTGGATAGTTGATTAAGTGAATTGATCTTTGTCGGTGTCGTTAGTGATACGTGAGTCGTCCGTCGGCGAACTTATGCACAGATAAGTAAACTGTCCCCAGAATAAAGAGAGGCGTGGCAATACCGTGAGCCTCATATCCGTTATCCTCTGCACTCTCGACGAAGCGCCGGTATTGGGGAGATTGCTCGCAGACCTGCAGGACGAGGACACGGAGCACGAAGTCATCTGCGTGGACGGTGGCAGCCACGATGATACCGTGGACATTGCTTCCACTTATGGATGCCGCGTCCTGACGAGTGGACCGGGCCGGGGTCGACAACTGAGCAGTGGCGCCGACGTTGCCAAAGGTGAGCTGCTATTGTTCCTTCACGCCGACTGCCGGTTTCCGCGCAACGGTCTGCGCACCGTATCGACTACACTTAGCCGGCGGCCTGAATGCGTGGGCGGCAACTTTCGCTTACTGTTCGACGGCGACGATGAATTTAGTCGTTGGCTAACAGTTTTCTACGCACGTATCCGCGTCCGCGGGTTGTACTACGGCGACAGCGGCATTTTCGTGCGTCGGCGCGTCTACCAAGCGCTCGGTGGTCTGCGCCCCATCGCCTTAATGGAAGATTATGATTTCGTGCGGCGTATGGAGCGTGCCGGCAACACCGTCTGTATAGAAGAGCCGCCGCTGGTCACTTCATCACGTCGTTTTCGGCGCCGCCGGTCTTGGGCGATCGTGAGCGGCTGGGTGTTGCTCCATGGCTTGTTCCACCTGCGCGTCCCACCGGCGATATTGGCGCGCTTGTACCAATCGGCCCGCCACGAGCGACCCACTAATTAGCCGTGTGTTGGACTTAGAATCAATCTTCTGCGTCGGCGAGAAGGTCGGTCCACTTTGACGAAACTTTCTCGCTACAAAGCCGACTATTCGCCTCAAACTGGTCTCGACTTCCTACGCACGTCGCTGCGATTACCTAACTGTCTCCGGATCCGGTGTCGTTCAACGACCAGTCGTAGTCATAATCGCTGACCTTGCGCGCGCCGCTGAGGCGTTGTTTTAGAGCCGGTTCCGCGAACCGTTTCAGATGTTCGATGACCGCTGCTTGGGAAGCGCCGAAATCCGACTTGAACCAATCGTATATGCTGGATAACCGGAGACTGCCGTCTTCCTTGAAAGCCACAGCGCGTGGATGGTTAACGTATTCTCTCGCACTCCGGTTGAGTAATGCTTCGCTGTTTTCCGCAGTGAAGGACTCGCGTTGGAGGTTAGGACAACCTACTGCAGCACAGTTGACCCCGTAGTGAATACGAGGATCCGTCCAGATCGGTCGCAGGATGCGATGCTCGATGTCATTCAGGCTCAGCGGTCTGTCTTCTACATTTAGCACCCGCGCCTTCCACGGGCCCCGTTTGAAAAAGCCGCCCAAATTTATCTTGCGAATACTCGTTACTGGATAGTGGTCCAACACGATCTGCACGGTTTTCGCGTTATACAGATTGATCCAGTACGCTAATTGCTGGCGGCGTGCCAAGCCGCTAACTTCCAGCTTTTCCAGCCGGTGCAGATAGGAATCCAGCGCCTCTCGGTCCTTCGGAGTTACACCGCGATAGTTAAACCGGTTAATGCCACTTTCGTCGGTGACAACATAACGTTCGAGGATCCGACCCCAGACAGTGTGATCCACTCGTTGATTGGCTAGTTCTGCATGGGGCAACCACACCTCCCAGAGTCGGGCTTTGGGTGCGAACAGCGATTCTAGAGAAAAGCCGTATAACAACGGTACACAGAACAGTGTGCAAAACGCGCTCGCCCTTCTCATCTGCTGTCACCTAACGGGGATAGAGTGAGATGGACCGGCGACACTTAGTTAAGTTCCACAGAGCAGGTCCGTGCGCGAAACAGGATCTGTACGTTCCTGGGTCTTCTACCCCGAGATTCACTTGTGCTATTGCAGGCAAACATTCCGCTTCCATGTCTCGCCGCGCGACTACTAGGGTTTGCGTTTAATAAAACGCGCAAATGTCGTGGGCCGTGCAGGCCGATGCGCAGGATGCACAAGTGCGGCGGAGCGCATGGACGACGTACAGGGAGGTGCTAGTGTCGAGATAGGTCGGGACCGCCGGGATCGACCGCGCGAGAGCAACCCCGAATCTGCGACCACCTGATTAAAAGTCAGAAATGGAATCAGTAAGTTACTGATTCTTCCTTTAAACATGCGGGATGTCCGTTGCGCATCCGAGCGAATCGCACAAGGATGTACGACTCACTCCGGCAAGAGTCCGGCACGGTATTTCGAAGTGCTCAACGAAAATTTCTGTATTGCGTAGTCTCCCTAGAGGCGATCAATTATCCCACGATTAATATCCGGGCGTGACACGTGGTTCTCATCAATAGCTCGCCGTATTTCCTCGTGCAGTTTATTCTTTAATCGGTGATCGGGGTCTGTCCTATTACGCCCAAAACACATATGATTGTCTATGCCGCTTCACTCCAAGCCATCGTCATCGGTCCACGGTCAAGGTGCGAGCTGAATCAGGCGTCTTTCCTTGGATTCTAGCGGTGTCATGAACTCGTGAATCGCATCGACGACACCTATAAAAACGTGCATCGTCTTTGTCTCCCAAGGTCGGCGAGCGTCATCGCGAGCCCCTACTGACTCATACACATCCTACCGAGACGCACGAATCGCATTTTATTAAGATGATTATGCAAATAGAACGCTCACTGCGCAGCCTTCCTGCTGACTTGTTGGTACGAAAACATGCACTACCCCGTATTGGGTTATCTTATTCTTTCAGTGCCGCCAGAAAAGCTCGAATTCGGTTTGCATTGGAACCGCCATCACCCCCTCCACCGAAGCGGGAGGTGGAACGCATATCTACTTTTGTTCCCGCGTCAGTCTCGGTAAGACGGATTACGACATCGTCTTTGAAGCCGTACCAGAAGGTAGTGACCGTCGCTTCGATTCGGCCTTCGCTAGAATCGGCGGATACCAGCTTCCAACCAAAGTCTCGCACTAGAGCCACGGCCTTGTCGAATAAGTGATCTTTCGCTTCGGAGAACATAGCGGGCTGGATGTCCGGAAAGGCCATTAGCTGTTGTTCGGCCACGGCTGCGCCCGGATGTGTAATTCTCGAGGTGGGAGCTTCCCAAAATTCAGGGGGATTTTCCAGATCCGTGGAAATATCCTGAATAGGCGGCAGCTTCGATTTTGAATAATGCCAGTAGAGCGGCATAGCGAGGGACGGCAAGAGAATGCTTACCCCTATTATGCTGAAAACAAGGCCCCCGCGTTTTCGCCCGGGCCATGTTATGAAGATTCCGAGCAGTGAGAAAACGATGGCAATAACGCCACCATATACCGCACCGCGTAATATCTTGAGTGAGCTGGCATAGCCCCACCACTCCATGCGGAATCCCATGGTAGACAGCACCACAACAGCTATGGTGATGATCGACATCAAAAGTGCAATCAGTGCCACCCAAGAGAGCGGGCGATTCTTCATCGATCCTGCTGTTGTGGCCATTCGGGAATTCCCATGTGTCATTGGTCGCGGAAGATCCGATACGTGGGTGACCATAGTTTAATAATTTACTAGAGATTGAGTAAGGGGGACAGATCAATTTCCGTTTCATAAAATTGGCGGGCCGTGCAGGATGAGCAGACAAGATACGCACCACCGTCTAGAACCATCCGACGGTGACGCGCAGTGCGAGAACCGACAAAGGGCTAAGAAACTCAGAAAAAGACAGCGGCACCAACTGTGAATAAATCTATATCCGTCTCTCCCACTGTATCTTTTTCACCGACATCGAAGGCCCTTTCCCACTCGGCGCGAAGTCCGAAGCGTTCGGTTATATTGAACTCCGCACCGAGACCGACAGCAAAACTCGTGCCATCATCATCATTATCAAAGGTTACTGGACCCCCCGGACCGGTGACGGTAATCGTTGATTCCATGTCCCAATAGACCGCACCTAACTTTTCCGAACAAACCGAGCTTGTCCGCCAAAGGCACTGTTGCAGTCAGAGCAAGATACAAAGCCCAGGCTTCAGCCTTGGCGTCCAAAGGTGTGGCGGGCATTCCGGGGACAGTTCACTTATCTGTGGATATGTTGGGTGGTAGTTTAATGTAACTGGTCTTTTTCGATGTCGTCTGTGATAGGTGAGTAGACCATCGCCAAAGTTATGTACAGATAAGTGAACTGTCCCCGGAACTAGGGCGCGACTGCGCGAGAGCGGCCGACGTGCAGGATGCACAAGTGCCGCGGAGCGCAGCATCACTTCGTCCGTTTTTTTGTTCCTTTTCCGCGTGCGCTGAGCCACTTCTTGAACGACTCCTGACTTTCACCGGACGGGAGGCCAGCTAACAGACCCGCCACGCTTATATCCTCGTCTAGGGATTCCCAATGAATGCCCGACCCCCTCCCGATAAGTCGCCAATCAGCACGCTCGTCAGGCGTCCCATGCAACAGGCGTGGATACCAAGTAAGAGGAGCCGCGATAGTGCGACCATCGCTCAGAACGACTCGAAGTTCGTCTCGGGTCAATTTCACATCCTCCGCCAGTGCCGGGCGAAGGTCACTCGCCGAAATACTCATGCCATGCCTCGATCAAATTCTCTCGATTTTCCTCAACGATTCGCTGAATCCGCCGAAGTTCAGCCGACCCGAATCCCCCGCTCGTTTGTAGCCTGACAGGATCAAGCCAGTACTTAACAACATTGTCGTCTCTTTCGACGTGAATGTGTATCGGTTCACCGCGATCGCCAGCATAGAAAAAGAAGCGATATGGACCAACCCTTACGACTGTCGGCATTGTATCATCATGCCATAGGTTCAAATTACACAACAAAGTTTACGGCTCAGGCGGCGATTCCGTTAACGCAGTGGTATTTAGGCAGTCACGGGAAGTCATTCCACGCCAGCGCGTTACCGATTCCTACTCTCAGACCTTATACCAAACGTCGGACGCAATTTTTATACTCAAACGGCCTGCAATAACAGACGTCTTGGCAAAGCATCAACTGCCTTCGTCGCCCGATACGTATCATCCTTGCGCATATTGCAAATCCGCCTCTTTCAGCACCGCGTTCCGGAAATATTTGCTCAGGTCCTCCGCCGTACGCATATCGAGCTTGCGCGCACCGAATAGCTCCGACAACTCCCGCTCGATGCGAGCGATCCCAAAGAATTTAGGTACGCACTCTGGCTCGAACTCAACGAGTACATCAATGTCGCTTTCGAGGTTGAAATCCTTTCGCAACACAGAACCGAATAGAGACAACCTTCGGATATGGTTCTGCCGACAAAACTGACCGATCTGTTCCTTGTCAATGGATATTTGCGCCGCCATTAGTGAATCACCACCATTGAGACCTTGGATAGCTTTAATATATCGCATTGGACCTAATCGAGACTGGCACTATAAAACGCAAAGACGACAAACATCTTTGGATCTTCAAGAGCTATGCGGATCGAACAGACAATAAATTGTGCGCGGCTGCCGTTCTCGAAGAAGCGCTGGTAATTAAAACGCTCATGCCACGTTGGCAAGAGGTGGAAACATGAAGACTACATACTATCCCGAAGACGATATTCTGGTGATTCACCTAAGTGATAGCAACGTAGCGAGAGAAGAATCTCACGGCTGGAACGTGAATATCAGTTATGCCGAGAACGGAGACATCACAGAAATTGTTATCTTGGAAGCGAAGGAAAAGGGACTCTATCCGGTTACCACTGAAACGAAAGTTGCTTAACTGGGTGTACCAAAAAGGTTGACCACGTCATCTCTCACCAGCGTTCTGGTAGCTTACGCGACGCATGAAATACGCGTAGGATCTCGATCCGTTGTAAACGAGGACGTACACGGTAAGGCACGATATAGCGGGTTTTAGGAATAACAAGTTCGCGGGTGCCTGGCAACCGGCCGGGGGGACCCAGAGAAGGATTATCTCTCAAGAACAAAACGGTGTGCTGAATACGCTGTACTACGAGCCGAGCTGCCTGGGGATTGTCTTTGGAAATGTACTTCGCTTCTTGATCTAAGTTTCTCAGTGCCGTCCTTAACCATTTAATCTCCATCAACGCCCCACTTGTTGAGAACAGCCCGGATTTCTTGGTCGCTGGCAAAATCTCCCGCGTCCGCTTCCTTGACGCCGGCTTTTATCTCTTCAATCTGCCATTCGTTCAGTTCTATAAACTCGCGAACCGCTTCAGCGGCAAGAAATGACTTGCTGCGTCGCGTAGCTGCAGATAGCTTATCCAGACGGGATTTAAGCTCTGGTTCCAGGCGTATCGTCATAGTGGTGGACTGAGTCATGTCGCATCCAGAGTGTGTTTGGATGTACACATACTAGCACACTAACAATATAGCCGCAAAGAACAACTTGATCGGCAGCTCGGGTGGACCGCGAACACCAACGAGGGGTGCTAACGATTAATCACGATCAGGAAATGTCTCGCTGCGGGAGGGCTAAGATTTGCGTTTAGTAAAACGCGCAGATTTGGTGGGTCGTGCAGGACGATGTGCAGGATGCACAAGTGCCGCGGAGCGTAGGGACGACGTACAGGGATTCAAATAGTGAATATACTTTCCACTCTACCCGATCGACAAGAAGCGTTAAGATACGAAAACCCTATGTACCTGACCACGATCGGATCTGAAGGAGGGTTTCATGTCCAAAGAACATTCTCCAGGTA
>CALZGZ010000326.1 GCA_945787105.1 uncultured Gammaproteobacteria bacterium
CTGATAGAGGTAGAGGCGCCTGCGGTGGATCGCTTTGTGGACAACGCCGATGGGACAATCACCGACAATCAGACGGGCCTGATGTGGGAGAAAAAACTGGCAGCCACCGACGATCAGTGCCTCGACGTCGATCAGGTAGACCGTGATGTACACTGTGTGCAAAACACATACACCTGGTCAGCCACCCCGGACACGGGCACCGCGCCGGACGGGACGCTGTATACTGATTTCTTAGCGAGGTTGAATCTGGACGCCACCGATGACCCGTCCGCGACCTGTTTTGCCAACCACTGCGACTGGCGCGTTTCCAACATCCCGGAACTCCAGACCATAGTTGCCGGGCCGGTTCCGTGTTCCTCTCCACCATGTATAGACGCGACATTCGGGCCGACGGATACGTCCTTCTACTGGTCGTCTACCTCCAGCACCAGCGACCCGACCAAAGCGTGGCTCGTCGGTTTCACCCTTGGCGATGTGTTCCCCAACAGTAAGGACTTCCCGACCCACGTGCGCGCGGTTCGAGGCGGCCGGTGAGCTGTTGATCATTGCGGTAAAATCGGGGACAGGTTACTTATATTCTGCAAGCGCCTTGCGCGAGAACGCATGCGTTACTGTTTTTGATGGCAATCCCTGTGCCGTGAAATAAGTAAACCGTCCCCGTTGCTGTCCCACTAACAAGTGGTGCCAGCAATTCATGTCATTCCGAGCCGCGCGAGGAATCTCACCGTGCTGGATGGGGGCGGCCACGTGCCACAGGGTGAGATCCCTCCCTGCGACTCCGCGCAGCACAAGCCGCGCTGCGCTTGTCGGGATGACAACAATAAAGCCCTGTCCTGAGCACAGTCGAAAGACTCAGAAGGAAAGAATCAATGGGTCAGACTCCCTGGTTTTAAGGTGATGATTATGCTTCGGGAATGTCGTCACCAGATTGATCTCATGTCTCTACATATTGTGGCATCAGCCACGGCCTTATAGATGTAGGATTTTGGACGATAGCCCTTCCACTTAGTGGGACAGCAGTGAAACCGTCCCGGTTTTTCTGTCTCAAATCTGAGACGAGTGACAACCTGGGTCGGCTGTGCGCTACAACGCTTTGTTTTTTTGTCTTAAATGCAAGCGAGACCGTCCCGTGTGCAGTGTCAATATTGAGACGCGGGCCAGCGGGGATGGGCGCGGGTAATCCGCAATCGTATTCAAAAAACAAAGGGTTAGCGCAGGTGGCACGGCGCTTGCTGCGATACCAGTACACCAGGAGGGATGACCTGCCTGGAGTAAGCGAATAATCGGATTACAGGACGAAGGACCCGTTTCGGACACGCCGGATTTATCCGCGCGTGGTATTGCGCATCTGCGATTTGCTTGTGCGCGGGTTTGGGTGTCCTCTAATGGTAACCATCAACCCCTCTATTGAGGAGGTACTATGCTGCGAACTACGACTATCAAACGCGACCGCGCAACAGCGACGATCCTGGGGATGGCTCTAATCGCCGCGGGCACGTTCCCGGCATCGGTACTGGCGTCAAGCATTGGCGATCGTGTGTGGCACGATGTCTACAACTGGGGGTTCCAGGATCCAAGTGAAGCGGGGATTGAAGACGTATTGGTTCGCCTCGAGAATTGCCAGGGCCGGGGATTGGCGACCGCCATTACCGGTCCCGAGGGGTATTATAAGTTTGAGGGGCTGGAGGCCGGGAAATACAAGGTTGTGTTCGAGTTACCCAGTGGTTATTACTTTACCCTCCAAGAAGTGGGACCGGCGGGAAAGGATAGCGATGCGGACCGTACGACGGGGCGCACGAGATGTATTACTCTAGGGGACGGGAAAAACAAGAGAAACATCGACGCGGGGCTGCTAACGGTCGAGCCCACGGGCGAAGAGGACACCCCGCTGCAAATTACCGAGGTGGTGGTGCAGGATCCTGACACCATTGTGATTTTCGGTACCGGTTTTGACGCCGATGGCCCGTTACAGATCACGCTCGGTGAGCCGGGCCCGGGCAGTCCCGGCGACATCACGGGTAGCTGCATCCTGAATACCCCAGAAATGATCACCTGCAACTTGGGTGGGTTACCGGATGCGGGGGATTACCTGTTGATTGTGCAAACGGGGTCGGACACCGAAGAACCGTTTGATGGGTATGATGAGTACGACCTGACCATCGGTGCGGTCGGTCCATCCGGTCCATCCGGTCCGAGCGGTCCAAGCGGTCCGAGCGGTCCAACCGGTCCGCAGGGTGATCCGGGTCCGAGTGGTCCAACCGGTCCGAGCGGTCCAACCGGTCCGCAGGGTGATCCGGGTCCGAGTGGTCCAACCGGTCCGAGCGGTCCCACCGGTCCGAGCGGTCCAACCGGTCCGCAGGGCCTAGCGGGTCCGACCGGTCCCAGTGGTCCAACCGGTCCGAGCGGTCCCACCGGTGCGAGCGGTCCATCCGGACCAACGGGGCCAAGTGGTCCATCCGGACCAACGGGGCCGTCGGGACTAGCCGAATTCCGGGTGGTGACCTGCACGCCACCCTCGACGAGTACGACTGTCCCGTCAGGAGCTTCAGCATGGTCTTGCGATTGCCCGGATGGATTCGTTGCGATCGGCGGGGGAGCATCCTGTGAGGCAGGGACAGGCTTAGATATATCGCTATGCATAAGCGATATCTCCAGCTCTCGCAATGCATGGGGAGCAGTATGCTCCGATAACGCAACTGACGGCGGTGGATGCGATGACAATGCATCGAATGCAAACCCGGCTAACATCACAGTAATATGCGTCCCAGACCCCATTTAGCAAAAATTGTGTCAGTCCTATTTGGACATAGAGAATTGAAACACCCCGCTCCGGCGGGGTTTTTCTTGTGCGCCCAGCACGGGCGCGATCTTGGAGGTGAAAGTCCTCCCGTGAGCTGACCACAGCGAGCGAAGTGAATCGCAACTGCGCAAGGGTGACCTGTCGGCGTCGAATTATCGATTAAGCGGCGAGCAGGAGATGGGCCACCCCACGGCAATGCACCGGCTACCGGAAATCGTCGATCTTTACGGAGGGTCTGGGGGTTGCCTCTGCCGTGTGGCGAGAACAGCGTTTGATATTTTCGACGAACCACGCAGTCGTGAAATCCAGACCGCGTCGAGGGTCGAATGCCCTCGGATGTTTTCGCAATGCGGGCTAGAAGATAGCGGTTGGCCGGCGACGGATTCGGGCCCCGTTGCCGGGGGCGATACACGACGAGTAGTTGCTGCTTGAGCAGGAGATTCTCAGCAATGATGCCGTTTACACCACCCGGTCCGAGCCGCTTGACGGCAGCCGTCAGCAGATGGATCAGAAGCAGCCAGACGCCCTTCGCGCGGGTGCAAGGTTAGCAGCATTGCTGTCGGCGGCAAGATTGTGTTAGCCATTGACTTAAGCAGAGAATTACGCATTGCACACCCACACCCGTTGATCTATACAGCTACCTGAATGGATCACAAAGCCAACACTTCGAATCATCTAGCGTCCCTATGGATAGGTTTGGTGATCGCACTTTTATGTGTGGTTTTCGCGAACACCATACGGATTCAACAGTACGAGAATTGGTTAAAGAAAACGGACCTTAGCGTCACCCGTGGAACCCCGGTGATGGCGACGTTGGATGCGTATTACGCATTGCGTTGGGCTGACGCTTTTAAGACCGGCAGTTACGAACCCCATGCCCGTGATCCATTGCGCGTCTATGAGCGCCGTCAGTATCACGAGGAGGTGTCTCCCTGGTTGTGGTGGCGTCATGAACTGGAATGGTTGCCGCAGCTGCAGCCGCAAGCGCTCCCATTACTGAGCCGGTTGTTGGTCCTTGGCAGCCAATTCTGTGACGGCGATGTGCACTGTGCGGGAATTTATCTCACCCCGTTGCTCTCGAGCCTATTCATCATTCCCTTGTTTTTGTACTGCTGGCGTTTGGGATACCCCGCTGCCGGAGTAATGGGTGGGCTGATCGCGACGTTTTGCCATGAGTACTATCGGCGCAGTGGCGCCGGTTGGGCGGATACCGACGCGCTCAATTTATTTTTCCCTTGGCTTATTTCCTTTTTGATTCTGCTCATGCGCCGAGAGATGTCGCGAACACAACTTGTATTGCTATCGGTCGCCGCGGGATTCGGCATGTATGGCTTCCACCTGTGGTATTCGCGACCGGGGTTGGCAATTGTCTATGGGGTCATCTTAGTTGCCTACCTGTTGGTTCAAGGTGTGGCGGTGAAGAACATTCTGCTGTGTGGCGTGGCGTATCTCATAGCAGCCAACCCTAATCAACTGCCGTTGGGTTTTTCAAGCCTCAGCCGGTTTGTAGAGGCATATTTGCGCACCGATACACCCGCGGTTGTCGATATGCAAATGGATTTTCCTAATGTAATGACGACCATTTCCGAGGTTAAAGCGCTGCCCTGGAGTGAGGTATTTTCATCGATACTCAACCCAGGTGATGCGGCGGTTCTCGGATTTGTTGCATTTTTATTTCTCGCTGGGTTGCGCTGGCGCAAGATGATTCCCGTATTGCCGATTTTCATCCTCGGACTTCTCTCTTTTTATAGCTCGCGACGATTCATCATCTATTTGGCGCCCTTCATCGGTATCGGTTTGGGTTATTTGGTTACCCTGGCGGTGCACGGCTTACTGCGTGTCGGCAGGGCTCGTGGCTGGGTGCTCCGGCAACGATCCCTGGTAAGCGACGGCGCCGTCTATGCATTGGTATTGGTCTTGTTCGGGTTCTGGCTGGCGCCCAAGACAGCGATTGGGACGACCTTTAAGCCAGCAATTCCGGCGCCGATTTACGCTGCTCTTCAAGACCTTAAAGACCGGCTACCACGCGACTCGCGGCTTTGGACTTGGTGGGATATGGGCTACGTGATCGCTCACGCGACCGGATTGGGAGTTTATCACGACGGTGGTGCGCAACGTTCGCCGCAAACGTATTTTGTGGCCAAAAGCCTGGTGGATGATGACCCACAACGACTCCACAACATCATCAATTTCGTCGATGCCCACGGCAACCGCGGCATCCAAACATTGCTCGATCAGTTGCGTTCAAAGACGGCGCTGGTCGAACGTGTCGCCCACTACAAGAAACCGCTGGATCGACCCAACATCCATGTGTTGTTTACCGCCGACATGATCCGAAAATTTTCCGCCATTCAGCACATTGGTGCATGGGACTTCACCTCAGGAAGTAAATCGACAGAGGGCTACAAGGTTCTCACCTGTAACAGCTACATTGGCGACAATCTAAACTGCGGCGAGGTACAGATCAATTTACGTAACGGTGAAATCGCTGCGGGCAAGGATTTGAGGCAAACAGTGCTGATCAAAGATGGCCATGTCGCGCACACCATCGATTACCCGCACGACAGTGGGCTTGTTTTACAAGTGTTGTTAAAAGACAGACCGCCCTACGCCGTATATTTACTAAGCGACGAGGTGTTTCATTCGAACTTCAATCAGATGTATCTGCTCGGCCGATATGACGAACGCTTGTTCGAGGAGGTCTACAACGCCTTTCCCGCGGCACGCGCGTTCAAGATCAAACGATAAGCCGACGCCGCCGGCGGTGCATGCTTCCCATTCAGATCAAGTAATTGAGGGACCAAGCCATTATGCCGCCTCCTATTCGGCGGATCGACTGGCACGCTTTGCCCGCACCAGGGGTCGTGTAGACTGCCGTGACCTGGCTGAGTGCAACCGGCGCATATCCAAGATTAACCCGCGTATTGCACCAGTATCCGGGAAGCTGGTGCAGGACAGGGGCGGCTGAACCCCCTGCGTGCGGGGACAAGCGCCGGACTGGAGCGAAAGTCATAGCCGTAGCTATCGCTTGAGTGAAGTCCAAGTGCAGGCGCACCTGGACTAGCCAGAGCCCGGATAGGACGTCGGCCGTATACAAAACGCACTCAGGCCAAAAGGGCAAGATTCTATAAATGCAACCGGTATTTCAATCAGCTCCGTTAAGGCCGGTGGCCGACTGGTGCAATATGCGGGTTAATACTCCATGAGAGTACGCGAATCGTATTTCGGCAAAGTGACATTGCTTGCCGGCGGTACGATTGC